>JAUXWH010000026.1 GCA_030681365.1 Bradyrhizobium sp.
CCCGATCTCACCGATGTCATGGTACGCCGCGGCGATCTCGAAGTGGTGCGTCGCGCTGCAGGCAATGCAGGCGCGCTGTTTTCGCAGGCCGGATATTCCGGCCTGATCAAGCGCGCCGGGCAGGACGCGGCGCTGACGCTCGCGGTCGGTCAGCGCGCCGATCTCTCGAGCCCCCATCTCAAGGAATTGCTGGCGGGTTCGGTCGAGCCGGTCCGCCGCCGCCTGTTCGAAGTGGTCAAGCCCGAGCGGCAGGCCGATATTCAGGCGGCGATGGGCGAAATCTCCAGCCTGCCGGGGCGCGCCGAAAGCCGCCGCGACTTCGCGCCGGCGCAACGCACCGTGCTGGCGCTGCATGACGCCGGCGAGTTGAACGAAGCCGCGCTGCTCGGCTTTGCCAAGGCTTTTAAATACGAGGAATCGGTTGCGACGCTGTCCGCCATGGCGGCGGTGAAACTCGACACCCTCGACCGCCTGATTGCCGGCGACCGGCACGATCCGATCCTGATCGTCGGCAAGGTGATCGGCCTCGAATGGGCCACCGTGCGCGCGCTGATCCTGCTGCGGCTCGGTCCAAATCGGGTGCCGTCGCCTTCGGACATCGAGAGCGCGCGGGTAAACTTCGCACGCCTGATGCCGTCCACGGCCGAGCGCGTGGTGACATTCTGGCAGGCCCGCCAGGTGGCGTGAAGTGCAATCGTCATTCCGGGTTCGCTCGTCTTACTCGCGCCCCGGAATGACGGAAGCACTTTTCCTCTCCGGAATGGTCGCGCTATGCTGCCGCCACAGGCGCGGCACAGCGCCACCGGGAGAGACAAAAATGCTTGATGAAGCCCAAATTCAATCGCATGCCGACAGGATCCGCGACGACGGATACACCGTGATCGAGCGCGCCGCCGGCCCCGATCTGGTGGAGCGGCTGAAGCAGACGCTGGAGCGGATCGAGCGGGAGCACCATCTCGGCCCTGCCAGAACCTCGTTCGAAGGCTTCAAGACGGTCCGCATCAACAATCTCCTGACCTACGACGACATCTTCTGGGAAGTGCCGCTGCACGAGAACGTGCTGCCGGTGGTCGAGCGCGTGCTCGACAAGGAATGCCTGCTGTCGTCGTTCTGTTCGCTGGTGCTCGGCCCCGGCCAGGAGGCGCAGCCGATCCATGAGGACACCCAGCTGATTCCGCTGCCGCGTCCGCACATCCCGATCACGCTCAACGCAATCTGGGCCTTGTCGGAATTTACCAACGATAACGGCGCCACGCGGATCATCCCGGGCAGCCACAAATATCCGTCCTCGCCGGAATACGGCAAGGACTACGACGCCGTCACCGCGACCATGCCGGCCGGCAGCGTGATGCTGTTCGACAGCGCGCTCTGGCATGGCGGCGGCGCCAATGACAGCGACGCCAGGCGTTTCGCGTTTTCCTGCGCCTATTGCTGGGGCTGGATGCGGCAGCAGGAGAACCTGCAGCTCGGCATTCCCCATGAGACCGCGCGGCGCTTTCCGCGCCGCCTGCAGGAACTGTGCGGCTACAGCGTCTACAAGGGACAGTTCGGGCACATCGACAATCACGACCCGATCGAGTTGCTTGGCCGCGAGCGCGGTAAGCGCATGGTGTGAGAAGCCACCGACATCAGGAAAGCGCGGATGGGCGAGGCGGTGAAGGGGTAGCGAGCTGTCATTCCGGGGCGATGCGAAGCATCGAACCCGGAATCCCATTCCCCAAATCATCCCTGGATTCCGGGTTCGCGCTGGCGCGCGCCCCGGAATGACGGCCGCGTTGCGTTAGCCGATCTTCCGAAACCTCAAATACGCCGCCGCGCGTCCTTCACGCTCGGCCTTGCGTCCATAACGGGTCATCGTGTAGCCGCTCCACGGCAGACGCCAATCGTCGGCGCGCTCCGCCAGCCACGTGAAATCACGCGAGCGCAGCAGGTGCGCCAGCGTCCATGCAACATAATCGTCGATATCGCAGACGAAGCGGAATTCGCCGTCGGGCTCGAGCACGCGCGCCATCGCGGCGACGGTGGCATCCTGCACGAAGCGACGCTTCCAGTGCCGCCGCTTCGGCCATGGGTCGGGATGGATCAGGTCGATTCGCTTAAGCGACTGCGCCGGCGCCCAGGCCACAAGGTCCGCGGCGTCGCCGGCGAACAGCCTGATGTTGCCGATGCCATGGGCCTCGATCTGCGTCAGGATCTTCGCCATACCGTTGACGTAGGGCTCGCAGCCGATGAAGCCGGTAGCAGGAAAAGCGCGCGCTTCGGCGATCAGATGCTCGCCGCCGCCGAACCCGATTTCGAGCCGGACATGGTCGACCGGCGGATCGAACAGTTCGGCGAGGCCGGACGGGCTCGGCGCGGCGATGTCGAGCGCAAGGCGCGGCAGCAGCTGCGCGATCAGGTCGGCCTGGTGCGAGCGAAGCTTGTGACCCTTGCGCCGTCCGAAGAACGAGCCATGCCGGTGCGCGGCTGCGCCATCGTCGGGCGGCGGGTCGCGGTCGTCGGGATCGCCGGGTGCGATGCTCATCGCAGCGTCTGGTACAGCCGATACAACAGCCGTGTCCGCGGCTCGATCGACGAAATGTACATCTGCTCGTAATGGGTATGCGCGCCCTGGCCATCGACACCGAGGCCGTCGAGCGTCGCGGTATGTGGCGCGGTGAAATTGCCGTCGGAGCCGCCGCCGGTGAAGGTATCGACCAGATCGAAGCCGATCTCCGCGGCGAGCTCTTTGGCATGTTCGTAAAGCGCGGCACCGGCATTGCCCTTCTCGTAGGGCGGCCGGTTCAATTCGCCTGTTACCTTGACGCTCACGCCTTCGGTCCGGGATTTCAGGTTCAGGATCCTGGTGACGAGATCGTCGGCATCCGCCATGGTCGCCACACGAAGATCGACTTCGGCATAAGCCTCTTCCGCAATGACATTCGGCCTTGTGCCTCCCTTGACGACGCCGACATTGACGCTGATGCCGCGCTTGAGATCGTTCATGGCGTCCAGGGTCAGGATGACATTGGCGAGTTCGCGGATCGCGCTGCGGCCGTCTTCGGGCCTGGTGCCGGCATGGGCCGGCACGCCCTTGATGGCGATGTCGAACCGCGCGACGCCCTTGCGCCCGGTGACGATCTTGCCGCCGTCGCGGGCAGGCTCGGTCACCAGCACATATTTGGCCTTGCGGCCCTCGGCTTCGATCAGCGCGCGCGAGGTCGGGCTGCCGATCTCCTCATCGGAAACGTAAAGCTGGGTCACGCCCAGCGGCGGACGCTCGCCGCCGGCGCAGAGCAGCCTGAACGCATGATAGGCGAGGTAAGCGCCGCCCTTCATGTCGTAGATGCCGGGACCGAAGGCGACATCGCCCTCGACCTTGAACGGCAACCGCTCGATGAATCCGATCGGGTGGACCGTGTCGAGATGGCTCAGCACCAGGATTCCCGGCGTGTCCTGGCCCCACGCCGACCGCACCACGAGATGATCGCCGCAGCCGGAATGTCCCGCGACCCGCTCGATCGCAACCGGCAAATCGCGATAGCCGTCCGCGACCACGGTCGCGAGCTTGTTGACCTGCTCGGGCGCTTCGGTGGGCGTCTCGATCTCGACCCAGCGACGGATGCCGTCGAGAATGGCTCTGGAATCGAAAGGATCGGCTATGGTCGGCATATTGAAGCCCACTTTAGAGAGATTCCAGTATCGTCATTCCGGCGCGCGCGCCAGCGCGAACCGCCGATGCGCCCCGCGAATGGCGGATACGCGGCGCGCATCGGGAATGATGGCGTGTCTTCAGCGCTTGTCGGGCGCCTCGCGCGTGGCGATCTGCTCGACCAGTTCGACAATGCTGCGCCGAAGCTTGGCATCGGCGATCCGCGTGAAGGCGCGGGTCAACGCCAAACCCTCCGAGGTCGCGAGAAAATCGGACACGTAGGCCGGCGAGGTCCCTTCGCTGAAGACGCCCGTAGAGGCGGTGCCGCTGGGGCCTCCCTCGAACAGAAACGAGACCGGCACCTGAAGGATTTCCGAAATTTGCTGAATGCGGCTTGCCCCGACCCGGTTGGTGCCCTTTTCGTATTTCTGCACCTGCTGGAATGTGAGGCCCAATGCTTCGCCGAGCTTTTCCTGGCTCATGCCAAGCATGATGCGGCGCATGCGCACTCGACTGCCGACATATCTGTCAACAGGGTTGGGCGCTTTAGTCGACATTTCCAACACTCC
>JAUXWH010000225.1 GCA_030681365.1 Bradyrhizobium sp.
TGCGCGCCGGTCAGCACTTCCTGCAGCAGGATGTTGCCTTCACGCAGCCGCTCGAACAGGGCGACGGTGTCGGTGCGCAGGATCTTGCTGGTCTCCTGCATTTCGGTGACGGCCGCGATCGATACCTGGCGCGACTGGTCGATCGCCGCGCGCGAGGACTGCTCGAGCTCCTTCAGCGACTTGGCCACGGCGCCGGTGGCGAGTTCGCCGGCGGACGTAATGGTCCGCGCGACGTCGGAGCCGTTGGTCATCATCGTCTGCGAGAACGCCTGGCCTCTGGTCTCGATCGATTTCAGGGCATCGGAGGTGACGCGATCGATGTCGACCGTGAGCTGGCTGGTCTTCGAGCCGATCGCCTCGACCAGCGTTCCGCGCTTGCCGTCGATCATCTGCGACAGCCGGTCGGTCTGCTGCTGCACGTAGGTGACGATTTCGTCGGTCTTGCCGGTCATGGTGGAGCCGAACGAGCCGCTGGCGGCGAGCACCGTGCGCTCGACTTCAGCCGAGGTCGACTTGACCTTGGAGGAGACTTCGTTCGACGCGGCCACCAGGGCGTTCTGCGCGTTGAGCGCGCTGGTCTGGATATTGTCGGCGGTGTTGGCGGTCACCGCGCTGAGCGAGCGCTCCATGTCGGTTGCGATTGCCTTGATCTGGCTGGCTGCGTCGACGGAGGTTGCGGCCAGCGAGCTTTGCGCCTCGCGGGCGCTGGCGAGGATCGAGGCGGCGGTGTCGGCGCCGACCGCCGTCAAGGTGCGTTCCACGTCGATCGCAAGCGACTTGACGTGGTTGGCGGCGTCCGAGGATGCGGCGACCAGCGTGGTCTGGGCCTCGCGGGCGCCCGAGGTGAGCGCTTCGGCGGTGGCGGAGCCGGCGAGCGACAGCGAATGCTGAATCTCCGCTGCCAGCGACCTGACCTGGCTGGCGGCATCCGCGGAGGCGTTTATCAGCGCTTCGGCGGTCGAGGTCCCGGCCCTCGTCAGCGTTTCGGCAGTCGAGGCACCGGCCATCGTCAAGGTCTCGGCAGTCGAGGTGCCGGCCATCGACAGCGAGCGCTGGATGTCGGCCGCCAGCGATTTGACCTGGCTCGCCGCATCGGAGGACGCATTGATCAATGTGGTCTGGGCTTCGCGCGCGCCTGATGTGACCGCCTCGGCGGTGGAGGTGCCGGCGATCGACAGCGAACGCTCGACATCGGCGGCCAGCGACCTGACCTGGTTGGTGGCGTCCATCGAAGCGGTTATCAGCGTGCTCTGGGCTTCGCGCGCGCCTGATGTGATCGCTTCGGCCGTGGAAGTCCCGACCATGGTGAGCGTGCGCTCGACGTCGGCGGCGAGCGATTTGACCTGATTTGCCGCGTCCTCGGAGGCGGTGACCAGCCTGGTCTGGGCTTCGCGCGCGCCCGATGTGATCGCCTCGGCCGTGGAATTTCCGGCCATCGAGAGCGAGCGCTCGACGTCGGCGGCAAGCGATTTGACCTGGCTTGCCGCATCCGCGGAAGCGGTGACCAGCGTGGTCTGCGCCTCGCGGGCGCCGGCGACGATCGAGCTGGCGGTGGCGGAGCCCGCGGCGGCGAGCGTGCGCTCGACGTCGGCGGACAGCGACTTGATCTGGCCGGCGGCCTCGGTGGAGGCTGAAACCAGCGTGGACTGCGCATCACGGGCGCTGGTCAGGATCGAGTTCGCCGCGCCGGTGCCGACGGCGGTGAGGGCGCGCTCGACTTCTCCCGAGGTCAGCTTGAGCTGCGCGCCGACGTCGCTTGAGACCGTCAGCAGCGATTGTTGTGCGGCGCGGGCGCCGGTCTGGATGGTCTCGCTGGTATTGACCACGAGGTTGGTCAGCGAGCGCTCCGCGTCCTCGACGTGGGACCTGATCCCGAACGACAATTCCTCGGCGCGGGCCATCAGGCCCTCGCTGGCCTGCCGGCCGCTGCTCTCGATTCGGCCCGCCACGGCTTCGATACGCGAGCCCAGCAGGTCCTCGAACTGCGCGACGCGCATGTCGATGTCGGAGGCAACCGCGCCGACCCGGGTTTCGATGCCCTGATGGATTTCCTGGAACCGGGCCGTGATGGTGTCGGTCAGATGGGCGCTGCGGCCATCGATGGTCTGCGTCGCATTGGTGATGCGCAGTTCGACGGCTTCGACCGCCTGGGCCGCGCCCGTCGTCAGGGACGTGGTGAGATAGGTCAGGCGCGAGTCGATCGAATGGATCGCCTGCGCGGTGCCGTCGGTCAGCGACGTCGTGAGGTGGGTCAGCCGCGAGTCGAGCAGGTTGACCGCCTGCGAGGCGCCGTCGGTCAGCGACGAGGCCAGCGTGCCCAGGCGGTTGTCGATGGTCTCGGTGACTGACTTCGCCCGCGTATCGAAATTCTGTTCGAGCGATTTGAGATGGCTGTCGATCGATTCGTCGAACGACCTGATCCTGCCTTCGAGCGATCTGTCGAAGGATTCGATCTTGCCGTCGAACGACCTGATCTTGCCTTCGATCGAGGTGTCGAAGGATGCGATCTTGCTGTCGAGCGAGGTGTCGAGATGGGCGACGCGGCTGCCCAGCGTGGTCTCGAACTGTACCAGGCGCTGGTCCAGCGAGGCGGTGATCTCGCCGCCGTTGGTGGCAAGACGGTTGTCGAAGGTGTCGACATAGGTCTTCAGGGTGTCCGAGATGTCCTGGGTGCGCTGACCCATGCGCTCGACGATTTCGCCGCCGAAGGTTTTGACGGTGCGGTCGAATTCCGAGATGTGGCGGGTGATCAGGGCGCCGAGCGTTCCCGAGTCGCGCGCGAATTTCTCCGCCAGTTCGCCGCCCTGGTTGCGCACCAGTTCGTCGAACGCGCTCACCTGCAGCG
>JAUXWH010000228.1 GCA_030681365.1 Bradyrhizobium sp.
AAGGGCCATTACCTCGCCTTGGCGACGCTGGGCTTCAACGTCTCCTTTGTCATCGTCGCCACCAACTGGAAATCACTGATGGGCGGCACCGACGGCATCTCGGGCATTCCGGCCCTCGCCCTGCCCGGTTGGTCGCTCGCCACCGACCATCGCTATTACTACGTCGTGTGGGCCGCGCTGGCGGTCGCCACTTGGTGCGCCTGGCGCATCCGCAATTCTCACATCGGCCTCGCCATGATCGCTGTGCGCGATGACGAGATCGCCACAGGCGCCGCGTCGGTCGGTGTCACCCGCATCAAGGTCCAGGCCTTCGGCCTATCCGCCGTTTATGCCGGCCTAGCGGGCGCGCTGTTCGCGCATATGACCAACTTCGTGGCGCCAGACGATTTCGCGCTGGGCCATTCGATCATCTATCTCGCCATGCTTATCATCGGCGGCGAAGGCTCAATCTTGGGCGCTATCGCCGGCGCCGTCATCGTCACCTTTATGCCCGAACTGATGCGCGATCTCGGCACCGCCTACCTGATCATCTTTGGCGGGTTGATGCTGTTGATCCTGATCTTCCTGCCCAAGGGACTGCTCAGCTTGGTCGGAATCGTCGGCCGCCGCCTGAAGGCCCTCAGCCGATGAGCGCGGCCATCCTCGCCATCGACGGCCTGTCGAAGAATTTCGGCGGCGTGCATGCCGTGCAGTCGGTCTCGCTGGCCATCCCCGCCGGCCGTATCTTCTCGGTCATCGGCCCTAATGGCGCGGGCAAGACGACGCTGATCAATGTGCTGACCGGCATCCTGCCCAGTTCGAGCGGCAAGGTGCGGTTCGAGGATCGCGACATCACCGACGCGCCCGCCCATGTCGTGGCCTCGGCCGGCATGGTCCGCACCTTCCAGAACGGACGCCTCTTCCAGCGCCTGACAGTGATGGAGAATGTCCTAGTTGGCGCCCATCACCTGTTGCCGCAATCCGTCTGGTCGGCGATCGCCGGTGGTACCGCTGCGCGTCGCATGGGTGAGATCCGCGAACGTGCCGCGGCGCTTCTCGCGACGCTCGGCCTGACTGACGATGCCGACCGTCTCGTCGGTTCCCTGCCTTATGGCCGCCAGCGCATGGTCGAGATCGCCCGCGCTCTGGTCTCCAAGCCAAAACTGCTACTTCTCGATGAGCCGGCGGCCGGACTCAACTCCAGCGAGGTCGACCGGCTGCGCGGCATCCTCGAGGAACTGCGCACGCAAGGGCTGACGCTGGTGCTGGTCGAGCACAATATGGGGTTGGTCATGCGCGTCGCCGACCGCATCGCCGTGATCAGCTTCGGTGAGAAGATCGCCGAGGGCAGTCCGGCCGAAGTCCGCGCCGATCCGAAGGTGCTTGAAGCCTATCTGGGACACGGGTACCGGCATGCTGAAGGTTGATAACCTCGCCGTCGCCTATGGCGCGATCGACGCGCTGCACGGCATCTCGCTTGAGGTCAGCAAGGGCGAGGTCGTGGCGCTGCTGGGCGCCAACGGGGCCGGCAAGACGACCCTGCTGCGCACCATCTCGGGACTTCACCGCGCCAAGTCCGGCGAGATCTGCTTCGAGGGTGAGCCGCTCGGCCGCGAATCCGCCGAGAGGCGGGTCAAGCGCGGCCTCGCCCATGTGCCGGAGGGAAGGCGTATCTTCCCCGGCCTCACCGTGCGGGAAAATCTCGATGTCGCCACCACGATATGGCGCCGCCGCGGTATGAGCGCGGCCGGCGACCTCGACAATGTCTATGCGTTGTTTCCTAGACTCAAAGAACGCACCAGCCAGCTCGGCTGGTCGCTGTCGGGCGGCGAGCAGCAGATGCTGGCCATCGGCCGCGCGTTGATGGCCCGGCCGAAGATGCTGCTACTCGACGAGCCCTCCCTAGGTCTCGCGCCGCGCCTGTCTGCGGAGGTTTACCAGCGCATCGCCGACATCAACGCCAAGGGCGTAACTGTACTGCTGGTCGAGCAGAACACCGTGTTGGCCCTGGAGGTGGCCAACCGCGCCTATGTGATCGAGAATGGTCATATCGTGCTGGACGGTCCGGCACGCGATCTGGCCAGCCATCCACGGGTGCGCGAAGCCTATCTGGGAGCGTAGGCACATGGCCGGAAGCGACTGGCAGGTCGGCATCGATATCGGTGGTACCTTCACCGACCTAGTAGCGTTGCTGCCCGCGACCGGCGAGGTCCGGTCGATCAAGGTCCCAACTCAGCGCGACGATCCCGTCGCCAGCATAAAGGCAGCGCTCTCCGCAGCCCATCTTTGGGCCGAGGACGTGGCCGACCTGGTGCACGGCACGACGCTGGTCACCAATGCCATCGTCGAGGACCGCGTCGAGCCGGTGGCACTGGTAGCGACGGCCGGCTTCGAGGATGTGCTCGATATCGGCCGCGCCGGACGCCAGCATCTCTATCGCCTCGACCTGCCGCCGCGCCGCAGCGCCCAAGTGCCAGCGGAGCGCCGAATCGGCCTGGCCGAGCGCGTAGACCACGCCGGCAGCGCGGTGCTGACACCCGATCCGGCCGCCATCGCCGCCGTCGTGAAGCAGGTGAAGGCAATAGGCGTCGAAAGCGTCGCGGTGTCCTTGCTGCATTCTTATGCCAACCCCGCTCATGAACGCGCCCTTGGCGAAGCTTTGGCTAAGGCCGTGCCCTTCGTGTCGCTGTCGCATGAAGTGAATCCGGAGACGCGCGAGTTCGAGCGCACCGCCACGACGGCGCTCAACGCCTCGGTCATGCCGATCGCCGCCCGCTATCTCGACCGCCTGCAGCGCGAAGTCCAGGGCGCGCGCCTGCACGTCATGCATTCCGCGGGAGGCATGGCCTCACCGGAGGCCGCTGCCCGCCGACCGCTCTCCATGGCGCTGTCCGGCCCGGCAGCTGGGGTCTCCGCTGCCGCCTATGTCGCAGCGTCGCTCGGATTGGAGAAGGTCTTGAGCTTCGACATGGGCGGCACGACGACCGACGTCTGCCTGATCGTGAACGGCACCGCGGAAATCGCCACCGATTCAAAGCTCGCCGGCCGGCCGGTGCGCCAGCCCATGGTCGCCGTCGAATCGATCGGCGCCGGTGGCGGCTCGCTGGTGACCATGGCCACTGGCGGCCTGTCGATAGGTCCCGAAAGCGCCGGCGCCGAGCCCGGCCCCGCCGCCTACGGACGCGGCGGCATGCGGCCCACCGTAACCGATGCCAATGCAGTGCTGGGCTATCTCGACACCTCGCGACGCCTGGGCGGCGCCATCACGCTCGATACAGCGGCGGCGGAAGAAGCCTTGGCTCCTCTGGCCAAGCGTCTCGGCGTCAGCGTCATCGAACTGGCGCTAGGTGTGCAGCGCGTCGCCAACGCCACGATGGTACGGGCGCTCGCACGAGTCACCGTCGAGCGCGGCGTCGACGGACGGCAATGCACGCTGCTGGCCTTCGGCGGCGCCGGCCCCATGCACGCCGCCCGCCTGGCCCGCGAGTTCGGCATCGCCGAGATCGTCGTGCCGCGCTTTTCCTCCGGCTTCTCGGCGCTGGGCTGCATCGTGGCCGATATGAGCTACACGCAGCAGCAGGCGGTGCGACTGCTCAGCACGCAATGGGACGCCGCCCGATATGGCGCCTTGCACGACGGCATGCTGGCGACGCTGATGGAGCCCCTGCAGCGCCAAGGCCACGGCGCGGCCGAGATCACCGTCGAGCGAACTGCCTTGGTTCGCTATGTAGGCCAGAGCTATGCCGTCGAGGTGCCCTTCGCCGAACCGCTGGATCTACTGAAACTGGGTCACGACTTTCGTAAACGTCACCACACCATCTATGGCTATGCGACCGACGAGCATTGGGAGATGCAGAGCCTGCGAATGCGGACGCTGGTTCCTCGGCGCGCAACGTTCGGTCCGATGGCCGAGCCGCACGGCAACCCGGAGCCAACGGGTATCGGTCCCTGCTGGTTCGAGCCGGCAGCGCCGCACCAGACGCCGCGCTACGACCGCGACCTCCTGCCGGCCGGCGCGCGCATCGCCGGGCCAGCCGTGGTGGAAGATGCCTGGTCGACGATCATCGTCCCGCCCGGCTACGTTCTCAATGCGGATGCGATGGGTCATCTCTGGATCAAAGAGGCCGGGGTATGAAGAACTCGGTAGACCCCTTCACCGTCGAGGTTATTCGCCATGCCCTGACGGCGGCTGCAGAAGAAATGTCCTTCGTTGTCATGCGCTCGGCCCGCTCACCGCTTCTGCGCGAGGCGGGCGATCTCTCCTCAGCCATCACCGATCACAAGGGCGACCTTATCGCCCAGGGCCGCGACATCCCGATCCATCTCGGCGTGATGAGTTTCACCGTGAAGAAGTTCCTCGAACGTGTTCCCGCCGAGAGGATGCGGCCAGGCGACGTGTGGTTCCTCAATCTGCCCGAAGTCGGCGGCAATCATTTGCCCGACGTAAAGGCTATCAGGCCGATCTTCCTCGAGGGCCGGCTCTTCGCCTTTGCCGTCAGCCTCGCCCACTGGGGCGATATCGGCGGCGCCTGGGCGGGCAGCTACTTCGCCGCCGCGACGGAGACCTGGCAGGAGGGCGTACGCATCCCCCCGCTGCGCCTGTTCACATCAGATGGTATCGACGAGGAGAAGCGCGACTTCCTGCTCGCCAACCTGCGTGGCCCTGCCGAACGCGAGGGCGATCTAATGGCCCAGATGGCCTCGACCCGTGCCGCCGAAGGCCGCTTGCTGCGGCTCTGCGAAGAGCATGGTGCCGCCACCATCCGCGCCGCGCTCGACCGGCTGGACGACCTCTCCGAGGCTCAGATGCGCGAGGCCATATCCGGCCTGCCCGACGGCATCTACGATGGCGAGGATTTCCTCGACGACGACGGGCCCGACGGGCAGCCGGCTGCCATCCGTGTCCGTATCGAAATCGCCGATGACCGCGCGAGCTTCGATTTTAGCGGCACAGACGATGCCGTGGCCGGCCCGCTCAACACCACGCCATTCGTGGCAATGGCCGCAGTCTACTACGCCATCAAGGCGGTCGCCGGACCTGAAATCCAGCCCAACGGCGGTTGCTATCGCCCGCTCGACATTCGCACGCGGCCAGGCTCGATCCTCGAGCCCGGCATCGACAGGCCGGTGGTCGGCGGCAACCATGAGACCTCGCAGCGTGCCGTCGATGCCATCATGCGAGCCTTCGAGAAGGCCGTGCCGGAGCGGTTGACGGCGGGTGGCTCGACAACGGCGGGGCTGTTGATCTTCGGCGGCAAGCGGCGCGACGGCGCCACGGGCACGTTCTACGAGACCCATGGCGGTGGCGAAGGCGCGCGCACCGATCGTGGCGGCATGCCCGTCGTGCGCGTTCATCTCACCAACACGATGAACACGCCGGTCGAGATCGTCGAAGCCGAGTATCTGATTCGGGTCGACGAACAGCGACTGCGCACCGGGTCGGGTGGCGCCGGACGGCAGCGCGGCGGCGACGGCATGGTTCGCGCCTATACCGTGCTGGGTGTGGGTCTGTCGCTCACCACCATGTTCGAGCGTCGCGTCGTACCGCCTTACGGGCTGCAAGGCGCCGCCGACGGTCTGCCCTTCCGCGTCACCCTGCATTGTGCGGCCGGCGGCAGCCGGGAGCTATCGGGCAAGGAGAACCTGGCCCTCTCCGTTGGAGACCGCGTCGTCATGGAAACTTCCGGTGGCGGCGGTTACGGCATGGCATAGTACATCGTGGTCGTGCAGTGCCGAAATTGGAACTCCGGGAGATCGTCGCGGAAGAGCCTGTGCGGGTTGTCCTTACCGAACTCTATATCCGACAATATTGATGATAAAGTCCGCCAATAATCGGCTGAGCAAAGACCTGGCCGAACCGCTGGATCGGCCGCTGGCCCGGCGAATCCTTATCCAGAAAAAGGTCCGTTCGGAGTTCGTTGTAGTAGCCGGCGTAGGCCGCGAGGATCCGGCGCAGATGGGCCTTGCTGAAGACGACGATATGATCGAGGCTTTTGTGGCGGATCGAGCCGATCTTTCTCTCCGCATGCCCGTTTTGCCACGGTGAACGCGCCGCCAACGGGTGATTACGGATGGCCATGGCAGCAAGCCGTCCTGTGACCGCGTTACCATAGGACGCGTCGCGGTCGCGGATGAGGTACTTCGGCGCCTCGTTCCAGGGAAAGGCTTCGGTGATCTGACGGGCGACCCAGTCTTCTGTGGGATTGGTCGTCACTGTGAGTGATAGCAGCCGCCGGCGCTGGCGCGTGAGAATGACCAAAACGAAAAGCAGCTTGAAGCCGATGTCGGCACGATCAGGAAATCCATGGCGCTGATGCCCGCCGCATGATGATCTCGGCTTCCAGCCGTCCCTGCGTCTTCAATGGCGAGACCAGGACCTAAGCAAACAGCATCAGGAAATCGAACTTTAAAGATCAGGCTAGCTGATCTTATCCGTTATGCCAGCCCGGATAGAGTATCCGGAATAGACAACTTGGCGATCGTCGACTGTGCGACTTCAATTCCGAGCTTCAGCAGTTCGCCGTGGATGCGTGGAGCGCCCCACAGCCGATTGGCCGGGCTCATCTCCGGATCAGACGCCGGATCTTCAGCGGAACCTTTGGCCGGCCGCCACGCGAGCGCGACTTCAAGCGCCGATACAGCCCGAAGCCCGCCCGATACCACCGGATGATCGTCTCGGGCTGGACAATTGGCTACGGCGTTCAACACAGACGGGAATAATCGATAGAGCCAGACGAAGAGCAGTCGGTCGACGACGGACAATTTCGGCTTCGAGGAAGCACGTCGGCGCGTCGCGT
>JAUXWH010000248.1 GCA_030681365.1 Bradyrhizobium sp.
GGGTTCATGCCCCAGCCGACATGCGACACCGCATAGGCCTCGCGGTCGCCCCAGGCCGCGAGATAGGACCGCATCATCGCGGCGTCCGCGCCCTCGCCTTCGAGATCGGTGACGTAATCGTCCTTCAGCGTCATTTTGATCGGCGTCGACAGATAGCGCTTGAAGGTGAGGTTGATGTCGCCGGGCGCCATCACGATGGTGCCGTTGACGGTCTTGCTCTTGGGAAAGCTGACGACGATGCCGCCGGGCCAATGCGCCAGCGTGCCCGGCCGGTCGGTCCAGCCCCAGACACCGGCCGTCTGGGCGCCGACCATGTCGACGTCGAGTTCGGTGCCCGCCTTCGAGGTCACGCGCATCCGCTTTGTCCCGCGCAGCATTTTAACGGCGGCGCGGACCTGCTTCTCCAGCGCGGTGTCCGGCACCATGCGTTCCAGCGCTTCGGGATGCTCGTTGGAGATATTGAGAATGCGCGCGCCGGCTTTCAGGATGTCGGGCGTTTCGGCGGCGTGCATCAGCCCCTCGATGGTGCAGTCGACGACAAAACCCGCCTGCTGCAGCGCGCTGACCACGGGTCCGAGCTTCTGGATGGCGATGCTGGCGCCGGTGGAACGGACCGGAACGACTTCGCGGTTGCGCGGTGTCGGCACCACGAGGTGGAACGGCCTGGCGCCCATCCGCAACAATGCGAGTTCAGCGAGGTGAACGTTGAGCGCGCGCGACTGCGTCTCCGACAGGATCGCCGCGGTGTCGCCCGGCTTGACCGCGCAGCGCTCGAAAACCTCGCAGAACGCATCGATCCATTTTGCTTCTATGCGGTCTGCCAACATGTTTTTTTCTCCGCTTTATATGAGTTCGTCATGCCCGGGCTTGTCCCGGGCATCCACGTCTTTTCTACGTACCAACAAGAAAGACGTGGATGGCCGGGTCAAGCCCGGCCATGACGGAAAGGGTAACACGCAAGTTTCCATCAGACTTCCGGAAATCCGCGCAGCAGATAGGATCTCAACCCCTGCAACAGGCCGTTGAGAATCAATCCCAGCAGCGAGATCGTGATCAGGGGAACGAACATGTCGACCGCCTGAAAGGTTCGCGCCGCCGTCACCAGCATGTGGCCGAGGCCGTCGGTCGACGAGATCATTTCCGCGAGAAACACCACGATGCAGGAAATCACCAGCCCGATGCGACAACCGGTGAGGATCGACGGCACCGCGGCGGGTAGCACCACCTTGAACAGGATCTGGCGGCGCGGGGTGCCCGCCGCCATCGCCGACCAGATCAGTTTCTGTTCCACCATCGAGGCGCCGTAATAGGTCGAGAGCAGGATCGGAAACAGCGCGTCCGCGGCGACCAGCGTGATCTTGGATTCATGGCCGAAGCCGAGCAGCAAGAGGAGCGCCGGGTACAGCGCGACCTTGGGCAGCGGTGCCAATACCCGCACGATCGGGCGCACCACGGCGTTGACGGCCGGGCTCGCCGCCGCCGCCAGCCCGATGCCGACGCCCATGATCACCGCGATGGAAAATCCCGCGAACAGCCGGAACAGCGTCGAGGCGATCTCGTACTGAAAGGTGCTGGTGCCGAGTTGCTGCGCCAGCCGGGAGAATACCAGCCCGGGCGGCGGCAACAGCGTCACCGGCGCATAACCGAACGACGAAATGCCCTGCCAGACGGCAAGCGCCAGCGCGATCGGTACGATTCCGAGCAGGACCTCGGATGTGAGCGCGCGGGCGTTCATGCGAAACTCAGGGGGATATCGAAGCCGGGCTCGGACCATCGCACCAGCCGGCTGCGCAGCCTTTCGAACGCGGCGTCGAGGCCGATCCCCATCGCGCCGATGATGATGATCATGGCGTAGACGGTGTCGTACTGCCCCATGTCGAGCGCGTTGAACAGGATGTTGCCGGCGCCGGACTGCCGCGCGATCATCTCCGAGGTGACCATGGTGATCAGCGCCAGCACGAGGCCGGTGCGGCAGCCCGTGAGAATTTCCGGCAAGGCCGCCGGCAGCACGATCCGGATCATGCGCTGTGGCGCCGAGAGGCCCATCGCGGCGCCCGACCACAGCATCTTTTCCTCGACGGCTCTTGCGCCCTGAAAGCTATGATAGATCACGGGCAGGCTGACGCCGAGAAAGATCACCAGCATTTTCGCCAGATCGCCGACGCCGAGCCACAGCATGATGATCGGCATCAGTGCCGCCTTCGGTACCGGATAGGTGATCATCAGAAGCGGATTGAAGAACGACGCCACCAGGCGCGAGCGGCCCATCATCAGCCCGAGGGGAATGGCGAACAGCAGCGCCGCTGCGAAGGCGATCGCCATCCGGCGCAGCGAATCCAGGATGTTGACGAGGGATTCCTTGTCGCCGAGGATCGACGGCACGGCGCGAACCGCCGACATCGCGGTCGGAAAACTTTCGGTATTCAGCATCAGTGAGCCAGCCTGCCAGATCGCGAGCAGGCCGAGGCAGGCGAGCAGCGGCGCCAGACGCGAGAGCGCACGCGTCATCATGGCCGCAGCCCGTCTTCGCTGGTGTCGTCGATCATGCGCTCGATCTCGACCACGTATTTCTGGTAGCGCGGATCGAGCAGCAGTTCGGCGCGGCGGCGCGGCCGCGGCAGTTCGATGTCGATGATCTGCTTGATGCGGCCGGGCGCCCGCGTCATCACCACGACCTTGTCGGACAGGAACACCGCCTCGTCGACCGAATGGGTGACGAACAGCACCGTCTTGCGGTCGCGTTCCCAGATATTGAGCAGGTCGTTCTGCAGCCGGGTGCGGGTATGCGCATCGAGCGCGCCGAACGGTTCGTCCATCAGGAGCACTGCGGGGTGATAGGCCAGCGTGCGCGCCAGTGCGACCCGCTGCTTCATGCCGCCTGACAGTTCCTTGGGGTAGAAATTCTCGAATCCCTTGAGGCCGACCATCTCGATCAGCCGGCGGCTCTGTGCCTCGGCTTCCGGCGATTTCACGCCCTGCTGGCGCGGGCCGTACATCACATTGCCGAGCACGGTCTTCCAGGGAAACAGCGCGAATTCCTGGAATACCGGGCCGCGATCCGGGCCGGGCCCGGTAATCGCCCTGCCCTTCACCCGCGCCACGCCCTCGGTCGGACTGACGAAACCGCCGACGATGTACAGCAATGTCGATTTGCCGCAGCCGGAGGGGCCAAGAATCGAGACGAAGGCGCCATCTTCGATTGTCAGCGAGATATCCGACAACGCCAGGTGGGCCTGACGGCCTGATGTGCGGAAGGTCTGGGAGACACGATCGATCTCGATCATGGCGGGCGCCGGCCCGCGCGCCAGCGCTGGATCAGCCTCGAAATCCGGCCTCGATGGCAACACCTTCATTTCTGCTGGGCTTCCCGGCTTCATTCCAGCGCCGACCTTAATGAAGCCGGCAGGGCTTGGCGATGCTGTTTTGGCGGCTGGCGCGGGGCCGGAAGCCTTGAACACGCCTGCTATCACGCCGATCGAATACTTCGCGCGCGCGGTGGAGACGCTGCTTCGAGCCTGCCCTTTGAACGTTTCTTCGTCCGCCCGCGACTGATGATGGGCTGAAATGGATACAGACGCCGCCAATGGGTGAGATTGACGATCTTTGGGACCATGCAGAAACCGCATTGGCTGAAGCGCGCGCGATGCCTTGGGGGCCCGAACGAATCGAAGCCCTCAAAAACGCAGGGATTCTTCGCCTGCGGGCGGCGGAAAAACAGCTGGCCCTCGATCGACAGCGGCCTCCGAATCCGCGGGTGCGGCAGGACTGGACGTTCCTGCAAAATCCGGAGGATGGGTCCGAATCGCCGGAAACGTAGTAAATTTCTGCTTAAAGACCGTAGTACTACGGGCGAATACCGGGCGAGTGTGGCTTTTCAGCAATAATGCGTTGCCACGGACCTCGATTACGACTCCCGACACGTACAGGCGTCATTGCGATGCTTGGGTATTGTCGGAGAATTTCACATGCGCTCGATCCTTTCGGCTGCGGCCGCTATCCTCATTGCAACCACTGCTGCGGGCTCCGCAGCGGATCTGGGTCCTCGCTACGCGAAGGCTCCGCCGATTATCGATACCTGGAGCTGGACCGGCTTCTATGTCGGCGCCCATGTCGGCGGCGGCTGGGGCACAACCGAGTCGACCCTAACTGGCGCTGCCGCTCCGGGTCTCGGTGCGGTCGCTTTTACGTTTCCGTTCTCCCAGAATACCAGGAGCGGCTTCCTGGGCGGCGGGCAGGTCGGGTATAACTGGCAGAACGGCTGGGTGGTGTTTGGCGTCCAGGGCGACATCGCCGGAATGAACGTCAACGGCACGACGCCCTGTGTTGTCGTCCTGTCCTGCACCACCGAGAGCGACTGGCTGGCCACCGTTTCGGGCCGCATCGGCGGCGTTGTCGCTGATCGTACCCTGCTCTACGTCAAGGGCGGCGGCGCCTGGATGAATTCCACCCACAGCGTAAGCGCCCCTGGCGGCGGCATTATTGGCGGTCCCGGCGGCGCCGGCTTGACGCAACTGACCAGCGCCGACAGCACCTCCTGGGGCTGGCTGCTCGGCATGGGTGTCGAGTACATGTTCGCCAAGAACTGGACCGGCTTCCTCGAGTACAACTACATCGATTTCGACACGAAGAACGAGGCTTTCGCCCTCGGGGCCCCTGCCGCATTCACCATCAATGCGGACCTCAAGAACAAGCTTTCCATTGCCAAGGTTGGCGTGAACTACAAGTTCTGAGTTCGGCAAACCAGCGATTTCTCAAACAACTGAAGCCCCGGCATCTGCCGGGGCTTTTTTGTGTCCGGTCCGCGTGGCAACGGCAGAGCCGAAGTCCGCATATGCGGCCTAACGCGCAACCGGATCGATCGGCCGTCGCCGAAGCCGTCGCCGCGATAAATCGCCAGGGCGGAACCATTGCCGACGGCTGCGGTTGATCGGTTGGACCGCGACGCATCTCGTTCTCCTCGGGCCCTCCGGAGGCAAATCAGCCTTTTGACCATTCGGATGACCACGCCAGCCGTAGCCAGCGCTTCCGCCGTTTTCGTGGCGGGAGCGGCTGTTCTATTGATCTACGATCTGGGACATTTTTCCGTACACATGATGCTGCACGTCGCGTCGATGAATGTCGCAGCGCCCTTGCTTGCCGCGTGGGCAACGGCTCGCTCGCCGACGCGCCATGTCCGGGCATCGTCGCTCTGGGCTGCGACCGTCGCCCAGATCGCGCTGCTCTGGGCCTGGCATTCCCCCGCCGTCCACAATGTCATTGTCAATTCTCCCGCACTCGGCATGGCGCTGCACGGCGTCTTGTTTCTGGCCGCGCTATCGTTCTGGTTCACGCTGCTGACGATCTCCGCCGCGGCGCGCTGGCAGACCATCCCAGCCCTGCTGCTAACCGGCAAGCTGGCGTGCCTGCTTGCCGCGCTGCTGATCTTTGCACCGCGAACGCTCTACGAGGCCGCGGATCATTTCGTCCATGCAAAAGATCGATTGCCTGCGCTCGACGATCAGCACCTCGCCGGCTTGCTCATGATCACCGCTTGTCCGCTGAGTTATCTGGTCGCAGCCGTGATCCTCGCAGTGCAATTGATCGCTCGCCCGGAGACAACCGCGAGATCTTCGCTGCATCGCAGCCTTACCGCCGGACGGTAGCCGTGCGCGTCACGACACGCCAAGGCTGGAAGTGGATCACCGGCTTCGTCCTGTTCGGCCTGGCCGCGATCGTGCTGGCCGGCTTTCTTTTTGCCTGGTCTGGTCTCTACAGCGTGGCTGCCAGTCGCGGCCACTGGGCCGTGACCAATGCCGCTCTGACGTTTGGCATGCAGAACTCGGTCAGGACCCATGCGCTCGGCATCGAGGCTCCGCCGCTCGACAGCGAAGACCTGTCGACACTGGGCGCCGCTCATTTCCACAGCGGATGCGCCTTCTGTCATGGCGCACCCGGCGTGCCGATCAGCCCGATCGCGCAAAGCATGCTGCCTTCGCCGCCCGATCTTTCGACATCGATGCGGGAGTGGCGCGACCGGGAACTGTTCTGGATCGTCAAGAATGGCCTCAAATACACGGGAATGCCGGCCTGGGCGGCGCAGCAGCGGGACGATGAGGTCTGGGCCGTCGTCGCATTTCTCAGGCGGCTTCCCACGCTGGATGCCGCCGCCTATCGCGAGTTAGCGCTGGGCGGCCTAACCGTTCCCACGCAAAGCGGCAGCGAAATCGCGACGACCGAGGGAACGTCCGAGGCGGTGAGCGCGTGCGCGCGTTGCCACGGGCAGAATCGGCGCGGGCCGGACAGTCGGTTGGTGCCCGTTCTTCACGGCCAACCTAGAGAGTTTCTGATGGCGGCGCTCGAGGAATACGCCCACGCGCGCCGTCCGAGCGGAATTATGCAGCCGCTGGCCAGCGATCTGTCCCCTGAAGACCGCGAGCGGGTCGCGCATTATTACGCCGGCCTGTCGCCGCCGGTCCCGCCGGACCTGCCGCTCAATCCCGAATCCGTCGAGCGCGGACGCCTGCTGGCGACAACTGGCGATACCGCCGCGAGAATTCCGGCCTGCACGGATTGCCACGGTTTGTCCTCCCTGCCGGTCTATCCGCGCCTCGCCGGACAGCATGCGCCCTATATTGTCAACCGGTTGCGGCTTTGGAAAAGCGGATTGACCTCGCGTTCCAGCACCGACGCGATCATGGCCCCGATTGCCCGGCGTCTGACCGAGCGGCAGATCGAGGACGTCGCGGCGTACTTCTCGTCGATCCGCGCCGCAGGGAAGGCAAGCCGATGAGGCGCGCCCCTTCGCTTGGCGTCGTTCTCGCGGGCTCGGTGCTGCTTGGGAGCTGCGGCTCGGACGTGCAGTCGGTGTTGGCGCCCGGGGGAATCCAGTCTCGGCAGATCGCGTATCTGGCCTGGTTGCTGTTCGGGTTCGGGGCGGTCGTGCTCACCATTGTCATCGCCGCGGTCTGGCTGGCCATCAGGGGATCGCCGCGGATCCGCGGGCTGCTGGCGCAGGAGAACGCCGTCATCGCGCTCGGTATCGCTTTTCCGGCCGTCACCCTGACGCTGCTGCTGGGCTACGGCGTCTGGCTGATGCGATCCCACCTTGATCTTTCCCACACCCGCGACGCCGTCGACATCGAGGTAGTCGGCGAGCAATGGTGGTGGCGCGTCACCTATTCCGGCGCCGACGGTACGCCTGTCGCCAGCGCCAACGAAATCCGCATTCCCGTCGGCATGCCCGTTACGTTCACGCTCAAGGCCGCCGATGTCATCCACAGCTTCTGGGTGCCGAGCCTCGGTGGAAAGGTCGACATGATCCCCGGCCGCACCGCGCGGTTGCGGCTCACAGCCGAACGGCCGGGCATCTATCGCGGGCAATGCGCCGAATATTGCGGCGGCCCCCATGCCTTGATGGCCTTCGAGGTGGTGGCGATGCCGGCCGCCGACTATGCGGCATGGCTGCAGCGCGCAACCAGGCCCGCCACAACTCCCGCATCAGAAATCGCACGGCGGGGACAATCCCTGTTCCTCGCAACTGGCTGCGGCGCCTGTCATACGGTGCGCGGCACGTCTGCCGCCGGTACGCTCGGTCCGGATCTGACGCATATCGGCGCGCGCCGTTCGATCGGCATCGATACGCTGCCGCTGACCCGTGAAAACCTGGTGCGCTTCATAACCGATGGTCAGCACATCAAACCGGGCAATCTGATGCCCGAGTTTCGCGTGTTGCAGCCGCCGGAGCTGGAGGCACTCGCGAGCTATCTCCTCAGCCTGAAGGTGACGGACCGCCATGGCTGACGCCACATCGAACTATCCAAACAAACTGCCCCGGCCACGCGGCGAACTGGCGGAGCTCGAAACCATCTGGGCCGTGCCCAAATCGTGGCGCATCGTCACCTCCGTCAATAATACGACGATCGGATATTTCTACGTCGGCACGGCCCTGCTGTTCTTCCTGCTGGCAGGCATTCTCGCTTTGCTGATGCGGCTGCAGCTCGCCGTGCCGAGCAATACGTTTCTCAGCCAGGAGACCTACAACCAGATCTTCACGATGCATGGCACCGTGATGATGTTCCTGTTCGCCGTGCCCGTTGTCGAGGCCATGGGCATCCTGCTGCTTCCCCAGATGCTCGGCGCCCGCGACCAGCCCTTTCCGCGGCTGGGTGCCTTTGCGTTCTGGGCCTATTTCGTCGGGGGGCTGATCTTCTTCAGCACGCTGTTCTTCGACCTCGCGCCGTCAGGCGGATGGTTCATGTACCCGCCGCTCACCAGCTCGCAATTCTCGCCCGGCATGGGCGCGGACTTCTGGCTGCTCGGCATCGGCTTCATCGAGATTTCGGCGATCGCCGGCGCGATCGAGATCATCGTCGGCGTGCTGCGCACCCGCGCACCGGGAATGACGCTCGACAGGATGCCGATGTTCGCATGGACCATGCTGATCTTCGCCGGAATGATCGTGTTCGCTTTTCCGGCCGTCATTCTTGCCACTATGCTGCTCGAACTCGAGCGCGCCTTCGACTGGCCGTTCTTCATCGCGGCCAGGGGCGGCGACGCGCTGCTGTGGCAGCATCTGTTCTGGTTCTTCGGCCATCCCGAGGTCTACATCATCTTCCTGCCCGCAGCCGGCATGGTGTCGATGATCGTGCCGGCGATGTCAGGCACGCCACTGGTGGGTTACCGCTTCGTGGTCGTGGCGCTGATCGCTACCGGGTTCTTCAGCTTCGGGCTCTGGGTTCATCACATGTTCACAACAGGAATCCCGGCGCTGTCGCTCAGTTTCTTTTCCGCCGCCAGCATGGCAGTGGCGTTGCCGAGCGGGATCCAGGTCTTTGCGTGGATCGCCACAATCGCCTCGGGCCGCCTCCGCCTGGTGACGCCGTCGCTGTTTGTGCTCGGCTTCCTTTTCATCTTCACCCTTGGCGGGCTCACCGGCGTGATGGTCGCCATGGTGCCGTTCGACTGGCAGGTGCACGATACCTACTTCGTCGTCGCGCATTTTCACTATGTGCTGGTCGGCGGAATGGTATTTCCGCTGTTCGCGGCGTTTTACTATTGGGCGCCGGCGTTCAGCCGCCGGGCTCTGTCGGAGCGGCTCGGTCGATGGACGTTCTGGCTGATGTTCGCAGGCTTCAACATCGCATTCTTTCCGATGCATATCAGCGGCCTGATGGGCATGCCGCGGCGGGTGTATACCTATCCGGCCGTGATGGGGTGGGACATCCTCAACTTGATCTCCACGATCGGCGCCGTCCTGTTCGCCGCCGGCGTCGGCTTGTTTCTGATCGATCTGATCCGCAACCTGCGCCCGAGCGTTGCGAATGCCGCCGGCAATATCTGGAAAGCCGGTACCCTGGAGTGGTTGCCCAACGATGTCTACGGGCCGCGCAGCATCCCGATCGTGACGAGCGCCGACCCGCTGTGGGATCAACCGCGCCTGGCCGACGATGTCGAAGCCGGCAGGTACTATCTGCCCGGCTCGGGTACCGGCCGACGCGAGACCATCGTTACCTCGCCGATCGAGGCTTCGTCGCAATATCTGCTTCGCCTTCCCGGCCCCGGCTGGACACCGTTGCTGGCGGCGATCTTCACGGCGGCTTTCTTCATGCTGTTGACGGCCAAGGCCATCACGCTGGCGCTGATCTGCGGCGTACTCGCGGTGGCAATGATTCTGGTCTGGATGTGGGACAGCGATCCGGCGCCGCACAGGGCAGTCGATATCGGAGGAGGCATCACGCTGCCGACCTATGCATCCGGTTCGCTGTCGCATTCGTGGTGGGCGATGATCGTGCTGCTGCTGGTCGCCGGCTCGCTCTATCTCGCCTATGTGTTTTCCTATCTTTACCTGTGGACGGTCTCGCCGCAATTCTGGCCGAAGCCGGCGGCGCTTGCGCCGGCTGCCTCGCCGGTTCTGCCAGCCTTCCTGCTCGTTGCCGGCAGCGCCATCCTCGTCGCGGCCGGGCGTGGCCTGCCACGGAACGCGCAAGGTCGCCGCAACTTCGAGATCTTGACCGTGCTCGCCGCGGTGGCGCTCGTCGCAGCGCTGATCAGCGAGGTGTCGGCGCAATGGCAAAGCGGCCTGCGTCCTGAAACGAACATCCACGGCGCGCTGGTTGCCATGGCGGCTTTCCTGCAGGCGCAAATGACATTGGCTGCGCTGGTCATGGCAGGCTTCGCTGTCGCGCGAAGCATTGGCGGCCGCCTCGATTGCGAGCGCCGCGTGGTATTCGATAATCTCGGCCTGCTGTACCACTACACGGTCGGGCAAAGCTTGCTCGGGCTGTTGCTGGTTCACGGATTTCCGAGGCTTGCAGCATGAGCGCCGCTATCAAGCCAGTCCGGCCGTTTGGCGATTTCCTGCGTGTGTTGATCGCACCCGCGATCTGGTTCGCGCATTTTTCGCTGGTCTACGCTGCCGAGGCGCTGATCTGCATCGGGCCGCCGGCGGATCAAGCCACCATGATGGGATGGATAGCTGTTCTCGTCACGGCTGCGGCCCTGACCGGCCTCATCATCCTTGCCGCCCGACTGCTCCGCTCCGGGAATACAGCCCCTTCGCGGTCCGATCGCAGCGAGGCGTGGCTTCGACGCACATCATTGCTGCTGACACTACTATCGGCGCTCGGGGTCGTCTGGACAACGCTGCCGACTGCCGTGCTGCCCGCGTGCGCATTGTAATGCGCGGTGATCGGTCAGCAAGCATCATGCCTGGTCGAACCACGGCCATTCCGCCGCGCCGTCATGGGTGACGGCGCCGCCGGGGGCCTGACCGACCAGGCGGGCGTATTTAGCGAGAGTTCCGGCGCGATGGCGCGGGGGACGCTGCTTCCACGCCTGCCGCCGCGCCGAGAATTCAGCGTCGTCGATCAGGAGATCCATGCGGCGCGCGGCGGCGTCGATGCGGATGCGGTCGCCTTCGCGCACCAGGGCGAGCGGGCCGCCGATAAAGGCTTCCGGCGAGACATAGCCGATGCACATGCCCCGCGTCGCGCCGGAAAACCGACCATCGGTGATGAGGGCGACCTTCTCGCCCATGCCCTGGCCGTAGATCAGCGCGGTGACACCGAGCATCTCGCGCATGCCGGGACCGCCGACCGGGCCTTCGTTGCGGATCACAAGGACATCGCCGGCGGTGTATTTTCGGTTGCGGACGGCCTCGACGCAATGCTCCTCGTCCTCGAACACCCGCGCCGTTCCTTCGAACACCAGGCTCTTCAGGCCGGCCACCTTGATCACCGCGCCGTCGGGGCAGAGATTGCCCTTGAGTACCGCGACGCCGCCATCGGGCATGATCGGCCTGGCTGTCGAGAAGATGATTTCGCCGTCGGGCGCGTTGGCCCCGCCATATACTTCGGCGATGGTGCGGCCCGATATCGTCAGGCATGAACCGTCGATGTGGCCGCTTTCGAGCAGCGCGCGGATCACCACGGCGGTGCCGCCGATATCATGGACGTCCTTGGCGGTGTATTTGCCGCCGGGGCGCAGATTGCCGATCAGCGGGGTGCGGGAAAACACCCCGCCGACATCGTCCAGCGTGAAGGAAATGCCGGCTTCGTTGGCGAGCGCCGGCAGATGCAAGGCGGCGTTGGTGGAGCCGCCCGTCGCGGCGACGATGGCGGCCCCGTTCTCCAGCGCCTTTCGCGTCACGATCTCGCGCGGCAGCGGCCCGCCGCGCTCCAGCATCTGCATCACCAGCCGTCCGGCCTGGCGTGCGATCTGCGCGCGCTCGGCATAGACGCCCGGCACCATCGAGACGTTGGGCATGGTCAGCCCCATCGCCTCCGACACCATCGCCATGGTGTTGGCGGTGAACTGGCCGGCGCAAGCGCCGATAGTCGGCAGACAAGTGCGTTCGATGCCTTGCAGCGTCGCTTCGTCAATCTCGCCGGTCATGAAGCCGCCGACCGCCTCGTAAGAATCCAGCACCGTCAGCGTCTTGCCCTGAAATCGCCCCGGCAGCGCGCTGCCGCCATAGATGAAGATCGACGGCACATTGCAGCGGATCATCCCCATCATCACGCCGGGCAGCGTCTTGTCGCAGCCGCCGAAACCGATCAGCGCGTCGTAGGCAAGACCATGGACCACCGCCTCGATCGAATCGGCGATCAGTTCGCGCGACACCAGCGAGAACTTCATGCCCTCATGGTTCATGCTGATGCCGTCGGAAACCGAGATGGTGGTGAACTCGCGCGGCGTGCCGCCGGCTTCCGTAATCCCGGCCTTGGCGGCATCGACCTGGAAATCGTGGGTCATGTTGCAGGGCGTCTGCTCGCCCTTCATGCTGACCACGCCGATCATCGGTTTGGCGATCGCGGCATCGTCAAGCCCCATCGCGCGCATGAAGGCGCGGTGTGGCGCACGATCGAGCCCATCGGTGGTGACGCGGGATCGGTACTTCTTCATGGACTACAGCTCTCTCCGCACGTCGTCCCTGCGAACGCAGGGATCCATAATCCCGGAGTTCTGTGAGACGAAAGGTCTCTGCCACAGTGCCCTAACGCAAGGTCACGGCGTATGGGTCCCCGCGTTCGCGGGGACGACGTGTTGCTAAAGATCGCCCTACTGCAGCGGCGCCACGATGGTCGGGTGCTTGAACTGCATGACGTCGAGCTTGGGCAGCATTCCGGTCTCGGCATAGATGTCGAGCATCTTCTGCATCGCCGGGAAATTCGGCGCGGCGCCGGGATCGCGGCCGAAATCATTGTCCTTGAGCAGATAGGTTTCCAGCACCGGGATCGGTGCCTTCAACTGCTCGGAAACGACCTTCAGCGTTTCCTCGCGATTGGCCAGCACCTTCTTCATGCCGGCGGTGATGTCGCGGACATAGGCCTTGACCGCGTCCGGGTTCTTGTCGACGAACTCGGCACGGCACGCCTCCAGAATGTGCACGATGTTCGGCATCGCCTCTGACAGCGCAAACAGTTTTCTCGTGCCGCCCTTGGCCTCGGCGCGCGCCGCGAACGGCTGGTTCATGTTGACGGCATCGACGCGGCCCTGGCGCAGCGCGTCCTCGGACACCGCGAAGCCGACCTCGACCAGCTTGATGTCCTTGGCCGGGTCGACGCCGTTCTTCTTCAGCAGCATGTTGAACGGCCCCTGGGTGCCGCCGCCGATCACCGAAATACCGACCGTCTTGCCCTTGAGGTCGGCGATGGTCTTGATCGGGGAATCGTCCTTCACCGCCCAATAGACCGAGAAGCCGCCGGGCTTTTCGAACACGTGCTGGGCCACGATGTAGGCCTTCAGGCCGCCGCCGACCGCGCCGTTCGACAGCGACAGCGGCGCCTGGGTGGCGCAGTCGAGCGCGCCGGCGGCCAGCGCCTGCGTCATCGGCGCGGTGCCCTGGAATTGGGTCCATTCGACCTTGTAGGTCTTGCCGAGCTCGGGAAATTCCGCCGGGCGGCGCATCATCCAGTATTTCGATTCCTCGGCCGGGATGGTCCAGCCGACGCGGATGGTCGTTTGCGCCTGTGCTGCGCCGATGCCGGCCAGCACGGCTGCCACAGCGCCTGCCGCCACAATCCATTTCGAAGATACAAGCATCCTGCCCACTCCATTTTTCCCTGATGCAGCCGCCATTCACTGCGCCAAGCCTTTCATGGTTCAAACAATCAGGCAAGCCGCCGAAACCGGCAAGGAAGCTGGCAAGGAAGCGGGCAAGGAAACCGGCAAGGGCCGCGCCTTGCCCGCAAGGCAGGGATCCATGGTAGAGCGGCGGGCCGGGCAAAGCCTGGCGCGGGTAAGCAGGGAGAAACGGCATGGCCGACATGGGCGCAACGGACGGACAGGAAAGGCTCGGCTATCTCGGGCTCGGCCTGATGGGAATTCCGATGACGATGCGGCTGCTGAACGCGGGCCACGACGTCACGGTCTGGAATCGGTCACCCGGCAAGGCCGCCGGACTGGTCGAGGCCGGCGCCGCGCTCGCCGCCACGCCGCGCGAGGCCGCCGCGAAAGCCAGCATCATCTTCATGTGTCTCACCGACGCCGTCGCGGTGGAGCAAGTCGTGTTCGGCGACGACGGAATTGCAGCCGCCGACGGCGCCGCCAAACTCGTGGCCGACTTCTCCTCGATCCATCCCGATGCGGCGCGCGCGATCGCGGCCCGGCTGAAGCAGGCGAACGGCATGCGCTGGATCGACGCGCCGGTCTCCGGCGGCACCAAAGGCGCCGAGGAAGGCACGCTGGCGGTGATGGCCGGCGGCGATGCCGCCGACATCGAGCGGGTGCGGCCCTATGTGCTGGCGATGGCGCGCCGGCTGACGCATATGGGCCCGACCGGCGCCGGCCAAACGACAAAACTGTGTAACCAGATCATCTCCGGATGCAGCATGGCAATCATCGCGGAGGCGACACGGCTCGCCAGCAATGCCGGCATCGACGCCTCAAAACTGCCGGAAGCGCTGGCCGGCGGCTTTGCCGATTCCATTCCGCTGCAATTGTTCGTGCCGCGCATGGCGAACGGTATTCACTCGCCGCCGCTCGGGCACATCGCGAGCATCCTGAAGGACCTCGACACGGTGGTCGAGGTGGCGCACGACACCTCGACGCCGGTGCCGATGACCGCACTGGCCGCGCAACTGTTCCGGATGGCCAAGGCCGCGCGCGGCGGGGACGCCGATGCGCTGGAGATTTATAAATTGTCGGAGAAGAGGAAGGATTGAGATGGTCTCTAATCCGTCATTGCGAGGAGCGCTTGCGACGAAGCAATCCATCTTCTTGCGAGGCGGGAAAGAAAGAATGGATTGCTTCGCTTCGCTCGCAATGACGTTGATAGGCCAAAACAAAAATCTCGAAAACAACCCCATGTACAGAATGGCTAGACGGGCGGCCCTTGTCTCGCCACAAGATATAGTATGTCGACCTCCCGCAAGCGGGGTGAGGCAAGCGGAATCCTACCGCTCCGCGAAGGCCTTCTCGACCACGAACTGGCCGGGTTCGCCGTGATTGCCCTCGGCAAAGCCTTTTGCCGAGAGCAGTTCGCGGGTGTCGTGCACCAGCGCCGGGCTGCCGCAGATCATGATGCGGTCATGCGCGGCCTCCAGCGAAGCGAGGCCGATGTCGCTGAACAGCTTGCCTGAGGTGATCAGGTCGGTGATGCGGCCGCGGTTGCGGAACGGGTCGCGCGTCACGGTCGGATAATAGATCAGCTGGTCGCGAACGAGTTCGCCGATCAACTCGTCGTTCGGCAGCTGTTCGGTGATCATCTCGCCATAGGCGAGCTCGGCGACACGGCGGCAGCCGTGCAGCAGCACCACCTTCTCGAAGCGTTCATAGGTCTCGGGATCCTTGATCACGCTGAGAAAGGGCGCGAGGCCGGTGCCGGTGCCGATCAGATAGAGGTTGCGGCCGTCTTCCAGATTGTCGATGACCAGCGTGCCGGTGGCCTTGCGGCTGACGATGATCCGGTCGCCCTCCTTCAGGTGCTGGAGGCGCGAGGTCAGCGGGCCGTCCGGCACCTTGATCGAGAAGAATTCGAGCCGGTCCTCGTAATTGGCGCTGGCGACGCTGTAGGCGCGCAGCAGCGGCTTCTCGCCGACCTTGAGCCCGATCATGGTGAACTCGCCGTTGCGGAAACGGAACGAGGGATCGCGGGTGGTGGTGAAGGAGAACAGCGTGTCGGTCCAGTGGTGGACGCCGAGGACGCTTTCCTGATTGAAGTTGCTCATCTTGCCGATCCCAAAGCTGGAGGGCCGATTGTGCCGCTCAATTCATTTGTATACATTCATTCGTATACGAATGAATAATCCGGCTTGATCCCGGCGTCAAGGCGCGGGCAGTATGGCGAAAGCCGCCTGGCGAAGGCATTGAACGAAAAGGAAGAATCCCATGGCTCACGACGCCCCCCAGGCCGCCGGCCCCACCAAGCTGGTGATCCGCAACATCGGGCTATTGCTGTCGGGCGCGCTGGAAAAGCCGATCCTGGATGCCGACACCATCGTCGCCGAGAACAGCAGGATCACCGCCATCGGCAAGGCCAAGGACGTCGACACCGCCGGCGCCACCACGACAGTCGACGCCATGGGCACCACCGTGGCGCCGGGCCTGATCGACAGCCATGTGCATCCCGTTGCCGGCGACTGGACGCCGCGGCAGAACCAGATCGGCTGGATCGACAGTTTTCTGCACGGCGGCGTCACCACCATGATTTCGGCGGGCGAAGTGCACATGCCCGGCCGTCCGCGCGACGTGGTCGGCCTCAAGGCGATGGCGATTTTCGCGCAGCGCGCGTTCTGGACGCTGCGGCCCGGCGGCGTGAAGGTGCATGCCGGCGCGCCTGTCATCGAATGCGAGATGGTGGAGGAGGATTTCAAGGAGCTGGCGGCGGCGGGCGTCAAGCTGCTCGGCGAAGTCGGACTCGGCGGCGTCAAGGACGGCCCGACCGCGAAAAAGATGGTGGGATGGGCGCGCAAATACGGCATCCAGAGCACCATCCACACCGGCGGTCCCTCGATCCCCGGCTCCGGCCTGATCGGCGCGGACGTGGTGCTGGAGGCCGACACCGACGTGATCGGCCATATCAATGGCGGCCACACCGCTTTGCCCGACAACGAGATCCGCTGCATCTGCGAGGGCTGCAAGCGCGGCCTCGAACTGGTGCACAACGGCAATGAGCGCTCCGCGCTCTACACGCTGCGGATCGCGCGCGAGATGGGTGACCTCAACCGCGTCATCCTCGGCACGGATTCGCCGGCCGGCTCCGGCGTGCAGCCGCTCGGCATTTTGCGCATGGTGTCGATGCTGTCGTCGCTCGGCGACGTGCCGGCCGAACTGGCGTTCTGCTTCGCCACCGGCAACACCGCGCGGATGCGCGAACTCGACTGCGGCCTGATCGAGGTCGGCCGCTCCGCCGATTTCGTCATCATGGACAAGGCGCAGCACTCCCCCGGCAAGACCATCCTCGACAGCGTGCAGCTCGGCGACCTCCCCGGCATCGGCATGACCATCATCGACGGCATCGTCCGCACGACGCGGAGCCGCAACACCCCGCCGGCGACGAGGGTGCCGGAGATTGTCGGGCATTAGAGACCGCGCTTGGTCAGCTTCTGACCCACAATAGACATATCGATCTGAATTTATGAAATATCGGATCAACCGGCCGCGGACAGATGCCGAGCATCTTCGTGTCGTGATTGTTAGCAATCGTAATCGTCGTTGCTCTGCGGGCGGCACGGAGCTGCATTCTTGCAAGCGCGCCCCCGCCGCAAAGTCTCCGACGGCAGCTCGCAAAAGTGTCGCTTGTAGTCGAGCGAGAACTGGCTGAAGTGCCAAAAGCCGTGCCGCGCAGCGACATCGTAGACGCCGGAATGCGGATCGTAGCAGCGCTTGAGATCGCGGCGCACGCGGTTTAGCCGCATCGCGCGCCAATAGTGTATCGGGCTCGTGCCGAGCACCTCCTGAAAACAATAGCCGAGCTTGCGCGGGCTGGCGCCGACAGCCATGCAGACGTCCAGGATTGAGACGCGACGATCGTCGCTGGCCAGCATCATCTCGCAGGCGCGCGCAACCGTGCGCCTGCGCGCGGCGGCGCTGCGGCCGAGCTCGCAGGGCCGGACGGTCGGCAGCATGTCCATGATCTCCACGAGCAACGCATCCTCCAGCGCGCGCCAGGCGGCCGGATTGTCGAACGCCGAAGGCGTTTTGGCGAGATTGTCGTGGATCATCGCAAGCAGGGCACGGAACCGCGCCACCGGCGCTTCGTCCATCTCGATCACTCGCAACTGATTCCAGACCGCGCGCGGCAATTCGACGTTGAAGTCGGCCGCGAGCTGTTCGATCAGCCTTGCGCTCATCACGGCGCCACGAAGCTCAAAACCCCTGGGTGTGCACATGTCGACCTCGGCGTCGATGCAGGCGATCACCTGGGCACCCGTGACGCTCGTGCCGTTGCAATTGACCTCGCCGCCGACTTGCCAAGGCAGCCCGATGCCAAAACTGTCTGACCCGAGCCGGCCGTACTGGCGGACCTGCTGGCTCGTTACCTCACGAAACACCTCGATCCGGGGAAGGGACAATTGCGTAAAACTGCCCGCGAACGGGCCGGCGCTGATCTGGTCGTAGCTTAGCCGCCAGCGGCCGAGATTTTTGCAATGCTCGTCGACGTCGGTGCTGGCCGAATGCAGTACCGCCGCAACCGGCGGGGGATCAGGGCTAAGAGGCGGCTTAACATCATGACTTAACATCGGTTTCTCCGATCGCCAGCCCAGCAAGAAGCACGCCAGACCGAAGCCGGCTCAGGCAAAATATTGCCGTATCTCGATAACGCTGGGAAGCCGTCGGACGCATTCTGGATGCTCGCTTTGGGTGGAGGAAATCAGATGCGACCGACCGACATCATGCGCGGCAGCCCTGCGTCCCCGGATGCCCAGGTAACCCGCGCCAACTGGCGCAGCTTTCCGGCCATTCGCTGGGGCTTTACGCATGTCAGGGAGGTGCTGCCGACGGCCGAGGTCCGCCGCTCCGCGACGCCGACCCCGATCGTCAGCGAACCGCGCGATTTATCGAGGCTCGGCTTCACCGCGCCCGATGGCAAGCCGACCACGGTCGAGGCAACGCTGCACGAAACCTTTAGCGATGCGCTGCTCGTCATGCATCGCGGCACGCTCATACACGAGTGGTACGGCGACGGCATGAGCGCGAACACCCCGCATCTGATCTGCTCGATCAGCAAGTCGATCGCCGGCACGCTCGGCGGCGTGCTGGCCGCGCGTGGCCTCATCGATCCGGAAGCGACGGTGGTGAAATACATCCCCGAGCTGGAAGCTTCGGTCTACGGCACCTGTACCGTCCGCAACGTCCTCGACATGGCCGTGGCGATCCAGTTCGAGGAGGACTACGAGGATCCTGCCGGCGACGTCGCGCGCTACCGCTTCTCCTCCGGCTGGGACGTGCCGCCGCCCGGCGTCGAGCCCGGCCATCAGCGCAGCTATCTCACCACGCTGCGCGGCACGGGCAGGCCGCACGGGAAAGTATTCCACTACGTCTCGACCAACACTGAAGTGCTGGGCTGGGTCTATGAGCGCGCCTGCGGCATGCCGTACCCACGCATCCTGTCCGAATATCTCTGGCAGCCCATGGGCGCCGAGGACGATGCCTCCATGACGCTCGACAGCCACGGCATGGGCCGCATCGCCGGTGGATTATCGGTGACCGCGCGCGACCTGGCCCGGTTCGGCGAGATGATCCGCTGCCGCGGCATCGTCGGTGGACAGCAGGTGGTGCCGGGATGGTGGGTCGACGACATCCATACCAATGGCGATCCGAAGGCCTGGGCGGCCGGTGACCTTGCCGACATCTTCCCCGGCGCCCGCTACCGCAGCAAATGGTACACGCTCGATCGATCCGTCGCGCAACGACCTCGCTGCGATCGGCATCCACGGCCAGTGGCTCTATGTTGATGCTTGTACGGACACCGTCATCGTCAAGCTCGCGACTCAGCCCAAGGCGATGGACGTGCCGCTGGACCATCGCTGGCTCGCCGCCTTCCGCGCCATCACCGCGCACCTCGTGCCCCGCTAGATCATAGGACGCCGCAATGCTGGATTCCGTCAAAACCGGGGCGCAGGCGCGGAGCGCAGCACCTCATCCGCTTGATCCGCTGACGTCAGCGGAAATCGCCGCGGCCTGCGCACTGGTGCGCGCAGCCGCGAGATCGCCGGAGACCTGCCGATTTCCGATGGTGCGGCTGGAAGAGCCGACCAAGCAGGAACTGGTTGATGGCACCGGGTTGTCGCGCCGCGCCTTCGTGCTGACGCTCGACGTCGTCAGCGGCGAGGCGATCGAACACATCGTCGATTTCGACCGCAACGAGATCGTGGCACGCAGTGTCGTGCCGAATCGCGAGGCTCCCTACGGCCAGCCGCCGGTAATGCTCGAGGAGTTCTTCAAATGCGAGGCGGTGGTCAAGGCCGATCCCGGGTGGCGCGCGGCGATGCATCGCCGAGGGTTGAGCGACAAGGATATCGAGCTCGTTCAGATCGACCCGTTCTCCTCCGGTTTCTTCGGCATGGAATTCGAGCGGGGCGCCCGCATCGTCCGCGCCGTCAGCTACTTTCGCGAGCATCCGCAGGACAACGGTTACGCCCATCCGATTGAAGGCGTGGTCGCCGTGGTCGACTTGATCGCGGGCAGGGTCGTCGACCTCACCGATGAAGACCCGATCGTGCCAATCCCACGCAAGAAGCGGAACTACGGCGCGCACGAGACCAAGGACCTGCGCGCTGACATCAAGCCGCTGCATATCGAGCAGCCGGAGGGCCCGAGCTTTCACGTCGATGGCTGGAAGGTCGAGTGGCAGAAGTGGAGCTTTCGCGTCGGCTTCACACCGCGTGAAGGGCTGGTGCTGCAACAGCTCGCCTACCAGGACGGCGCGCGCAAGCGCCCCTTGATTCATCGCGCCAGCGTCACCGAAATGGTGGTGCCCTATGCGGATCCGACCGCGAACCATTTTTGGAAGTCGGCGTTCGATGCCGGCGAATACGGGCTCGGCATGCTCGCCAACGCGCTCGAGCTCGGCTGCGACTGCCTCGGCAACATCCATTATTTCGACGTGCCGGCCGCCGACAGCAAGGGTGAGCCTTATCTCATGCAGAATGCCATCTGCATGCATGAAGAAGACTACGGAATCGCCTGGAAGCATTACGAATTCCGTAACGGTCTGTTCGAAGTGCGACGCTCGCGGCGGCTCGTCATCTCGTTCTTCGCCACCGTCGGCAATTACGATTACGGCTTTTACTGGTATCTCTACCAGGACGGCACGATCCAGCTCGAGACAAAACTCACCGGCATCATCCAGACCGCAGCCGTGCAGCCTGGCGAGAAATACAAATGGGGCGGCATGGTCGACGACAATCTTGGCGGCCCCACGCACCAACACTTCTTCAACGTCCGCCTCCACATGGATCTCGACGGCGGCGGCAACACCGTCAGCGAGCACGACTTTGTGCCGCGGCCCTGGGGATCGGACAATCCGCATGGTAACGTGTTCGATACCACGACGCGCGTGCTGTCGCGCGAGCGCGATGCGGCTGCGATCGCCAACGGCGAGACCGGGCGCTTCTGGAAGATATGCAATCCAAACGAGACCAATTCGGTTGGCGGCGCCCCGGCCTACAAGCTCGCCGTCAATCCGGGCCCGCTGATGCTGGCGCAGGAGGGCAGCTACGTGCACAGCCGCGGCGGCTTTGCCACGAAACACGTCTGGGTCACGGCCTTCGACCCGGCCGAGAAATACGCCAGCGGCGACTATCCCAACGTCCATGCCGGCGGCGACGGCCTGCCGCGTTACGCCGCGCAGAACCGCAACATCGAGAATGCCGATATCGTGGTGTGGCACTCTTTCGGCCACACCCATGTCTGCAAGCCCGAGGACTTTCCGATCATGCCGGTCGAATATGTCGGCTTCACGCTGAAGCCGACCGGCTTCTTCGCGGCCAATGCGGCCGGCGACATTCCGCCGGACCGCAACGCGCGCAGCGTCCTGGCGGGCGAGCAGAGGCCGGGCGGTTCGTGCTGCCAGGGGACTTGAGGCCCCATCAGGACGCATAATGCTGCGGACCGGTCTGCACCGTGATCGGACAAGCCGTGGAAGCCGGGTGGATCGCCGCTCGAGCGTTAGCATCGGCTTGATGGCAAGCCGGCACGAGCCAGATCACACACGATCGGCTGGACGAACGAGACGCCGAACCATCTGTTCGTCAACGAGCTGACGTTGTCGACAAAGGGGATCGGCGGCAGGTGCGGCAGGTAGGATGCATACGGCATCACTTTGGCGAGCGTTACCCTGTACGGAAACCGGGCGAGGAAAGCCTTGTTCATTCCGCCGTCCAGCCCGCTGTAGATCGGGGCCACGGGCACGTCGCCTTCGAGCAGTCGCGCGTATTCGAGTTCGTCGGCGCGCTGCTTTTCCAGCGCCCGCCGCGCGATTTCCGGATTGACGACGAAGGCTGGGCATTTTTTGGCGGGATTGAACGCAAGGGGATGCGGCGAATTCGGCGGGGGCTGCGCATCGAATACATATTGGCGATCGCACACATCCACTTTGGGTTCGAGTTGCGTCGTCTCGAAATGATCGTTGCCGATCTTGAGCCTTTTCCAGAAGGCCAGGTTGGGATTATTCCGATGCCGCGCCAGATTCGCCGGCGTCAGGCGGAACGGATAGGCCTGGACCTGGAACGATGGCCGACCGCGAAGCGAGTCGCGCGCCAGCGAATAGATTTCGCTGATCTGCTCGTCGGTCATGGCATAGCAACCGCTCGACCAGCAGTCGCCGTGGATCATGAGGAAGCTGCCGTCGCGCTTGTTCGCCTTGTCGAATTTGTTGGGGTAGCCGAGGTTGATCGAAAGATAGAAGCTGGAGTTGGGATTCATCAACTCGGGTGTAACGGTGTAGAACCCCTCCGGCGCCTGGCGGTCGCCCTCCTGCAACTTCGGTCCGAGATCGCCCGACCACCGGCAGATCGGATAGGTCTTGAGGATCTGGAAACGGCCTGACGTGTCCTGCTTCCAGACTTCGAGCTCGGCTTCCTCCTTGAATAGGCGCACCACGATAGGTGAATATTTCGGCATCTTCTTCTGTTGGAGCAGCGAGAGCAGTTCGGCAGGCAGTTCCTGCGTTGCCTTGGCCGGCAACCGGTTGCTGCTTTCGCCAAGGCACGTGACCGGCATCAGCCCCGCCGCGAGAGCGGTCAATACAAGTGCGCGTCGGACCATGGCGCGGATCACTGCCGAACCTCCGACGGGAACATTTGATTTTTCATGGTCGCGCCTCGATTGCAGAGGCCCGAAGAACATGAGCATTTCGCCAGGACATTGGAACCAGGACATTGGAACCAGATCGCCTTTCAGGTCGCGGCGGGCCTCGCCACCCCGTGACTTAACCTAAGCTGTGGCGTTTGACCCTGCGGTCATTTGACAGCTTCCGAATCGTAAAGGCATCGACATGGCCGAGATCGCACTGAAGTTCAAGGACGCGCACGCTCGGCGACGTGCCCGCCGAACTCGCGCTCTGCTCTCGGCGCAGCAATGCCCTGCCCGTCGAATTGGCTCACAGCAGCGAACTGAACCAGTCGAATACCGTCTTCCGGCCGTTCAGGACGGTGTCGTTGCTCAGGTCTTGCCCATCCAGGGAATCAGACGCGCTTCCAGCGCAAGGAAGCCCCTGTTCAGCGCGTAGCCTGTCAGCGCGAGATAGAAAACGGCGGCGTACATCAAGTCAGGCCGCATCGCGTACTGCATCTCGACGAGGTAGTACCCGACGCCGCTGGAGCCTGCGATCATTTCCGACAGCACGGCGACAACGAGACACAGGCTCGTGGCGGTCCGCAACCCGGCGGCGATCGCCGGCAACGTCGCGGGAAGGACTACGCCATAGAGCATCCGGGTCGACGAAATCCGGAAGGTCCGGGCGGTCTGGATCAGCGTATCGTCGATGGAAGCGACGCCCACGAAGGTGGTGGTGAAAATCGGAAAGAAGCTCGCCAGCGCCACGATGAATATCTTCAGCGCGTCATCGACGCCGAGAAACAGAATCAGCGGCGGGATAATCGCCGGCGTCGGCATCGGACGAACGATTTCAATCAGGGGAAGCAGGCCGCAGCGCAGCGCGCGATTCCTCGCCAGAACGATCCCGAGCGCGATGCCCGCCACCGAGGCCGCGACATAGCCGATCGCGGCCCTGCGCAGGGTGGCGGCGAGCGAAACAAGAATCTCGCCGCCCGCCAGCTGGGCCACGGCTGCCGCAAGAATGTGGGAGACGGGCGGCCAGTAGGCGCTGACGATCCAGCCGGCCCGCGACGACAGTTCCCAGAGCAATAGAAGCGCGACGATCAGCAAAACCCCCGGCGCGCGGCTGCCCGGCCGCAAACGGACGGTCCCGGTTCGGGTCCGTCCGATGCTTGCGTCGTCAGGTATGTCAGCCGCTGTCACCCCGGCTCCTTGTCAAAGCGCCAGCGGATCGATGATCTTTTGCAGGTCGAGCGGCGCCGGCAACAGCTTGTTCTCGATCATCAAGTCCATCGTCTTCTTGACCTGGGACATGTCGGAGCGCAGCGGAAGGGCGGGCAACGGCGCCATCTTGAGCAAGGCAACGTCCACCCTGGTGTAGCCGCTGATCAGCTTGAACAGCTCGTCGCTGGCCAGGTTGGCGTTGTACCATTCGACTCCCCTGCGAAGACCCGTGACGAATTTCCTGATGGTTTCCGGCCTGGCCGCGACCAGCTTTCCCGTCGCGATATACTGTCCGACGTCGACGCCGGGCTGAACGTCGGAATAGGGATGGCCGACCTTCGTCAGACCACCCTTCTGGGAAGCGACGATGGAGAACGGCGGAACCATGAAAGCTGCGTCGACGCGCTGCTGGCGTAGCGCATCCTCCATCTGCGGAAACGGCACCTCCTTGAAGGTGACGCGTTCGGGGTCACCGCCGGTCGCCTTGACCCATGCCCGGGCGTAGAGCCAGATCACGTTGTTGCGCGTGTTCACAGCGATGCTCTTGCCTTCGAGATCCTTGCCGGACTTGATCCCGGAGTCGCTCCTCACGAGGATCGGCGTGGCATCCATCGCCGGGTCAGCCAGATTGGTTCCGGCCGCGATGACCTTGACGTCGAGTCCCTGCTGCACGGCCAGCAGCGCCGACACCACATTGCCGTAGACGATGTCGAAGCTGCCGCCGATCAGGCCCGGAATTCCGGCCGCGCCGCCGGCGGATGGGGTGGTGTCGATCTCCAGCCCGAGCTCACGGAAGTAGCCGTTCTGAATCGCCGCAAACAGTGGAGCCACATCACCGATAGGAATGATGCTGACACGCAATTTCTCGAGATCGGCTGCCGGCGCCCGCGACGCCGGCAACGCGACAAGGCCCATCATCAGCAGACCAAACAACACAAACGCTCTGCGCATAGTCCTTCTCCCTCAGGTTTTCAGCTTCGGCCTCGCCATGGCACCAATCGCCGCTCGGCAATTTCAAACAGCTTCATCATGGCTCCCCCGAGCGCAACGAGCACGACGATCCAGGCGAACATCTCCCGCACCTGGAACGAGCGCTCATGGTCGAGAATGCGGAACCCGATGCCGTCTTCGCCGGCCAGCATTTCCGCGAGGATGACGAGCACGAGCCCGAGGCCGAGTGCGACCCGCATCCCGGCCAGAATCATCGGAAGCGACGCCGGCAGGATGACCGAAAAGATCGTGCGTGAACGGGATATCTGCAGCGTGCGCGCCGTCTCCAGCAGCACCGGATCAAGTCCCCTGACGCCCTGGAAGGTGCTGATCAGGACGGGAAACACGGACGCCAGCACGACGAGCACGATCATCGTCGCCTTGCCGATGCCGAGAAACAGGAACAGCACCGGGACGAGCGCGGGCTTGGGGATCGGGCGAAGACTCTCGACCAGCGGCTCCAGCAGGCCGTAGAGGGTCTGGCTCGTGGCCATCGCGATCCCGAGAGCCGTTCCGAGCAGGCTGGCGATCACGTAGCCGATCATGAACAGCCCGACGGTGTGCAGCAGTGGAGAAAGAACAGCTCCGCTGCTCACGAGCCCGAGAAATACCTCGATGATCTGCAAGGGACGAGGCAACAAAATCGGATTGGTCCAGCCCAGTCGTCCTGCGAGCTCCCAGACGCACAGCACGAGAGCCGGTGACGCCAGGCTCCAGAGCCCCATGCCGCGAGCTTCAGACCGATGCGACATGCCCGTCACTCCTGGCCAACAGAGAGGCGGTGATGTCATGACGAAGCTTCAGGAAGCGCGGGTCCTCACGGGTCGCGAACTGATCGCGCGGCCGGGGAAGGCCGACGTCGATAATCTCCTTCAGGGACGTCGGCCTGGCGCCGAGCACGGCCACGCGGTCGGCCAGGAAGATGGCCTCGTCGACGTCATGGGTGACCAGGATCGCCGTGAATTTCCTTTGCTCCCACAGCTGCAGCACCAGCGTCTGCAGTTCCATGCGCGTCAGTGCATCGACCGCGCTGAACGGCTCGTCGAGAAGCAATACTTCAGGATTCGCGGCAAGCGCCCGCGCGATCGCAACCCGTTGCTGCATGCCCCCGGATAATTGCCAGGGATATTTGTCCTCGAAGCCCGCGAGCCCGACCTGCCGCAGATATTCGCGGCATTGCGCCCGCTGCTCGGCACGCCGCGCGCGCGGGGCGCCTTCGAGCGGAAACATGACATTGTCGATCACCGTTCGCCAGGCGAACAGCGACTTGGCATATTGCTGAAACAGGTAGATGACGCCGGGCGGCGGGGCATCGATCGGCTTGTGGCCGAGAACAACCTGTCCCCGGGTCGGCAAGATAAGCCCGGCGGCCAGCCGCAGCAATGTCGACTTGCCGCAGCCTGAAGGGCCCACGATGGCGAGGAATTCGGAAGGCGCCGCTTCAAGCGTGATGTCGTCGAATGCGACGTAATCCGGTTCGCTTCCGCTGCCTTCGAAGACCTTGGTTACGTGGTCGAATCCCAGCTTCTCGCTCAACGCGTTGCTTCCTTTCCGAAACACCTCTCCCGGATGCCTGCAATCCCGACTGGCGTCAGCGTCAGCTTCAGCTTCCGCCCTCGCCTTCGAAGACCGTACGACCTTCGACGATGGTGCGCACGGCCTTGATGTCCTTGATGGCTTCTTCCGGAACGCTCAGTATGTCATCCGAAAGAACCACCATGTCGGCATATTTTCCGGGTTCAATGGACCCGGTCTTTTCTTCGGAGAAGGAATAGCGCGCAGCCGAACTGGTGTAGAGCCTGACTGCCTCCTCGCGACTGATCCTTTGCTCGGCCCCGTAAAGGTCGCCATGCTTGTCGCGGCGCGTCACCATGACATACATGTTGACGAATGGACTGAGCAGGTTGATCGGATAGTCGGTGCCCTGGGCGACCGCATCGAGTCCCATCACATCGATCATCGTCCGCATCGGGAAAGCCCGCTCGGCGGTCTCTCGACCGAGGAATCTGGCCACCGCGGCAGCCTTGTCCCACAGGAAAGAAGACTGCGCGTCGACGCGCACGTCCAGCGCACGCGCACGCTCCATCTGGTCGCGACGAATGAGACTGCCATGGATGACGATAAAGCGCCGCCCCTTGATGGATCGCTCGGCATCCGCCTGTTCATAGGCATCGAGAACGCAATCGATGGCGGCATCGCCGACCGCATGCACCCCGACCCGCCAGCCGTAGCGATTGGCAGTGGCGACCAGGGCCCTGAACCTCGCGGGCTCGATGACGATGGTGCCCTTGTAGTCGGGATCGCCGGGGTACCCATCCCGCATGGCCGCGGTACGCAGCGTCATCCCGCCATCGATCTGCAGCTTGACGCCCGAGAAGCTCAGCCAGTCATCGCCGAAATCCGAAGCCGCGCCGATGCGAGAAAAGAACAGCTCCCATTCCTCGGTCGTCATGCTCGGATTGAGCCCGTCGGTCGGCGCGTACATCGCGCTGATGCGCAAGGTGGCCTGTCCCCGCCGCCGCACCCGTTGATGTGCGCGCAGGGTAGCCGGCCCGACGGCGGCACTGATCGCCGAGGTCAGCCCGAACTGGTTGAAGTATTGCATCGCATGCGTCAACTGCTCGTCCCGCTCGTCGTCCGACCAGTCCGGCAGCAGATTGTGAACGAGACCTTCGGCCGCTTCTTCGAGCGTACCATTCGGCTCCCCCGTCAGGCTGTCGCGATGGATGATCCCGCCGTCGGGATCCGGCGTATCCTTGGTGATGCCCGCAAGCGCCAGCGCTTTGGAGTTCACCATGGTGAAGTGGCTGATCGGCAGACACAGCGGATTGTCCGGAGCCGCTCGATCCAGTTCCTCCCGGGTGAGAAAGCGCTTCTCCGCGAGCTGCGAAATCGGATGCCACTGCCCTCCCCGGATCCATCGCCCCTTTGGCGCCGTGGCCGCATATTCGGAAATGCGGGCCAACGCCTGCGCGACCGTGCCGACATCGTTCAGTTGCACGGAATGCTTCAACAGGCCCGCGCACTCCACGTGGGCGTGCGTATCGATGAGACCGGGCAGCACGGTCTTGCCCTGAAGATCGACTACCGTTGTCGTTGGACCGGCAATGGATCTCATCTCGTCAGTGGTGCCGACCGCGATAAATCGGCCGTCTCGCACCGCTACGGCGTCGGCTACGCGGAACGCAGCATCCACGGTAACGATTTTGCCGTTAATGAAGATCGCGTCCGGATGGCCGGACGACGGAGCAGGACTGGTACGACCCGAACCCGCCGATCGCGCGTCCCCTGCACTTCTGTCTGCGAACCCGTGAGGCGACTCTGACTCAAGCATAACGCAGCTGCTCGTTCGTCTATTGAACAATCGTTCGGCACGATGGAACTATGATGCGTCTAATTCTCATTGTCAACGCGGGCCCCCACTGGCTGCCAGCCTTGCGAAACTCGTGCCGTGAGACCCGGCCGCGCCGCCTGGTGGCGCGTCAAAACATCTCGAAATATTCGCGTTGCTCCCAATCGGAAACTTCCGCCTGGAAGCGCTCGATTTCGGCATTCTTGATGTGAGTGTAGTAATCCACGATGGTCGCCCCCATCGCATGGCGAAAGAAGGGATCCTCCTTCAGCGCAAACACGGCCTCGCGCAGCGACTTCGGCAACAGATCGGCACTGGACTCGTAAGGCGTATCCGCCGAAGGACCCGGATCGAGCGCCCGGTCGACGCCATCGAGGCCGGAGAGAATCTGCGACGTCATGTAGAGATAGGGATTGGCCGCCGGCTCGCCGACGCGGTTTTCAAGCCGCGTCGCGGGATCGCCGGGACCGCCCAGCACGCGGATCATCGCGCCGCGGTTGTCGCGGCCCCAGATCGCCCGGTCGGGCGCCAGCGAATAGGAACGGTAACGCTTGTAGCCGTTGATGGTGGGCGTCGTGAAAACCGTGGAAGCGCGAGCGTGCTTCAACAGACCGCCGAGATAGAAGCGGCCGAAATCCGACAGGATAGCGTTCTCGTCCTTCGTCATGAACGCATTCTCGCCGGTCGCGCGCGACACGATCGACTGATGCAGATGCCACCCCGAGGAAACGACGTTCGGAATCCTCGGCCGGCACATGAAGGTCGCGTGATAGCCGTGCCGATGGCAGATCTGCTTCACGGCACTGCGGAACAGCACCATGCTGTCGGCGGGCATCAGGCCAACCGTCGGCTGAAACGTGAACTCGCACTGGCTGGGCCCGAACTCGACTTCGACCGAGCGCAGCGGCAGTCCGAGCGCCAGCACGTCGCGCCGGATGATTTCCAGCACAGGCTCCATCTCGTCGTAACGTTGCTCGGTCAGGTATTGATAGCCGTGCGAGAGCAGGCTGACTTCCGGCGGCTGTCCAGGCTGTCCCGCATCCTCCGGCGCCATCCGCGGATCCTCGAGCTTGAAGACATGAAACTCGACTTCAAGCCCGCCAACGAAATCGTAACCGCGCTTACCCAGATCGGATAAAGCGGTCCTGTAGAGATTACGGGTGGCGAACGGCACCGGCCGGCCATCGGCGAAATGAACGTCGCACAACAACCATCCCGTGCCCGGCGCCCATGGCAGCGTGCGGAATGTGACGGGGTCCGGGATCATCAGGACGTCGGCGGCGCCCTGCATTTCAGGCATACCGAAACCGCCGCCGGCGGTGAACACCGGGAATACCGTCTTGTGCGAAGTGTCCTTGGCAAACATCGTCGTGGTGATGGAGCATCCGTTTTCGAGGCTGCGCACCGCTTCGCCGGCGATCAGGGTCTTGCCGCGCAGGATGCCGTGCTGATCCGGAAACGACAGCCGGATGACCTCGAGTTTCTGCTCATCGACGATGCGGCGAAGCCTTGCGGCTGCGTCCTTCTGCTCAGCGGACCACAGGCCGTGGCGATCAACGAAACTCAATCCACTCTCCCGATCGGATGGAATGACGACCGGTCATTCGGCGGCGGTCAGAGGGACAGTTCCGCTGGCGGTCTCGGCGGGGACCGGGGCGCTCCATGGCGCGCCGCGACGCCGCTTCACATCGACCTCCATCCAGTAGCTTTCCCAACCGCTCGTCGGTCCGATGCCATCCATCGTCGCCGGCCCCTGGATGCTGCGTGCATTCTCGGCATCAAGGAACATCAGCGGCCTCGCGCCGCCGGCAACCCTGCCGATTTCCTGCCGCAGCAGCCTGCGATAGGCAACGATGGCTTTGTCGGAAGATCCGAGATGCTCGCGGGTGCGGTCCTGAATCCTGCCCATCGACTCCACCGCCCACTGGTCGTGGACGTTGATGTCGGCGCCCATGCCGGTGTAGGTCTCGGTTGACTGCTCATCCGGATCGAAGCCGTAATCGTTGGTACGATTCCTGCGCGACTTGTAGTCCGGCAGTTCATAGAGTTCGAGGCGCTGGTCGCGCATCTTCTGCTTGTCGACCGGCTTGGTGAAGCTGGTGAAGATTGCATACCAGTAGCAGTTCTCGTCATCGACCGGCACGTGCCACTGCGAGATCGTCATCTCGCTGCTCATGGGAATGACGAAGCCGTGCGGAAACACCTGGTTGGTGACGCGCACATGGGTGCGTTCCTCGTCGATCTCGCGCAAGGCGATCAGCCGCAGCCCGTATTCCGTGCTTTCGACGTTGATGATGGGGCGATCGTACTCGCGCAGGACCTTCGTCATCGGCAACTCGCTGCCGGCCGATGCGCTGCGAAACTGCTTGCCGTACGCATCCGCCGGGTTCTCGTCCTCGAAGAAGCGATGCAGGAAAGAGGCATGGGCGGGATCGATGCCGACCTCGAGCGCCTGCAACCAGTTGCATTCGAACAAGCCCTTGAACGCGAACGTGTAGGCGCCGGGCGCGGCGAAACAATCGAGTTCCGGAAATGCCGGCGGTTCGCCCTCGCCGAGGTAGGCCCAGAGGATGCCGCCCTTTTCCACGACCCGATAGGCGCGCTGCCTGATGCCGGCGCAGAGTTTCGAGGCTTTCGGCTCGGCGGGCGTTTCCAGGCAGTTGCCTTCCACGTCGAACAGCCAGCCGTGAAATGAACAGCGCACGCCGCCGCCTTCCAGCCGCCCGAACGCCAGATCGGCGCCGCGATGCGGACAGTCGCGGTCGAGCAGTCCGTAGCGGCCCGTTTCGTCCCGGAACAGGACGAAGTTTTCGCCCAGCAGTCTGACCGGCTTGATCGGGCGCTCGCCTGCGAGTTCCTCAACCAGCGCCGCGGGTTGCCAGTACATCCGCATCAGTTTGCCGGCCGGCGCTGTCGGTCCGATCCGGGTGATCAGGTCATTTTGCTCTTGGCTCATCATGGCAGATGCTTCTCAAATTGCTGGCGGGCGCGGCTGACGCAGAGGGTAGCGTTAGAATACCAAATTTGTTCATCTATTGAACTTATGTGCGATTTTATCGTTAGATTGATTCCACGCAAGCGGATTTTCGAGAGATCGACACTCCGGCCGTCGCGATTCCCCACAAGGAAGGCAAGGACCTTGGCTTGCGCGTGCTGAACGTATGTCCGATGTTCGAAGTCGCTCTTGGTGCGATCGTTACGGCTCCGTGCCTGCCGGGTAACCGGATGATTGCGCGCGGGTTGGCCGCGGCATCGCGATCTTCTCCCCGGACCGGGCTGCCAATCCCTCGTTTGATGCCCTGGACGCGGGAGTCGATTGAAGTTCATGAAGGATGGTCGATGCCGAAGCTGAAGCGAAACAAGGATGCCGCAGATCGCGGCGGCACCGACTTCATCGAAAGTCTGGATCGCGGGCTTCGGGTATTCGAGCTGTTCGGCGCCGATAGACGGTCGATGACGCTGAGCGACCTTGCCAAAGCGGCCGACCTGCCGCGCGCGACCGCGCGCAGGATCCTGTTCACGCTGGAGCGCGCCGGCTATGTCACGAGCGATGGCAAGCTGTTCACGTTAACGCCGCGGGTCCTGAGGCTGGCCACTTCCTACCTGTCCTCGAACCAGGTCGTCTCGGTCCTGCAACCCGTGCTGGATCAAGTCTCAAGCGCCGCACGGGAAATCAGCTCGCTGGCAATTCTCGACGGCCAGGAAGTCGTATTCATCGCCCGGGCGAGTCCTGCGCGCGTGTTCTCCGCGGGTGTCGATATCGGCTATCGCCTGCCGGCGTTCTGCACGTCGGTGGGGCGAGCCCTGCTCGGCAAGCTTTCCAACGGCGAACTTGCGGCCGCCATCGCGGCAATGGATCTCACTCCAATGACGCCATTCACCGTGACCGACAAGGATCTGTTGCTGGCGACGATCATGACAGATCGCGAAAAGGGCTACTCGCTGGTCGACCGCGAAGCAGAGCCCGGATTTCGCTCGATTTCGGTGCCGGTCCGCCGTTACGACGGCACCATCGTCGCGGCGATCAATATGGGCGCACATGTGGATAGAGTATCAACCGGCGAAATGATCGATCGCTTTCTGCCGCTGCTGCGCGACGGCGCCGAATCGGTCAAATCGCTCCTGCTGTAATCGAGCGATCATCTTCCCCGCACTCGAAAAGCACGAGACTGGGCCATGCGTCTACGCCGGCTTACTCTTTCGCCTCGATGATCGAGCCGAACGGCTGCCAACGCTCGCCGTCGAACCGGACCATCTGCAGTTGCTTGTTGACGCGATAGTCGGTCGGGGTCGTCGTGACGGTGATCCCCGGCAACAGCAAATCGAGCTCCACTTTCTTAAGATGAGCGGCCTGCTTCAGTACGTTCTCGCGGGTGAGGTCATCGCCGCATTGTTGCAGAACCCGCATCAGAAGCTGCGTGGTGATGTAGCCGTAGACGTTGAGGTTCGAATACCTGTCGCCTTCGGGATAATATTTCTGCATGAAGGCGAGGTAGCGCTGCATCCCCGCATCGTCCCTGAAGGAGGGATCCGACGGATCCTTGACGTACCCGACGCTGATGATACCCTTGGATGCTTCAAGGCCCGCCGGCTTCAACACCGCGCCGACCGAGTTGGCGTTGATGTCCACGATATGCACCGGATGCCAGCCGAGCTCGGCGATCTTCTTGATGGCCTGAGCGGCCTGCTTGGGCGTCGAGGCACTGAAGAACAGATCCGCGCCGCTATCCCTGATCTTGAGGATTTTCGAATCGATGGTCGGCTCGGACAGTTCGTAGGAAACTTCCGCCACCACCATCTTCGCGGCCCTGTCACCAAGACCGGCCTTGAGGCCCTCGAGATAATCCTTGCCCAAATCGTCGTTCTGATAGAGCACGCCAACCTTGGCGTTCGGATGCTCCTTCAGGATATATTGGCCGTAGATGCGGCCCTCGACGAAGTAGCTGGGATTGAAGCCGAACGTCCATGGAAAATTCCCGGGATCGGTAAACCTGGCGGCTCCGGTGGCGGCAAACAGCTGCGGCACTTTCCTGGCGTTGAGGTATTTCTGGACCGCGGCATTCGGCGCGGTACCGATGATCTGGAACGTGAGCAGCACCTCATCACCCTCTACCAGCTTGCGCACCTGCTCGACGGTCTTCGGCGGGCTATAGGCATCGTCGTACTGGATCAAGTTGATCTTGCGCCCGTTCACGCCGCCGGAATCGTTGATCATCTTTATATAAGCGGCTTGCGCTTTGCCGACCGTGGCATAGGCCGAGGCCGGTCCGCTGAACGGCACCGTCTGGCCGACCTTGATTTCCGTGTCGGTGGCGCCGGAGTCATATTTCTTCTGTGCATAAGCACAGGAAATCGACAAGGCGACGGCAATCGCAGACGCTGCGATCAAGCTCGGAAAGTTAGCCCTCATTGCGCTGTCCCCCTCATGTTAATTAATTGCCTGGCGTTACTTGGTCGCTGCAGCTTCAAGGGGCCGAAAGACGGCAGCCAGGTTTGCCGTGCCCACAGGAGATTCTGCGACGGTAGATACGTCGCCTCTATCGAACAATGTGTATTTTTCGACCAATTCATCATCTGCACTTATGAATGGAGACAGCCGCGATGGGTCCTGTCCGCGCGGTGTCGGTGAACCCGAGCGACGTGCCGATTCAGCACGTGCTGGCCGCTCTCCGTCCGTGAAGGTTCCGTTCGGCGGATGACGTTCGCGCCGCCGTGGAGAACACGGCGTGGTCCGCCGCGGGCGCTCGACGGGCTGCGATCAGGTTGTTAAGCCCGCCTCCCTGGGGAGCCTTTGAGTCGAGACATGACCGTTGCGATCGAGATGGGACACGCGACCGCGGGCGCCCCGGCCAACTTGGACCTTGAGGAATTGCTGGCGACCCGGCTGCTGGTGCAGGGCAATTCGGGCTCCGGCAAATCCCATCTGCTGCGCCGGCTGCTGGAACAGAGTGCCCCCTGGGTGCAGCAGACGGTCATCGATCCCGAAGGCGACTTCGTGGCACTTGCCGACCGGTTCGGCCACCTCCTGATCGATGCCGAGGACCATACCGAGCGGGGCCTGCAGGTCGCCGGCGAGCGGGCGCGCATCCATCGCGTCTCCACGGTGCTCAATCTCGAGGGGCTCGACGCCGAGAACCAGATGCGGCGCGCCGCCGCCTTCCTCGGTGGGCTTTTCGAAGTCGCCCGCGACCACTGGTACCCGATGCTGGTGGTGGTGGACGAGGCGCAGCTGTTCGCGCCCGCGGTCGCCGGCGAGGTGTCGGACGAGGCGCGCAAACTCTCGCTCGGCGCCATGACCAACCTGATGTGCCGTGGCCGCAAACGCGGGCTTGCGGGGGTGATCGCCACCCAGCGACTGGCGAAGCTCGCCAAGAACGTCGCGGCCGAGGCGTCCAATTTCCTGATGGGCCGAACCTTCCTGGATATCGACATGGCGCGCGCCGCCGACCTTCTGGGCATGGAGCGGCGACAGGCGGAGGCGTTCCGGGATCTGCAGCGCGGGCAGTTCATGGCGCTGGGACCGGCGCTGTCCCGCCGTCCGCTGCAGCTGCGCATCGGTCCGACGGAAACCACGCCGCGCAACGCGACCCCGCGCCTGATGCCGATGCCGGAAGCGACACTGGACGCGCACGCCATGATCCTGGCGGCGCCGCCGCCGGAAACCAATCGGCCGCAGCGCCGGTCGTCGCCGGACCTGCTCGGCCAGCTCATGGCGGCGAAGTCGGCGGCGCCGGAGATCCGTCCCGAAGCGGTGGAGCAGCCGCTCGGCGCCGAACACCTGGCGGAGCGGCGCGAGCGCGTAGACCGTATTCTGCGCGCCGTCATGGCGGAACCCGACGCCGGGTTCCGCGCCATCGGCGTGCTCTATCAGGAATTCGTGGTCCGCTGCCGGATCGAGGGCCTCGGTCTGGCCGTGCCGGACTTGGCCGACTTCCGTCGCATGCTGACGCGCGCGCGCGCCGGGCTCGGATCCAATATGGCAGAGGATGACGGGTGGCAGGATGTCTCGGTCCGCGCCTCGCTGCTGCCGGAGGATATGCAGGGCGTCTTCATGATGATTGCCCGCGCCGCGAAGGAAGGCTGGCCGTGCCCGGGCGATGCCGCGATTGCGCGCGCCTATGGCTCGCATTCGTTGCGCCGTGCGCGGCGCCTTTTGACCTACATCGAGGAGCAGGGCCTGATCGTTTGCCAGCTCGACGGCGCCGGCCGGCGGATCGTGACGCTGGTCGAACTGGCTTGGGCGACGGCGCCGGGCGACCCCAATGCCGAGGAGCTTCCGGCGGAGCAAGGCTGCAGCATTTCCGCGCCATGACGCGACGGCCGAGCGCGACACCGGAAAATCCGCGCATCAAGCCTTGATAGGCACAAGACGCAAGCGACGCCTGTTCGCCTTGCGCCAATGATCCGCCCTCGTCGCTGACGAGACACTCGCCTCGCGAGAATCAACCGCACATAAATTTGTGTCGTGATCAACTGCGTTTTATGACAGAATCGTCACAACCAGATTTGTGACAGTTTTATAACAGTCATATTTCAATTCAAAATTAGACGCGGAGCGGTTGATGAGTTTGGAATGGCGCGCGGCGCGGTCGAGTACCCTGGTCTGGTCGAATCCCGTGGCGTGGTGGTGGGGCCTGTTGAGCCTGGTCAGCGGCGTCAACATCGCGGTCTGGTTCCTGCTGTATCGCCAGCTTCACCAGCAACCGACCGGCCCGCTCGGCAGCACGTCCGGCATCCAGCTGATGCTGCTGCTCTGCGCGGCCTATGTGTTCGGCTGCGCCTTCAGGTCGTTCCTGCCGCGCGCGGATGTGCAGCGGATCTGCCTGTTCGATACCTGGCTGTCGAGCGTCATGGTCGGCCGGTCGGTCGCCACCGTGGCCGAGATCGCCTTCGCGGCGCAGTGGTCCATCATCCTGCATCAGCTCGGCACCATGACCGGCGCGGACACCACCGTGAACGCCGCTTGGGCGATCGTGCCGCTGATCGTCGTCGCGGAATGCTTTTCGTGGCATGCGGTGCTGACCAGGAACTATCTGGGCAACGCCATCGAGAATTCGATATGGGCGCTCGCCTTCTTCATCGTCGGCATTGGCCTTTGCCGGTTGCTGCCCGAGTTCGATGGCGCGGTCCCCGTCGTCCTCGCCGTCACGATTATCGGCATTGCCGGCTATCTGGCGTTTCTCATGACCGTCGACGTGCCGATGTATCTGAACCGGTGGCGGGCCGAGGGCGACGGCAGCACGCTTATGACGCATCTCGAGGGCCTGCGTGACGTCAGCACGCGCTGGATCGTGACCCACGACCTGACCGAATGGAAGGAAGAGATTGCCTGGATGTCGCTCTATTTCAGCCTCGCGGTTTGGTCCAGCCTCGCGCTGTGCGTCTTCTACTCGCTCGAAGATCAGCTGCCGCGCTATCGCAGCGAACCGACGGTCGCAACCTCGGGCGCGCCGGCGGCAGCCGGCAAACAGAAGCCGGTGATGGCGCGCCACGGCATCCGATAATCAGGAGAGCCAGCTTACCTTGCCTGTCGTATGTCGTGCATCGCGGCGACGATTTTCAGTTGCTTGGCGTCGACCAGCTGCTTGATGATCGGGCTGCGCCTGGTCAGGCTCTCCGCCGGTTCGGTAGCCGCCACAATACCGCGCTAATCCCGCTGACGTGCGTTAGGGACAGCGGATGAAGAACTCGCTCCATATCGTCGGCGGCGTCATCGGCACGGCGGCTGCCATCGGAAGCGCGCTCATTTTCCTCTCCTATAGCCATGAGATCACTCGCGCCCGGACCGCCTCGAGCGCTGGCGGTCGCATGGTCGGCACTGCGGCCGGTCCGATCGAAGTTGCTGAAGCAGGGATCGGTATGCCCCTCCTCTCCATCCACGGCTCCGGCGGCGGCTATGACCAGGGTCTTTCAAATGCCGCTGAACTCGTTGGCGGCGGTTTTCGCGTCATCGCGCCGTCCCGGTTCGGCTATCTTGGCACGCCTGTCCCGACGAATACGTCGCCCTCCGCCCAGGCCGACGCGCACGCGGCGCTCCTGACCGGGCTCGAGGTCGACAAGGCCGTCGTCGTTGGAATTTCGGCCGGCGCGCGGTCGGCGATCGAGCTGGCGCTGCGCCACCCGGAGAGGGTTGCCGCACTTATATTGATAGTCCCGGCAACATATTCACCGGCAGCCCCGGTCGCTATCGAGGGAAGCAGGGCAAGCCAGCTTGCATTGTGGCTGGTCAATGCCGGGGCGGACTTTGCCTGGTGGGCAATGGAGAAGATCGCTCCTTCGGTGTTGATCCGCTTCGTCGGCGTACCGCCAGAGATCGTTGCTGCTGCGCCTACCGAGGACCGAAATCGCGTGATGCAGATCGTCCGAAGCGTCCAACCGCTCTCGCGCCGATATCCGGGAATCAACATCGACAGCAACCCTACGCTCCCGCGCCTGCCGCTGCAGAACATCAACGCGCCGACCCTGATCATCTCGGCGCAGGACGATCTGTTCAATACATTGCCGGCGGCCGAGTTCGCGGCTGCCACCATCCCTGACGCCAGGCTGGTCGTCTACGACAGGGGCGGTCACCTCCTGGTCGGGCACGATCGGGAGGTCCGCGCCCTCATCGGAGACTTCCTGACACAGGCAAACCTGAAGTCGACGCGGCGGTCCAACTTTGGGGGTGAGAAGTAAGCGGCCTTGCGCTAAAGGCAACGGATGAAGAACTCACTCCATATCATCGGCGGCGTCATGGGCGCGGTCGCGGGCTTTCTCGCCACGCTGCTGATATTCGACCTCGCGGGATTCGGAAATCCGGCCGATCCGATTCAGTCGGGCATGCTGATGCTGCTGGTGTTCGCGCCGGCCGGTGCGATCGCGGGCCTGGTGGTCGGTACCGCGCTCGGCATGCGATGGCGCGGCCGCCAGGATGCCGGCGGGCTTGCCCGCAACAGCCTCAAGGCGTTCGGCGTCGTCCTGGCGCTCTGCGCCGCGGCGGGCGGCGCGTATTTCTGGTACGCGGTTTCGACCGCCACGCCCTGGCTCAACCCGAATGCCGCCACCCCGATTCTGCAGTTCGAGGTTCGCCTTCCCGCGGGCGCGGCGTTGCCTTCTGTCGCGCAAGACGTCGCGATCGAACTGCAGACGGATCATAACCGGATGCCGGGCGAAGCGAAATTTAACCAATTCCGCCGCGACGGCGATCGAAGCGTGATCGTTGGCGACGTCGAACTCGCCTTTCGCACCGCCCATCGCCAGTTGGAGCTCAAGATCAAGGGCCAGCCCGATCGGGTGTTTCGCATCGGGCTATCGGACAAGGCGCCGCATGCGACCGAACTCGGACCGTGGCAGCCGCACGCCGACGGCAGCGAAATCCGCTATCGGGCCAAATGGCCCGGACGCGATTGAAGCGTCGGGTGCGATCGGCACAACTCGCCAAACGGCGTCAACGGAATTTGAGAAAATTATGGCGGACTCCTGATCCAACGAAGAACTGATGTCTCAGAAACGCAGTAATCGCGGGTGAGAAGGATCACGGCGCGGATGTGTAGTGAGGACGAACCAAATGTCTGACGTGATACCCTTCCCCAAACCATCGAAGCCGATCGAAGACGACACGGCCGAGCTGTTGAGGCTGCTGGAGCGCATTCAGGATGCCACGGCGAGATCGAGCAACAGGAACGGCACGAATCGGAAAGCGTAGGGTGGGCAAAGGCGCGCTCTTCGCGCGCCGTGCCCACCATGGGTTTACGCGGAAGATAGATGGTGGGCACGGCGCAAGAGCGCCTTTGCCCACCCTACGAATACAAACCAGTCAGCGCAGCTTGCTCAATAGCGCCAGCAGCGTTTCGCGCTCCTTCGCATCCAGCGGCGCCAGGGTTTCGCGCGTGATCGCCAGCGCGTTCGGCGCGGCCTTCTCCGCCATCTGCTGGCCGGCGCGGGTGAGACTGACCAAAAGGCGGCGGCCGTCCTCGGGATCGGGGCTGGTTTCGGTGAGGCCGCGCGCGGTGAGACGGTCGATCACGCCCTTGATGGTGGCGACGTCCATCGCCGTCAGCCGTCCCAACTGGTTCTGCGAGCACGGCCCGGTCTCGGTGAGCTTTGCCAGCGCCGCCCACTGCGTCGGCGTGAGATTGATGCCGATTTCCCTGGCAAAAATCGTGGCGTGGCGCTGCCAGACCTGGCGCAGAATAAAACCGACCTGCTCCTCCAGCACATAAGGCGGCCGCGACGGCTTCGGGCTGCGTTTCGGCGAAACACTCCTGGTCATGCGCGTTTCCGCCCCTTTTCACAGCGCCAGATGCGTGTCTCTGATATCGGGACGCGCGTCGAGTTCGGCCATGGTGCCGGAATAGCAGATGCGGCCGCGTTCGATGATGTAGGCGCGGTCCGAGATCAACCGGGCAAAATGCAGGTTCTGCTCGGAAAGGACGATGCTGACGCCGGCCTGCTTCATGGTCAGGATCGCCGCCACCATCTGCTCGACGATCTTCGGCGACAATCCTTCGGAGGGCTCGTCGAGCAGGACCAGCGAGGGATTGCCCATCAGCGTACGCGCGATGGTCAGCATCTGCTGCTCGCCGCCGCTCATGCGGCCGCCGGGGCGGTTGCGCATCTCGGCGAGATTTGGGAACAGCGCGAACAGTTTTTCCCGGGTCCAGTGCGGCGCGTTCGGCCGCACCGGCTGGCGGCCGACCTCGAGATTTTCGTCGACCGTGAGATCGGTGAAGATGCGCCGCTCCTCCGGCACATAGCCGAGGCCGCGGGCGACGATCGCATGGGTCGGCTGGTCCGAGACGTCGTGGCCTTCGAACACGATCTTGCCGGTGCGGCTCTCGACCAGCCCGATGATCGAGCGAAAGGTGGTGGACTTGCCGGCGCCGTTGCGCCCGAGCAGCGCGACCACCTCACCCTCGCCGACCTCGAGCGCGACGTCGAATAGGATGTGGGCGGGACCATAATGGCTGTTGAGATCCTGAACGCTGAGCTTCTTGAAGGCGCCCCCTCGCGGTGGCGGGCGTCGTACACCAGCCCCTCGCCGAGATAGATGGCGCGGACCTGCGGATTGCGCCGCACCTCCTCCGGCGAGCCCTCGGCGATCAGGCTGCCGCGGTTCAGCACCAGGATGCGGTCGGCATGCTCGAACACGACATCCATGTCGTGCTCGGTGAACAGCACGCCGATGGATTTTTCCCGCGCGATGCCGGCGGTCAGGCGCATCAGATCGATGCGCTCGCGCGGCGCCATCCCGGCGGTCGGCTCGTCCATCAGCAGAAGTTTCGGCTGATTGGCGAGGGCTATGGCGAGTTCCAGCCGCTTCAGGTCGCCATAGGCGAGTTCGCCGCAGGGCCGCTCGGCATAGCCGCTCATACCGACCAGTTCGAGCAGGCGGCCAGCCTCGTCGCGCGCGAATTGCGGCGTCGATTTCCACAGATTGAACAACTGCCGGCCATACGACACCAGCGCGACCTGGACGTTTTCGCGCACCGTCATGGTCGGGAAGGTCGCGGTAATCTGGAAGGTGCGGCCGACGCCGAGCCGCCAGATCTCGCGCGGCTTCTTGCCGGTGGTGTCGCCGCCGAGCAGGTTGATCCGGCCGGCGCCGGGGGTGGTCTGGCCGTTCAACATATCGAAGCAGGTGCTCTTGCCCGCGCCGTTGGGGCCGATCAGCGCCAGGATCTCGCCGGCCTGAAGCGCGAACGAGACCTCGCGCACGGCATGCACGCCGCCATAGGATTTGCTCAGGCCTTCGACCGACAGCAATGTGGGCGCGGTGCTCATTCGGCGCTCTCGATCCGTGATTTCAACAATTCGGGTTTTGGCAGCTCCGGCCGGCGCCGGTTGCGGAGGGTTTCCAGCATGCCGACGATGCCCTTGGGAAACGCCACCACGATCAGCACGATGACGGCGCCCAGCACCAGCTTTGAAAGGTCGGTCTGGCTGACCAGCCAGATCGAGAGCATCTTGTAGACGATGGCGCCGATCACCGCGCCCGACACCGTCTCGACGCCGCCGAGCAGCACCATGACCAGCGCATCGACCGACAGCGAGATCCCGAGACTGTCGGGAAACACGCTGCCCTTGAGGTAGGCGAACAGCGCGCCGGCGACACCGGCGACGGTGCCGGCGATGACGAACGCAGTCCACTGGATCCGCTTGGCGTCGATGCCGATGGCTTCGCTGCGCAACAGTGAATCGCGCGTCGCCCGCAGCGCATAACCGAAAGGCGAGAACACGATGATGCGAAGCGCCGCGACCGCCAGCGCTGCCACGAACAGCGACAGCCAGTAGAAGCTGGCAGGCTCCGCCGCCCATTTTTCCGGCCAGAGTCCCAGAATGCCGTTGTCGCCGCCGGTCACCGCGACCCACTGGAACGCGATCGACCAGACGATCTGCGCGAAGGCCAGCGTCAGCATCGCGAAATAGACGCCGGACAGCTGCACCGCGAAGAAGCCGAAGATCGCGGCACCGAGACATCCCAGCAGCGGACCGAGCAGCAGGCAGGCGATCATCGGCAAGCCCGCCATCTTGGCGAGGAAGGCGATGCCGTAGGCGCCGAGCCCGAAATAGGCGGCGTGGCCGAACGAGGCGAGGCCGCCGACCGACATCAGGAAATGCAGGCTGGCCGCGAAGATCACGAAGATCGCGATCTCCGAGCCGACCGTCAGCGCATAATTGCCGCCGACCAGCGGCAGCATCGCCGCCACGGCGAGGCCGGCCCACGCGGCGAGACGTTCGCGCTGACTGAGCGGACGCCACGGATTGACGGTCAGCCCCGGGGTGCGGCGCGCCGCGGCCTCCTGCTTGCCGAACAGGCCCCACGGCCGCACGATCAGCACCGCCGCCATCACCAGGAACACCAGGATGATGGAGATCTTCGGGAAAATCAGAATCCCGAACGCGTTCAATTCCGACACCAGCACCGCAGCGACGAAGGCGCCGATGATGCTGCCGAGGCCGCCGATCACCACCACCACGAACACGTCGACGATGATGCGCAGATCGAGCGCGTGATGCACCGCGTCGCGCGGGATCTGC
>JAUXWH010000230.1 GCA_030681365.1 Bradyrhizobium sp.
GACCAAGGCCGACGGCTTCTACGAGAAAAATCCAATCCTGCAGACGCCGCTCAAGGAACTGACCAACAAGGAGCCGACCGAGAATTCGCGCGGCCTGCGCTTCGGCAACATGGTGCAGATGCGCGACGTCTGGGCCGAGGAAATCGAGGCGGCGCTCGCGGGCAAGAAGACCGCGCAGGAAGCCCTCGACGCCGCCGTATCGCGCGGCAATGCCATGTTGCGGACGTTCGAAAAGACGGCAAAATAAGCAACCTGGGAGTTTCGTCATTGCGAGCGAAGCGAAGCAATCCATAGTACGGCATAGCCAGAGCATGGATTGCTACGTCGCTCACGCTCCCCGCAATGACGAATGCATTGCGACAATCGTTTTTTAGTTTGGCTTGGGTCTGAATGGAAAAATCAGCGGTTTTCAACGGCAGCAGACTGCTTCCCTACGCGTTGCTCGCGCCGCAGCTGATCATCACATTCGTATTCTTCTACTGGCCGGCCAGCCAGGCGGTCCTGCAATCGTTCAAACGCGAGGATGCCTTCGGCCTTGTTTCCGAATTCGTCGGCCTGGAGAATTACCAGGCGCTGTTTGCGCAACCCGAATATTACAAGGCGATGCTGACGACGCTGGTATTCTCGACGCTGGTCGCGGGGCTGTCGCTCTCGATCGCGCTGTTGTTCGCGAGCCAGGCCGACAAGAACCTCAAGGCGGCGCCGGTCTACAAGACCTTCATGATCTGGCCCTATGCGGTGGCGCCGGCGGTGGCCGGCGTGCTCTGGTTCTTCATCTTCCACCCGTCGCTCGGCACCTTGGCGCGGCCGCTGCGCGGACTGGGCCTCGACTGGAATCCGCTGCTGGACGGCAACCACGCCATGGCGCTGGTGGTGATGTCCGCGGTGTGGAAACAGATCGCCTATAATTTCCTGTTCTTCCTCGCCGGACTGCAGTCGATCCCCAAGAGCGTGATCGAGGCCGGCGCGATCGACGGCGCGGGCCCGATGCGCCGGTTCTGGACCATCATCTTCCCTCTGCTGTCGCCGACCACCTTCTTTCTGCTGGTGGTGAACGTCGTCTACGTGTTCTTCGATACGTTCGGCATCATCGACGCGGTGACCGGCGGCGGTCCCGCCGGCGCCACCACCACCATGGTCTACAAGGTCTACGCCGACGGCCGGCTTGGCGGCGATCTCGGCGGCTCGGCGGCGCAATCGGTGGTGCTGATGGTCATCGTCATTGCGCTGACCGCGGTCCAGTTCAAATACGTCGAGCGCAGGGTACAGTACTGATGGTCGAGCATCGTCCGTGGAACGACATCATCGCTTACGCCATCCTGACCCTCGGCGTGTTCATCGTCGCGTTTCCGGTCTATGTCGCCGTCATCGCCTCGACCCATGACGCCGCGACCGTGGTGGGCGGACGGATGCCGCTGTCGCCGGGCGGCCATGCGCTCGAAAACTACTACCGCGCCGTCTTCCTCGGCGGCTCCCGCACCGCCCCCGAACCGGTCGGCCGCCTGCTGCTCAATTCGTTCATCACCGCGATGGGCATCGCGGTGGGCAAGATCTGCATCTCGATCCTGTCCGCCTACGCGGTGGTGTATTTCCGCTTTCCGTTCCGCAAGACCGCGTTCTGGATCATTTTTGTCACGCTGATGCTGCCGGTCGAGGTCCGCATCTATCCGACCTACAAGGTGGTCGCCGACCTGCGCATGCTCGACACCTATGCCGGGCTGATCCTGCCGTTGATCGCATCCGCCACCGGCACGCTGCTGTTCCGGCAATTCTTCATGACGGTGCCGGACGAGTTGCTGGAAGCCTCCCGCATCGACGGCGCCGGGCCGTTCCGGTTCTTCTGGGATACGCTGTTGCCGCTGTCGGTCACCACCATTTCGGCATTATTCGTAATTCAGTTTATCTACGGCTGGAATCAATACCTGTGGCCGCTCCTGATCACCACCCAGGATTCGATGCAGACCATCGTCATCGGCATCAGGAAGATGTTGGTCACGACGGATGAACTGGCGGAATGGCAACTGGCGATGGCGACAGCCGTGCTCGCCATGCTGCCGCCGGTGGCGGTGGTGGTATTCATGCAGCGGCTGTTCGTGCGCGGCCTGGTCGAGACCGAGAAGTAGGATCGAGATGGCCAACGTAGTTCTCCGCGACGTCCGCAAAACCTACGCCGGTGGCTTCGAGGCCATCAAGGGCATCGACTTCGAAGTCGGCGACGGCCAGTTCTGCGTGCTGGTCGGTCCCTCCGGCTGCGGCAAGTCCACGCTGCTGCGCATGGTGGCCGGCCTCGAGACCATCACCTCGGGCGACATCGATATCGGCGGACGCATCGTCAACCAGATCGAGCCGGCCGACCGCGACATCGCCATGGTGTTCCAGAATTACGCGCTCTACCCGCATATGACCGTCTACAACAACATGGCCTACGGCCTGCGCAACCGGCGCATGCCGGAGGCCGAGATCGACACCAGGGTGCAGGAAGCCGCGCGCATTCTCGAACTCGGCACCATGCTCGACCGCAAGCCGAAGCAGCTCTCCGGCGGCCAGCGCCAGCGCGTCGCGATGGGCCGCGCCATCGTGCGGCAGCCAAAGGTATTCCTGTTCGACGAGCCGCTGTCGAACCTCGACGCCAAGCTCCGCATCGCCATGCGCGTCGAGATCCGCAAATTGCAGCGGCGCTTGCAGACCACATCGATCTACGTCACCCACGACCAACTCGAGGCGATGACGCTGGCCGATATTCTCGTGGTGATGAACGGCGGCCGGGTCGAGCAGATCGGCAATCCGCTCGACATCTACCAGAAGCCCGCGACCACCTTCGTCGCCTCCTTCATCGGCGCTCCCCCGATGAACCTGATGCCGCTGCGATCGGACGAAATCAGGGCGCAATTCGCCAGCGACAGCCGCGCCGCCAGCGAAGCCGGAATCCTCGGAATCCGGCCCGAGGACTTCGTCATATCCAGCGAGACCATTGCCGGCGGCATCGCGCTCGACCTCACGGTGGAGGCAATCGAGCGAGTCGGGGCCGAGACCTTCATTTACGGCACCCGTCAGAACGAAATTCAGGGCGTCGCCGCCAATCCCGGCGAATTGCCGCCGGGCGAGGTGATCGTGCGGATCCCCGGCGCCGTCGCCCCCGCCATCGGCGAGCGAATCAAGGCGGTGGCTCCGCGGGAGAACCTGCACCTGTTCAGCGCGGACGGGCGGAAGCGGATCGATCTGTAGGCTCACTCTACTTTCGTCATTCCGGGCTGCGCCCCTTGGCGCAGGCCCGGAATCCATAACCACGATCGTGAGTATGGATTCCGGGCTCGCGGCTTCGCCGCGCCCCGGAATGTCGATAAGGAGCCATTTTATCGCGGTTCCCCAAGAGCTTGAACGCTCCGCAATTCATGCCCATATTGCTGGTGACCGGAGGGCAGATCCGCCACCCGGTCATCATGGGGCGCCGCAAGGGCCCGGAAATGCCAAAGTCGCTTCGAGAGGGCTTTGTAAACTATGTCTCGTGTTCCCTCGTTATCCAGTCCGTTCCTGCTTGGCTTCGACGAAATCGAGCGTGCGCTCGATCGCGTCGTCAAGGGTGCCGACGGTTATCCTCCCTA
>JAUXWH010000231.1 GCA_030681365.1 Bradyrhizobium sp.
CCATCAGCGTCTCGCCGGCATGGGCCAGCGCCTCGAGGCGCGGCAGGCCGAGGAAGCCGCAGGTCCCCTTGATGGTGTGAACCAGCCGGAAAATATTATCCAGAATCTTCGCGTTGTTCGGATCCTGCTCGAACCGCACCAACTGGTTATCGACCGTATCCAGGCTTTCGCTGGTCTCGGTCAGAAACTCCCGCAACAAATCATCCATGAAACAGGCCTTCGAACGCATCGGCGCGCGATTTCGACACGCCTCTCGGAACGTGGCCAGCTTCTATGCAAAGCGTTTAATATTGGTTGAGCAATTGGAAAAGAACGGCCTCAACAAAGAGATAAGACGGCTTCGTTGAACCGGGGGCATGTGTAAACCATGGGTTAACCATGTTCACGCGCCAAAACAGCTATCCTGCCTCGAAGCAAGTCCAGGACATGCGCTTGCGGAATACGCGCCGACCCTCAGGAGGCGGTCACGACCACTGCTTCGCCCTCGGGGGCGAGCACCACGTTCAGCCCGCAGGCCTGCGCCAGCAGCCGCGTATAATAAGGCTGCACCGCATGCGCATCGATGCTGGAAGCCGATCCCGCACTCAGCATGTCCGCGATATTCTGTGGCATGCGGGCGTTGAGCCCGGCGGCGGCGACGCGAAAGCCCATCGCTTCGCCCTCGCCGACCTGATCGACCGTCAGCACGCCGCCGCGCGGGATGGTCTGCTGCGCAATCACCATCATGTTCAGCAGCAGCTTGACGCGATTTTTCGGCAGCAGCACACGCGGCAAATTCCACGCGATCTTCGTCTTGGCGTCCTCGAGATGACCGCGCGCCATCGCCTGCGCATCGCCGAGGTCGATCTGGGCGCCCGCCGATCCCGCCGCCCCGAACGCCAGGCGGCAGAACTGCAACCGCGCCGAGGCGGTCTTGGCGCTCTTGCGGATCAAATCGAGGGCGAATTCGCGATCTTCCGGCTTCGGATCGTCGTCGAGGACCTCAAGCCCATTGACGATGGCGCCGACCGGGCTGATCAGATCATGGCAAACCCGCGAACACAGCAGCGCCGCCAGTTCGAGGGCGTCGGGGGCGAGACCGGGAGTCGTGGTGCCAGACATAAGGTGTTACCTGCAGGTTCTACCGGGGGACTTCCGTGACAGACGCGGACACGGCGAATCACGCATGCTTGCTGGCGTGATACACTGCGGACGCGCGTGCTGCCAACATAAGGCGGCCCCGCCGGAAAGACGGAACTGTCTATGAAATCGCCCATGAATGAGGCACGTGCGTCAGCACCGACGATCGATCGCGATGCCGCAGCCGCGCTGATGGAGCCCCTGACCGACCTGGTGGTCCGGGCCGGCGCCGCCATTCTCGCCGTCAATCGTTCCGCGATGAAGATCGACGGCAAGCTCGACGGGTCACCGGTCACGGAGGCGGATCTCGCTGCCGACCGAATCATCGGCGAAGGTCTGGCAAAGCTGGCTCCCGACATACCTGCGTTGTCGGAGGAGCGCGTCCATCCGGTGAAACCGCCCTATCACGGCAGTTTCTTCCTGATCGATCCGCTTGACGGCACCAAGGAATTTGTCGCCGGCCGCGACGAGTTCACGGTCAATCTCGCGCTGGTGACCAACGGTACGCCTTTGCTCGGCATCATCGGCGCGCCGGCGCTCGGATTGATCTGGCGCGGCATCGTCGGGCTCGGAGCGGAACGACTGGCGCTCGACGATAATATGCCGCTGAGAGCGGCCGAACCGATCCGAACCCGCAAGCATCCCGCGCCTGGCGCCCCCTGGATCGTGGCCGTCAGCCGCTCGCATGGCGACGACAGGACGGAAGCCTTTATCTCGGCGAGGCCCGGCGCGGTCCGTCAGATGCTGGGATCGGCGGTGAAATTGGGCCGGGTGGCGGAAGGCGGGGCAGACATCTACCCCCGCCTTGCGCCCACCAGCGAATGGGACGTCGCGGCGGGACACGCCATCGTCACCGCGGCCGGCGGCAGGATCACGGACGGAAAGGGCGCGGCCCTGCAATTCGGCACCGGGCGGCATGGTTTTATCGTGCCGGAATTCATCGCCTGGGGCGATCCTGCCGCGGTGACAGCCACCAAGAACTGACCCAAAGCGATGCGATAAGCCAATGACACGGCGCCCTCTGCCGAAGTTCGTCATGCCCGGGCTTGGCCCGGGCATGACGAAAGAGGGAGTGAACCAGCTACCTCGCCAGGCCCTCTTCCAACGCCGGCCAGCGCGCTTTGGCCTCCCGCAGGATGCCGGCCGGATCGGCGGCGAAGGCTGTCCGGTGTTCTTCCCGGCCGAACAAATAAAGCCGCTGTGCCACAATCAGCCATACCCGGGGGGTGCCGGGATAGGTGACGCCGCGGGCCAGATCGATCGGGTCATAGCCGCCGAACTGGGGGCCGTAGATCTCGGGATGGGCGACAAACGAAGCGCGATTGCCCTCGTTGCGGAAGCGCCAGACCGCCCCGGCATGCGACGCCTCGAAATCCTGCCGGCCAGGCTCGGCGCGGGCGTCGGCAAAATAGGCCACGGGGTCGTACCCCTCGATGGCCAGACCCGTGTACCGGTTCACGATGATCCGTTCGGTGGTTTGGGCCCCCGCCGCCGATGGAAAGCCGGCAAGCGCGGCAAAGCCGGCCAGCAAGCCGATCAAGGCTATTCCGGGGCGAAAGCCCGTTCGAGGCCCCCCACCATTTCTTTCCTGCCGTTCTGCCGTCATAGTTGGTGCCGATAACATCCGAGTCGGGGGACACTGGACGCAACCTAAAGCCGTGCCTGTTGGCATCAGGTTAAGGCGGCGGCCGGGATTCGATACCCAGGGGTCTTTTATGATTTTCGCATCACGCCTTGCCGCGCCGGCGCTCGCCGCGCTGATGTGCTGGACCGTGCCCGTTGCCGCCCAGCAGCAGATGCCACCGCCGCAGCCGCAGTACCAGGAGGCGCCGCCGGCGCAATTGCCGCCGCCGCAACGGCAGTCCACCCCGCAGACCTATGGGCCCGACGAACTGCTCAATGCCGGGCACAAGTTCTTCGGCAACGTATCGCGCGGCCTCGCCTCCGTGATCGAACGCGCGGTGAGCCAATGGGGCCTGCCGAACGGCTATGTTCTCGGCGAGGAAGGCTCCGGCGCCTTCGTCGCGGGCCTGAGATACGGCGAGGGCACGCTCTACACCAAGAACGCCGGCGATCTGAAGGTCTATTGGCAGGGACCGTCGGTCGGCTTCGACTGGGGCGGCGACGGCGCGCGCACCATGACGCTGGTCTACAACCTGCCCGCGACCAACGCGATCTATCAGCGATTCGGCGGCATCGACGTATCCGCCTACATCATCGGCGGCTTCGGCATGACCGCGCTGACCGCCAACAACATCGTGCTGGTGCCGATCCGCTCCGGTATCGGCCTGCGGCTCGGCGCCAATATCGGCTATCTCAAATATACCCCGCGCGCGACCTGGAACCCGTTCTGACATTCTTGCCCGGGGGATCGGCCATTCTGGTTACGGATTCACGTTAACGCGGCATTAGGCTGGCGTTTACCCTGTGCCCCATGGCATTGTGAGAGATGGTTTTTTTCTCGCAGAGGGTGCCCTGATGGTCGAACCGGCCATGTATCTGGCGATCGGTTTTCTGGTCTCGATGCTGTTCGGGCTGATGATCGTGCCGCTGGTTCATAACCGCGCGGTGCGGCTGACGACCCGGCGGCTGGAGGCCGCGACGCCGCTGTCGATGGCCGAGATCCAGGCCGACAAGGACCAGCTGCGCGCCGAATTCGCGATGTCGGCGCGGCGGCTCGAGATGAGCGTCGACCAGCTCAAGAACAAGACCACCAGCCAGCTTGCCGAACTCGGCAAGAAATCCGATGCGATCAACCGCATGAAGCTCGAGCTTGGCGAGAAGAACGCCACGATCTTTTCGCTCGAGGCCCGCGAAAAGGCGGTCAAGGAACAGCTGCGGGCGACCGAAGAGGAATTCGCCGCCAAGACCGAATCGCTGCGCGATGCCGAGCAGGCGCTCAAGGACAAGCAGCTCGAACTGGTGAAGATCAACGCCGAACTGTCCGACCGTTCGATGACGGCGGACAGCCGACAGGTCGAGCTGGTGACGGTGCGTGCCCAGATCGAGGCGCTCAGGAGCCGCGTCGGCGAAGCCGAAAAGGATTTTTCCGCGACGCAAATCCGGCTCGAACAGGAACGCAGCGATTTCGACAAGGCGACGCGCGAACTCGTCGAGGCGCGCGGCCGCGTCGAAAACCTGAGCCAGCGGGTCACCGATCTCGATCGGCAGCTGATCTTGCAGGTCAAGGAAGCCGAAATGCTCGGCAACCGCGTCAACGATCTTGAAGCGCGGCTGGCCACCCAGGGCAAGCTGCTGGCCGAGCGCGAATTCGAAAACAGCCAGTTGCGGCAGGCCAGGGAGGCGGCCGAGGGCATTGCCAAGACGCTGCAGAACGAACTCGCCGCCGCCAACACGGGCAAAGGGCCGGCGCTGGAAAAACTGAAAGCCGAGAAGGCCGCGGTCGAGGAACAGCTGCGCGTCGCGCGCGACGAGCGCGCCAAGCTGCAGCGCGATCTCAACGCGATCCACCAGCAGGCCGAAAGCGCGTGGGCGACCGAGCGCATGGAAAATGCGCTCCTGCGCGAGCGCATCAACGATATCGCCGCCGAAGTCGCAAAGCTCGCGATGCAGCTCGAAGGCCCGAATTCGCCGATCGAGGCCATGCTGGCCGCAGAACCGGCGCCGCCGCCGCGCGCGGCAAGGCCCGCCAATGGCGCCAGCACCAATACCGGCATCTCCGAGGGCGGCGGTACGCTGGCCGACCGGATCCGGGCGCTGCAGTCCCACGCCTCTCGCGCCCGCCAGCCGGGCTGATCATTGCCTTATTCGACCCGATCGGCTTGACACCGGTACCCCGCACTTCGTAAATCGCGGGCACTGACGGCGTCGATGTTTCGATCCGACGCCGGTTTGCCGGCCTTTGATTCTGCACGACAATCCCGGACGCATAGCTCAGCGGGAGAGCGTTCCCTTCACACGGGAGAGGTCCAAGGTTCGATCCCTTGTGCGTCCACCAGCAACGGCCCCGTAAAAGGGGCTTTTTGCATTTTTTGGAACGAAGCTCAGCGGGATGGTCTCGTCCCGATCAAATCCCGAGAATCCAGACCGCGATGACGGTCCCGAGCACAGCCAGACCGGAAATCGTCCAGCCCGTCGCGTAAACCGCACCATCGGTTTCCGGTTGGTCCACCATCGTGTCGTGCCAGTGGGTCATCAACGCCTCCTGGAGTTGGCCTCTGGTGGTTAGGTCTGCGCCAGCGGCCCGAGGTTCAAACGAAAAAACCGTTCACATGATAACCGCGGCGGTAGCCGCGAGTTCCCTCGCCGCGACGCATCCCGACCCGACCCCAACACCGCGCGGTCTTTTGCGCTGCACCACCGGGATGTGCGGGATCAGATCATTGGACATCCATACCATCTAACGAAAATTCCGGTGGCGCCACGCGCCTTGCTCTTGCGCCCGGCGCCCGCGTGCTGGCGAGTGGTAATCCGGGAACGGGATGCGCCCGCAATCCCAGGCCGTCGCCTGTCAGCCGATGTGGAGCCGCCGTGAGCAGGAAGCCCCTCCGAATAGCCACCTGGAATATTGCATCGAACAGGAACTACGATGCGGTGGCGGCGAAGCTTGCGGAACTCGACATCGATCTATGTGCGCTGCAGGAGGTCGCTCTCGATCCGGCAATCGGCCTGCCGGTCCTGTTCGGTGGCGGCGAAGGAAGCGCATCCGGCTATTGCTGGTATTTCGCGCCCGCCCTCCTGCCCGGAGAGGTTTGCTGCGGAACCGGACAATATTTCGGGCTTGCCATCGCATCCAGGATTCCGCTGTCCCGAACGGCCATGTTCCAGTTGGGTCCGCCGGGCACCGGTTCGGTCGTGCACGTCGAAAATGAGCCACGCATCCTGCAGGTCGCGGCGCTGCCGCTGCAGCGGCCGGTGTTCATCGGCAATACCCATCTCGCCACGGCCGGCGATTGGGAATTGTCCGCCATGCGGCGATCGCAGGCCGGGAAGATTGCCGGCATGCTGCAGCCGCTTGCCAGGCAGGGGCCGATGATCCTGTGCGGCGATTTCAACACGGGACCGTCGAGCAGCGATCTCGTGGCGATCAGGGAGGCGCTGCCCCATTGCTATGCGAGCGACCGGGGGACTTTCGGCGAGGAGTATGGCCGGCCGCCGATCGATTTCTTCTGCTCGTCCGTCGCGCTGGACGCGAACATTTCCGTTTTTCCTTCGGACGGCCTGTCGGACCACAGCATCGTTGTCGCGACGCTCGACGATATCGCGAGCGGCGCGTGAGCCGCATTTGACCCGCGCAGCATCCAGGTTTCGTCGTATGCCCGACTGCGGGCAGACAAAGGCTGCCCGCAGAAAATAGACATCCCTGCAATCGAGGATTGAGCAAAGGCGTACACATGGACCATGCAGACCGCTGCCGAACCCAGGCCGACGAATGCCATCGTCTGATGCTGCTGTCGCAGAGCGGGGCCGAGGCCACGATCCTGACCAGCCTGACCCGCAGCTGGAAGATGATTGCCAACCAGACCGATCGATATGTCGCGATCATGAAGAAGGAAGCCGCCCGGAAGGGGCAAGGGCGGATCGAGGGACACCTTGGGGTTCGTTCGTTGCGGCAACCCGCATCGCTGATTGACCATGGAAGCATGGGAACGTCGACCAGCACGGCGCCCGGAAAACGCCGCTAGAGCGCGATGAGATTAGGTTGCTGGAGCGGGCACCGGAATTCACCTCTCCCTTCGGGAAAGGTCGGCGCGTAGCGCCGGGTGAGGGGTTACGGTCTCTCGTTAGGCCAGCACCCCCTCACCCGATTTGCTGCGCAAATCGACCTCTCCCCGCTGGGGAGGAGGTAAGCAGAATCCGCGGACGACCGATTCAACTAAAAGCCATCTCGCTCTAGGCGTCGCGGCGCGCGGCGTTCCTCCCTCTTCGGAGCGGGCCCGTGGCCCCGATTGACTCGGCGCCGTTCGCGACGGACGATCGACCCCGCGATTGCGACAATCGACCAGGGGAGCAAATCATGGCTTACAAGTTCGAAGTCTACAAGGACAAGGCCGGCGAGTTTCGTTTCCGGTTCAAGGCGCCGAACGGCGAGAGCATGTTTTCGTCGGAAGGTTATGCGCAAAAGGCATCCGCCATGAGCGCGATCGAATCGATCAAGAAGAATACGCCGGGCGCCACCACCGACGATCAGACCACATAGGGCCGTCGCGGCCTCCTGAAGGCACGATGCCGCAAACACCGAAAAAGACCGGCGGGAAAAAGCCCCCGGCCGGCAAGCCTCGCGCGGGATTTTCCGATCCCGCGGTGGCCGCGGTCTTCGGCGCCTATCCAAAGCCGCTTCAGACAAGACTGCTGGCGCTGCGCCGGCTGATCCTCGACACCGCCAGGACGACAAAGGGTGTCGGCGCGATCGAGGAGACCCTGAAATGGGGGCAGCCGAGCTATCTCACGACGGCCACGAAAAGCGGCAGCACGATCCGGATCGACCGGATCAAGACAGCCCCCGGCGACCGCTACGCGGTGTTCTTCCATTGCCAGACCGACCTGGTCGCAACGTTTCGCGAGCTTTATCCCGAGCTGAATTACAGCGGCAACCGCAGCATCCTGCTGGACGCCAAAGGCAAGCTTCCCGAAGCCGAGTTGCGCCACTGCGTGGCGCTGGCGCTGACCTATCATCTAGGGAAGCGCCAGGCGGGACGGAGCAAGTGGACGCCAGTCTGAATGTCTCGCCACCGCGGCGGTGTTATCCCTCTCCCCTTGTGGGAGAGGGATACACGGACGGGCAGAGCGCGTTCGTGACGGGTGAGGCGGTTGTCTCCGCGGATGGAGACCCCTCATCCGGCAGCCTTCGGCTGCCACCTTCTCCCACAAGGGGAGAAGGGGAAGAGTCGAATCCCCCTCACGCCACCAGGGCTGCGCCCTCGGCAGGATCTTCCGGCGCGACGAATTGCGAGCCGCGCTGCGCCTTCAGGAGCGCCACGATCTCGGCGTTGGGTCGCGCGCGGCTGAACAGGAAACCCTGCCCCTCGTGGCAGCCCTCGGCGCGCAGGCAGCTCAGTTCGGCTTCGGTCTCGACGCCCTCGGCGGTGATGGTCACGCCGAGGCCCATGCCAAGGCTGATGATCGAGCGCACGATCGCCTGGGCGTCGCGGTTGGAGCCGAGGTCGCGTACGAACGACTGGTCGATCTTGATCTTGTCGAACGGAAAACTCCTGAGATAGCTCAGGCTGGAATAGCCGGTGCCGAAATCGTCCATCGAGATGCGGACGCCGAGCGCCCGCAGCGCGTGCAGCGTGGCCAGCACCTGGCTGCTCTTTTCCAGCAGCAGCGTTTCGGTGATTTCCAGCTCGAGCCTTCGGGCCGGCAGCCCGGTATGCTTCAGCGTATCCATCACCAGCGACAGCAGATTGCCGACCCGGAATTGCAGCGGCGACAGGTTGACCGCGACGCGGACGTCGTCGGGCCAGAGTGCTGCGTCGGCGCAGGCGCGGCGCAGCATCAGGGCGCCGAGCGGATTGATCAGGCCGGTCTCCTCGGCGACCGGAATGAATTCGGCCGGCGATACCATGCCGCGCTCGGGATGCGGCCAGCGCACCAGCGCCTCGAAGCCGGTGATGCGCCCGGTCGCGAGGTCGACCAGCGGCTGGTAGTACGGCCGCAGCACGTCGTTCTGGATCGCGTCGCGCAGATCGATCTCGATCTTGCGGCGGCTCTGGGCGCGGGCATCCATGCCGGATTCGAAGAAGGAAAACGTGCCGCGCGAATCGTTCTTGGCGCGCGACAGCGCCATGTCGGCGTTCTTGAGCAGCTTCTCGGTCTCGTCGCCATCGCCGGGCGCCATGGCGATGCCGATGCTGGCGCCGATCACGACGGAATGGCCGTCGAGCAGAAAAGGATCGCCGATCGCCTCCAGCAGCCTCCTGGACAGCAGCACCGCATCCTCCGGGCGCGTCAGCCCGCTCTGGACGATGGCGAATTCATCGGAGTTGAGGCGGGCGAGCGTATCCTCCTCGCGCAGGGTGGATCGCAGCCGCTTGGCGACGGCGCGCAGCAGCTTGTCGCCGATGCCGTGGCCGAGCGTATCGTTGACCGCCTTGAAATTGTCGAGGCCGAGCACCAGCACCGCGACCTTTTCCGCGCTGCGCCTGGTGTGCAGCAGGATATCGTCCATCTGCTGGCGCAGCAGGTTGCG
>JAUXWH010000233.1 GCA_030681365.1 Bradyrhizobium sp.
CGACCGCCAACCTCGTCAACGCCGAGGTATTGAAGGCGCTGGGGCCGCGCGGCGTCGTCATCAACGTGGCGCGTGGCTCGGTGGTCGATGAACAGGCTTTGGTCGCGGCGCTGAAGTCGGGCACCATCCTGGCCGCGGGGCTCGACGTGTTCGCCAAGGAGCCGGCGGTGCCGGAGGAGTTGCGGGCCATGCAGAATGTGGTGTTGCTGCCGCATATCGGCTCGGCCTCGGTGGTGACGCGCAATGCGATGGATCAGCTGGTGGTCGACAATCTGAAAGCCTGGTTCTCCGGCAAGCCGCCGCTGACGCCGGTCGCGGAAACGCCGGTGAAAGGCCGCTGATGTCGGAACGTTGCTCTGGCATCGTGCTGCCGGCGCTGTTGGCATTGGTCGTGGTTGCTGCGCCGGCGCGGTCGCAGGATGCCTCGACCCTGAAGAAGGACATGATCGGCCAGTGGGAGCTCTCGACCACCGAGCGTAGCAAGACCTGCGTCGTGACGCTGAAGGACGATGCCTCGCCGCAAGGCCTCAATCTCGAACTGGAGCCGGGTTGCGGAGCGGCGCTGCCCTTCACCCGGGATATCGCCGCCTGGGCCATAAAGGGACTGGATATCGTGCGGCTGCAGGATGCCGCGGGAGCATCCGTGATCGACTTCACCGAGGTCGAGAGCGGCATTTTCGAGGGCCTGCGGCAGGGCGAGGGCATCTACATCCTGCAGAACCTCGCCGCCGCACGCTCGCTGGCCAAATCGATGGATCAGATGATCGGCGACTGGTCGATGGTGCGCGGCAACGGTGTGGCGATCTGCGGCCTGACACTGACCAACACCGAGGCCGACCAGGACAATTTCCAGGTGTTTCTCAAGCCGAACTGCGATCCGGCGGTCGCCGCGTTCGCGCCGACCCAGTGGCGGCTCGATCGCGGCCAGATGATCCTGATGTCGGCCACAGGGGACGTCTGGCACTTCGAGGCCGACGACAATGCGCAGTGGCGACGGGTGCCCGACAGCGCCGATCCCCTCATCATGCTGCGGCAGTAGTTCAGCAGGGTGGTCCTGCAGGGCCCGGCTGGTGGCCAGCGGATCGACCGGCTCGCGTTTTTTGCTGATTTATTTTGCCCGTTCCATGTCGATCCGCGGCCGGGTCGTTCGTCTTATCTCACTAGCGAGACAGTTTTGCCGGGCTTGGGGTCCGCGGCTCGCCTCAGAGGAGATTTCACCATGCGCTTTATGTCTATCGTCACCTCCGCCCACACCGATATGCCGACGCCGGAACTGATGGAGGCGATGGGCAAGCTCGCGGACCGCGAGATCAAGGCCGGCCGCATGATCGACATGGGCGGGCTGATGCCGCTCGAGACCGGCGCGCAGGTGCGCATCAAGGACGGCGAGCTCAGCGTCATCGACGGTCCCTTCGTCGAGGCCAAGGAAGTGATCGGCGGCTACGCCATCTTCGAGTTCCGCAACAAGGAGGAAGCCTTGGCCTCGGCGGTGGAGTTCATGCAGCTGCACCGGCAGCACATGCCGGGCTGGGAAGGCACCTGCGAGGTCCGCGCGATGGCCGGGCCCGAGGACACGGGATGCCAGGCCGGCCAGGCCGAAGCGCTCGCCAGCGCCTGATGCCTGGACCGAAGAAATCCAGCCGGCGGCCATGACGGCCGCCGGCGATGATCGCGCCCATCGGACCATCCTCGCGGTCTGGCGGATCGAGCAGCCGCGGCTGATCACCAGCCTGGCGCGGATGCTGCGCGACGTGCCGCTGGCCGAGGACCTGACGCAGGAAGCCCTGCTGGCCGCGCTGGAGCACTGGCCGGCGACCGGCGTGCCGGAGATGCCCGGCGCCTGGCTGATGGCGACCGCAAAGCGCCGGGCGCTGGATCATCTGCGCCGTGGCCGGATGCTGGCGCGCAAGCACGGCATGGTTGCGCTCGATCTCGAGCAGGAGCAGCAGGCGATGCCCGATTTCGACGCCGCGCTCGACGACGACATCGGCGACGAATTGCTGCGGCTGATCTTCACTGCCTGCCATCCGCGCCTGTCGCGCGAGGCCCGCGCGGCGCTGGCGCTGCGGATGATCTGCGGCCTGACCACCGAGGAGATCGCGCGCGCCTTCCTCGCGCCGGAGGCGACCATCGCCCAGCGCATCGTGCGCGCCAAGCGCACGTTGTCGGAATCCGGGCTCGCCTACGAAACCCCGCGCGGCGAGGAACTCTCGGAGCGGCTCGCTTCGGTGTTCGAGGTCGTCTATCTCATTTTCAACGAGGGCTATACCGCCGCGCGTGGCGACGACTGGCTGCGCCCGCAGCTCTGCAACGAAGCGCTGCGCATGGCCCGCGTGCTCACCTCGATCGCGCCGCAGGAGCCTGAAGCCCACGGCATGCTGGCGCTGATGGAACTGAACGCCTCGCGGATGGCGGCGCGCACCGATGTATCAGGCGAGCCGATCCTCCTGCTTGAGCAGGACCGGGCGCTGTGGGACCGGCTGCAGATCCGGCGCGGGTTGCAGGCGCTGTCGCGGGCGCACGAACTCGGCGGCGCCGGCGGCTTTTACACGCTGCAGGCCGCGATCGTCGCCTGCCATGCACGGGCGGGCACGGCGGCTGCGACCGACTGGTCGCGCATCGCGGCATTGTATGCGGAGCTGGCGACGCTCGTGCGTTCGCCGGTCGTCGAACTCAACCGCGCGGTGGCCGTCGGCATGGCCGAAGGCCCTGCAGCGGGGCTGGCGCTGGTGGATCGATTGGCGCACGAGCTCGCGCTGAAAAGCTATCATTTGCTCGGCAGCGTTCGCGGTGATCTCCTGCACAAGCTCGGCCGCTTCGAGGAGGCGCGCGCCGCGTTCGAAGCCGCAGCGGCACTTGCCGGCAACCGGCGTGAGCAGGAATTTTTGAGGCGACGCGCGGCGGAAGCGGGGGTTGCGGCGAGGTCGGCATAACAGGCGCGATTAATTACAGCGGTAACGGCGACCTCGATCATGGTAGTGACAAGCCAGCATCTGCAGGAGAACGCCAATGACCAATTTCGAGGATAAACCGCCGCCCGCCGTTGGCGCCTACTGGATCAAGGAGGAAGACTATCCGGCGCTGCTGAAAATCTTCGACGACGGCGACAAGCTGCCGCCGAGCTGGAAGGAATGGCTCAGGATCGCGGAGGAGATGGAGCAGGGGCTCAAGGCCTACGGACACGTCGTGCTGCGCGTTCCCATCGACCCCGCCACGTTCCCGGGCTGGTGCGCCGCCCATGACGTCCGTCCGGGCAGCGCCGGACGCCGAAAGTTCGTCGCGGCGGCGGTCACCGAGCGGTTCGGCGATCAGACCTGAGCGAATACGCCGCCCTAAAATCCTGATGAGACCTGGTTGCGATCGACATTGGCGCCCGCGCGGGCGCGCCGGACGTTGCTCGCGAGCATGCCGGGTCTGTCCTCGCTGGCGGGTTTTGCGGTCGCAAGTCGCAGCACCGCGGCGTAGTTCGGCTGCACCTCCATCCGCGCCGCGTGCGGGCTGCGCGAGAGAATTTCGTGCACGCGCGGCAGGTTGTAGCAGGGCACGTAGAACAGCAGATGGTGTTCGAGATGATAGTTGACGTAATAGGGCGCGATGAACAGCCGTTCGAAGAAGCCCGCATGCGTGGTGCGGGTGTTGCGCAAGGGATCGTTGCTGTCGGGCACGACGGCATGTTCGGCGATATTGCGGATGCGGGTGATCACCATCATCCAGGTCATCAGCGGCAATAGCCACAGCAGCGGATAGGCCCACCAGACGCCGGCCGCGGCAAGGCCGGCCAGCAGAACCAGGTTGACCAGGATCTGGGGCCCGAGCTTTTGCCAGAAGTGCGCGGCGCGCTGCGAAAACGGCCACGATGCGTCGCCGAGCGCGTTGAGCAGTTGCGCCTTGCGCTGCGCGTAACCGGTCTGGCCCGAGATATCGCGCCAGAATTTGCGGCGATAGCTCGGTCGCGTGATCGGGAACGGCGCCGACAGGATCAGGTCGGGATCGTCGTCCTGCTGGGTACGGGCGTGGTGCTGCAGGTGATAGCGGCGATAGGCCTTGGTCTCGGCGAACACCGGCCAGGCACAGAACCACTGGCTGAGCAACAGGTTCAGTTTCTCGGACTTCGCCAGGCAGCCATGGGCGCCGTCATGCATCAGGATCGCCAGCCCGAGCTGGCGCGA
>JAUXWH010000247.1 GCA_030681365.1 Bradyrhizobium sp.
CGACATAGAGCGAATGATAGCGGCCGATCACGATTTCATTGGGCAGGTTCTGCATCAGGCGCCCGCCCCGCACCTGGACCCGCGACGGCCGGCCATGCGCGGGCTGGCCGAGCTGGCCGAGCTGGCCGCCGAAATATTCGCCGATCGCCTGCACGCCGAGGCAGACGCCGAAGATCGGCAATTTCCTGTCGAGCGCGGTGTCGATGGTTTTTGAAATCGCAAAATCCTCCGGCCGGCCGGGCCCGGGCGACAGCACCAGCAGATCGTAGGCATTCTGCTTCAGCATCTGCTGGGCGTGAACGTGCCGCACCACCGTGACGGTGGCGCCGACCTGCCGGAAATAATCCGCCAGCATATGCACGAAGCTGTCGTCATGGTCGATCAGCAGCACCCGCTTGCCCGAGCCCGTGGAATCGGGCGCGATGCTGGACAGCGGCTTGGCGGGATCGCCACGCAACGCCTGGAACAGCGCGGCGGCCTTGACCTGGCATTCCCGGTCCTCGGCGGCGGGATCCGAATCGAACAGGCAGGTGGCGCCGACCCGGACTTCGGCAAGGCCGTCCTTCATCCGGATGGTGCGGATGGTCAGGCCGGTATTGATGCTGCCGTCGAAATTCACCGCGCCGATCGCGCCGGCATACCAGCGCCGCGACGAGCGCTCATTGTCCTCGACGAACTGCATCGCCCACAATTTCGGCGCGCCGGTCACCGTCACCGCCCAGGCGTGGGTCAGAAAGGCATCGAGCGCGTCGAAGCCCGGCCGCAGAATGCCTTCGACATGATCGACGGTGTGAAACAGTTTCGAGTAGGTCTCGATCTGCCGCCGCGCCAGAACCTTGATGGTGCCGGGCACGCAGACCCGCGCCTTGTCGTTGCGGTCGACGTCGGTGCACATGTTGAGCTCGAATTCGTCTTTCTCCGAATTCAGCAACTGGCGGATCTGCTCGGCATCGCCGATCGCATCGACGCCGCGGGCGATGGTGCCCGAAATCGGACAGGTCTCGACCCGCCTTCCGTCGGAGCGCACGAACATCTCCGGCGACGCCGCCACCAGGAATTCGCCCTCGCCGAGGTTCATCAGCGCGCCATAGGGTGACGGGTTGATCCGGCACAGCCGCTGGAACACTTCCGCCGGCGAGCGCTCGCAGGGTTCGGCGAACAACTGCCCCGGCACCGCCTCGAACAGATCGCCGCGCGCGAAGGCGGCCCGCGCCTTTTCGACGGTGGCCTGATATTCGCCGGCCGCATGATCGGCAAAACCCTGCCGCGGCGTCTGGGCGTAGCCGCTCTCGGCGGTTTCGCGCGGCAGGCCCTCGGTGGATCGGCCGTTCCAGGCAAAGTCGTAGCTCAGCACCACGCCGCGCCCGGTGGCGCGGTCATAGGCCAGCAGGCGATCCGGCACGTACAGCACGATGTCGCGCTGATCGGCCTCGCGCGCCCGCTTCTGCACGAGGTCCTCGATCTGGAATACGAGGTCATAGGCGAAGGCGCCGAACAGGCCGAGCAAGGGATCGTCATTGGCGCCGAGGGCGGCGACGAGATCGCGCACCAGCGACATCACGCTGGCGCGGCGGGTACGCTGATCCTCGTCGACCGGCGCTGCACCGCGCACGATATGGCCCTTCAGCCGGGTGGCGCTTTTCTCGGTCACGACGGCGCAGGGTTCGCGCAGCACGTCGCCGAGGAACGCGATCAGCACCTCGCCACGCGCGTTGAGGGCTTCGAGCGAAAACTCGGAGCCTGCGGTCTGCAGCCACAGCGGCGGATCCGAGAAGCCGAGATCGAAACTCTCGTAGCGGCCGGGCACCGTGGTGCCCGAGGACAGCACCACGCCGCGGCGGCGATCGAGTAGCTCGATCAGGTCATCGAGCCGCTTGGCGTCGCCGGTGAATTGCTCGACGTTCCGCGTCACCGCCAACCCGCCACGGGTGCGGTATTCGCTGTGCTCCGGCAGGGAAAAGGCTGTCCTGTTCATGTGATCCTCTTACGAAACCTAGCGAGGGAGCGCCATGCAGGACAAACAAAAGGGCCGTCGCACTGCGATGACGGCCTCTGACGATCTGGGAAAATGAAATCGCACCGGCCACCTCTCAGGAGGTGCGCCACCAAAGACGGCTATCGCGGAGGACGGTGTTCATGGCGGCTAGACACCATGCCGGAGCCGAAACGTCAAGGGAGGGGGACGGCGGGCCCGGGGCGGTCCCGTGCCATCTTTTGGTGTCGAAATCCGGAGAATATGCGTAGGATTTGAGCAAGCCCGGGTGAATCCGAACGTTCGGATTGACGAAGAAGCGGAGGCGACGATGCCGATACAGGCCTTGGGATATGCCGGATTCGGATCGGCTGATCTGGACGCTTGGCGGCAGTTCGGCACCGGCCTGGTCGGCCTGCAGGCGGTAGAGCGCGGCAATTCCCTGCTGGCATTCCGGATGGACGACCGCAAGCAGCGCATCGTCATCGATCGCGCGATGCCCGACGGAGGGCGTTTCTTCGGCTGGGAGGTCAAGGATGCGGCCGATCTGGACGCCCTCGCCGCCCGGCTGGAAAAGGCCGGGATCGAAGTGACAGCGGAGCCGCGAACGCTGACCGACGCAAGGCGTGTGGGCGGCCTGATTTCATTCTCCGATCCCGAGGGCAACCGTCTGGAGGCCTTTTACGGCGCCGAGATCGACGGGACGCCGTTCAGGCCCGGCCGCTCGATTTCCGGCTTCCGCACCGGCCCGCTCGGGCTCGGCCACGCCGTGCTGACGGTCCGGAATATCGACCCGATGATGGCGTTCTATGTCGACCTGCTCGGCTTCGGGCTCAGCGACTACATCGAAAAACCGTTCCGCGCCTATTTCTTCCACGTCAACGCGCGCCACCACAGCCTCGCCATGATCGAGACCGGCACAAGCGGCATGCATCACCTGATGGTGGAGCTGTTCTCGCTCGACGACGTCGGGCAAGCCTATGACGTCGCCCTGACGCAGGAGGGTCGCGTCGGCGTCACGCTGGGGCGCCACACCAACGATTTCATGACCTCGTTCTATTGCAAATCGCCGTCCTCCTTCATGATCGAATGCGGCTGGGGCGGCCGCGAGATCGATCCCGGCAGCTGGCAGCCGGTCGAGATGTTCGACGGCCCGAGCCTGTGGGGTCATGAGCGGGTCTGGCTGCCGCCTGAAGACCGCGAACTGGCGCGCGAGATGCGCATGCGCGCCGCGGCCGAAGGACGGCGCGCCCCGGTGCAGGTGATGGAAGGCAATTACAGGCTGATGTCGGGGACCTGCGCCTGGTGGGACGGCATCAAGCAATAGGATAACAAAGTCGTCCCGGCGAACGCCGCAACGACGGGAAGTTGCGATCCTACTCCCGATAACAGCCCTGCTCGATCTCCTCGATTACACCGCGCGCCGTTGGCTTCCAGCCAAGCTGCCGCGCCCGCTTGGCGCGCACCCGGCTGTTCGACGCCATGGTGTTTTCGGCGGCGCCCTCGCCCCATTCGGCGGCCGCTTCCGCCATCGAGATCGCGGTCGGCGGCCCCTGAAAGCCCAGCATGCGGTTGATGGCTTCGCAAAGCTCGCGCATCGAATGCTCGCCGTTCTCGGCGAAGTAGAACGATCCGGCCGGCGCCTTCTCGATCGCCAGTGCATAGAGCGGCACGAGGTCGTCGATATGGACGTCCGACCAGATGTTCTCGCCGGGCCCGGCGTGCGCGGCATTGCCGCGCTTCCTGGCGAGGCGGATCAGGTACGGCACCTGCACGCTGTCCGCCTTGGCGCCGTGGCCCGCCCCATAGATCAGGCTGGGGCAGATGATGACGGGACGGCAGCCCTTGTCGCGGTACGACAGGATGAATTCGTTGAGGGCGACCCGCGCCGCGCGCGCGGGTGATGGCGTGAACGGCGTGTCTTCATCGAACACCGCATCGGAGCGTTCGCCGCGGGCGGGCGTGCCGACAATGCTCGACCCCGATGTGTGGATGAATGGCTTGCCGCTTCCGGCGAGCGCATCCAGCAAGGCGACGACAGCGCCTTTGTGATCGGCGCTGGCGGCATTGACGACGACATCGGCGGCTTTCGCTGCTTGCGAAAGAACAGCCGCGTCATCCAGCGTTCCCAGCACCGGCTCGATGCCGCGGGCGCGAACCGCGTCGGCCTTGTCCTGCGAACGAACCAGGCCCGTCACCTGATGTCCGTTCGCGACGAGATGCGCCGCCACCGATCCGCCGATATAGCCGGATGCGCCCGTGCAGAAGATCTTCATCTCAGCCCAGATGCTTCTTGAAAAAATCCGTCGCCCGGCCCCAGGCCAGTTCGGCGGCCTCGCGGTCATGCACCGCCTGGCGCTGCTCGTTGACGAAGGCATGCTCGGCGTCGTAGCGGAACAGTTCGAGCGACTTGCCGGCGGCCTTCATCGCCTTCTCGAAACCATCGACCAGGTCAGGCGTGCACCAGTCGTCCTTGTTGGCAAAATGCGCCTGCAGCGGAATCTTCACGTCCGCTGGTTTTGCCGCCGCCTCCGGTGGAATGCCGTAAAACACCACGCCGGCGGCGAGTTCGGGAATCTTGGTGGCGCCGATGATGGTCACCGCGCCGCCGAGGCAGAAGCCGGTCAAGCCGACCTTGGCGCCGTTCCTGGCCAGATATTGCGCGGCGCCGCGCACGGTCTGGGTGGTCGCATCCATGAAATCCAGCGAGTTCATCTGCGCGTTGGCGGCGTCGGTGTCGTGATAGGGCACCACCGTGCCCTTGTAGAGATCGGGCGCCAGCGCATCGAAACCGGCCACCGCGAAGCGGTCGCACAGGCCCTTGATCTGCTCGGAAAGCCCCCACCATTCCTGGATCACCACCACACCCGGCGCATTGCCGCGCGCGGCATTGGCGAGATAGCCGCCGGCGTCCTTGCCGTCCGGACGCTTGAACGTGATGCTGGTACCCATGGGTTCCTCCGGGAGTTTCTGGCAGTGTTGGCGGCTATTTTGGCCGCTGTGGGGCCGGGATGCAATCGGGTCGCGCATGGCCGATGCCGTGTCACCGCGCACGCCGCCGTCATCCTGAGGTGCGCGCTCTTGCGCGCCTCGAAGGATGGCCGCGAGCACCCCTCCCATCCTTCGAGGCTCGCCCAAGAGGGCTCGCACCTCAGGATGACGGCAGTGCGCTGTATGCGCCCAACAAAAAAGCCCCCGCAGGGGCTTTTTCGCATTCAGTCATCAAGACCAGCATCAATGCGCGTCGGCCCAGATCTTCTTCTTAGTGAAGTAGAGCAGGCCCGTGAGCAGGATCAGGAACACGAAAACCTGCAGGCCCAGTTTCTTGCGCGCTTCCATGTGCGGCTCCGCGGTCCACATCAGGAACGTGGTGACGTCCTTGGCGTATTGCGCCACCGTCGCCGGCGAGCCGTCGTCGTAGGTGACCTGGCCGTCGGAGAGCGGATTCGGCATCTTGATAGCGTGACCGGGGAAGTACTTGTTGTAGGAGGAGCCCTCCGGCAGCGTGAATCCCGGCGGCGGTTCAACATAGCCCTGCATCAGCGCGCTGATGTAGTTCGGGCCCTGCTCCTGGAACTGGGTGAAGAGGTCCACGATGAACATCGGGAAGCCACGCGGATAGGAACGCGCCTTGGTGATCAACGACAGATCCGGCGGGTACGCGCCGCCATTGGCCGCCCGCGCGGCCTGCTCGTTCGGGAACGGCGACGGGAAGTAATCGGCGGGCCGGCCGGGCCGCTCGAACATGTCGCCCGCGTCGTTCGGACCGTCCTTGACCTGGTACTCGGCGGCGAACGCCGCCGCCTGCGCTACCGAGAACCCGGGACCGCCGGCGTCGGAGAGATTGCGGAACGCGACATAGGACAGGCTGTGGCAGGCCGCGCAGACTTCCTTGTAGACCTTCAGGCCGCGCTGCAATGCGCCGCGATCGAAGGTGCCGACCGGACCTGCGAACGACCATTTCTGCGACGGGGGTATTTCCTGTCCCTCGGCGGCACGGGCGTCCTGCACCGACCCCGCGAACAGAGCGCCCGCGACCGCGAGCGCGATCACCGAGGACACCATCGGCGCCGACTTGCTTCCGGTCTTGGCCAGCACGTCGTCGGCGATCGAGTTCGGCACCGGCCTCGGCTTTTCGATCCGGCTGAGCACCGGCAGCACGATCAGGAAATAGGCGAAGTAGCAGAACGTCAGGATGCGTCCGGCAATCAC
>JAUXWH010000252.1 GCA_030681365.1 Bradyrhizobium sp.
TGCAAGCGGCCTTCCTCGAACAGCAGCAGCGCGGCGCAGGAGGTGACCAGCTTGGTATTGGAAAACACCCGGAACAAGTGATCGGCGCGCAACGGGACCTGCGCCTCCCTGTCGGCCCATCCCACACAATTCACATCCACCAGGTCCCGGCCGACCAGCACCGCGGACGACACGCCGGAAAGGATGTTGCCGTCGACCAGCCGGCGCATGGCGGCATGGGCCGCGCCGAAGTCGTAGCCGGTGGCCGTCACCTGCATGTTCGCCTGCATTTTTACTCCCGACGGGCGCGTTGGGTTCGCGCGGTTCTCTGCCCGCACTATCAGCAAGATTCTTCTGCCGCAAGGCTGCAACGACCGACGCCGAATGCCATAGTGGGATCAATCACCGGCGCAAGCCGGCATCGGGAGGGAAAGATGGCTTTGACGGAATCCTACGTGGCGGGGCCGACGGTCCCCGCCGTGCGCGACATCACGCTCGGCCAGTTACTCGAACAGGCCGCGAAAACGGCGCCGGACCGAATCGCGCTGATAGCGGGCGTCCCCGATCCGGCGCAGCGGCGCCAGTGGACCTATTCCGAACTCCATGCAGAGGCGCAACGCACCGCGCGCGCTTTGCTCAGCCGTTTCCAGCCGGGCGAACGGATCGCGGTCTGGGCCCAGAACCTACCCGAATGGATCATGCTGGAATTCGGCGCCGGGCTCGCCGGCATGGTGTTGGTCACCGTCAATCCCGGCTTCAGGGCCAACGAGGTCGAATATGTACTGAAGCAATCCCGCTCGGCCGGGGTGTTCGTGGTCAATGCCTTCCGCGGCAATCCGATGCTTCAGACCGTGCGCGAGGTGGCGCCGCGCTGCGAGGAGCTTCGCGAGATCGTCTGCTTCGACGACTGGGAAGCCTTTATCGCCGCCGGCGACGACGACGGGATCGCGCTTCCCGACGTCCAGCCCGGCGATCCCGTGATGATCCAGTATACCTCGGGCACCACGGGCTTTCCGAAGGGCGCGCTGCTGCATCATCGCGGCCTCGCCAACAACGGCGCCGACACCGCCGACCGCATGGGGATCGAATCCGGCGACGTCTTCATCACCACCATGCCGCTGTTCCACACCGGCGGCTGCGTCTGCTGCGTGCTCGGCGCGGTATCGAAGGCTGCGACCCAGGTGCTGCTGGAGGCATTCGAACCCGGCCTCGTGCTCGAGATGTTCGAAACCTATCGCGGCAATGCGATGCTCGGCGTGCCGACCATGCTGGTGGCGATGCTGGAGCATCCCTCCTTTGCATCCACCGACCTCAAGTCGGTCAAGGCGATCTGTTCGGGCGGCTCCACTGTGCCGGCCGCGCTCGTCACCCTGCTGGAGCAAAAACTGGGAGCGCCCTTCACCATCGTGTTCGGGCAGACCGAATGCTCGCCGGTGGCGGCCCAAACCCTGACCACGGATACGATCGAGGACAAGGCGGGCACCATCGGCCTGCCGCTGCCCAACATGGAAACCAAAATCGTCGATCCCGACACCGGCAAGACGGTACCGATCGGCCAGATCGGCGAATTCTGCACGCGCGGCTATCACATCATGCTCGGCTATTTCGAAATGCCGGATGCGACCGCCGCCGCGATCGATGCCGAGGGCTGGTTGCATACCGGCGATCTCTGCGCGATGGACGCGCGCGGCTATTGCACCGTGGAGGGACGCCTGAAGGACATGATCATCCGCGGCGGCGAGAACATCTATCCGCGCGAGCTCGAAGAGCTGTTGTTTCGGCATCCCAAGGTCGGCGAGGTCGCGGTGGTCGGACTGCCGCACGAAAAATGGGGCGAAGAGGTCGCCGCCTTCATCCGCCCGGCGCCCGGCGCGGTCATCGATGCCGAAGAGCTGTCGGCCTACATGCGCGCCTCGCTGGCCCATCACAAGACGCCGCGGCACTGGTTCGTGGTCGAGGCGTTTCCGCTGACCGGATCGGGAAAGATCCAGAAATTCAAGCTGCGTGAATTCTGGGCCAAAGGCGAGATGCGGGCGTTGTAACCTGCGGGGATCCGGCGCGAAATGCATATATCATGACTACAGTCTTCGACAGTTCACGCTTCTGCGCATATGCTTGCTCCTGTTGCAAAGGAGCGCCTCACCATGAGCACCGCGAGTGACGCCCGTTTCTGGGACCGGACTTCACGGAAGTACGCGGCGGCTGCGATTTCGGATCGGGCCGGGTACGAGCGCACGTTGGAGCGGACCCGCACCTTGTTGGGACCAGACGACCGGGTGCTGGAATTGGCCTGTGGAACTGGAACAACGGCGCTTCGACTTGCAGGCGATGTGCAAGACTACTGTGCGACGGATATTTCCGCTGAGATGATCGCGATTGCCGAGACGAAGCTTGCCGCCGGCCCAATCCCGTCGCTCCTCTTCCGCACCGCGACCGCAGAGTCGCTGGCGCCCGAGCACGGGCAGTTTGATGCAGTTCTGGGATTCAACTATCTCCATCTGGTCCGCGATTTGCCAGGCACGCTACGCCACATCCATGCCTTGCTTGCAGCGGAGGGCTTGTTTATCTCCAAGACACCCTGCCTCGGCGATATGAACCCACTCATCCGGTTTGCCTTGTTGCCGGCGATGCGCGCGATCGGAAAAGCACCCTATGTCAGCGCCTTCCGCGCGGCGGAGTTGAGCCAGTCCATATCTGCCGCAGGCTTCGAGATCAGCGCCACTGAAAACCACGCAACCAAGGGCAACGGCACCCGCCCCTACATCGTGGCGCGCAAGCGATGACGTGAGCAGGTCCCGCCCTACGTCGCGATCGGCGGCTCATCGCGCGGGATGACCTGCGGCTGGCCGTGATCGTCGATCGAGACATAGGTAAAATTGCCGTCGGTCACCAAAATCGAGCGCATCTCCTTGCGGCGCAGCACCCAGGCTTCGAGGTGGACGGTGATCGAGGTGCGGCCGATCCGGACCAGATTGGCGTGCACCGAAACGAGATCGCCGACGTAAACAGCTTTGCGGAAATTCATCGCCTCGATCGCCACCGTCACGGTGCGCGATTTTGCCACTTTGGACGCGAACACGCCGCCGCCGACGTCCATCTGGCTGAGCAGCCAGCCGCCGAAAATGTCGCCATTGGCATTGGTGTCGGCCGGCATGGCAAGCGTGCGGATGCAGAGATCGCCGCGCGGCTCGGTGTCGGCATTGAGCGGCGCCTGAGCGGCCTTGGCATCGGTCACTTGAAATCATCCCAGCCGGCATCCGGCGCGAAGCGGCCGCCGAACTTGTCTTCCAGCGCGTGAAGCGTCGAAACCACGTCCTCCACTCCGCGGGTCCGCGCATAATTCAGCGGACCGCCGCGGAACGGCGCATAGCCGGTGCCGAAGATCATGGCGCCGTCGACGCTGTCGGCATTGTCGACGATGCCTTCGCGCAACGCCGCGACGCAGACATTGGACATCGGCAGCACCAGCCGGTCGATCATTTCATCCGTCGGCTCCGGCATCGAAGGCAGCACCGCGCTCTTGTCGGCCTTGCCGTCCTTCCAGAGGTAAAATCCCTTGCCGGTCTTGCGGCCGAGTTCGCCCTTTGCGACCTTCTCGCGCAGCCAGGCCGGCGTCGGCGGCAGCTGATCGCCGAATTTGGAGCGCAGCATGTCGCCGACATCCAGACAGATATCGAGTCCGACCTGATCGGCCAGTTCGATCGGCCCCATCGGCATGCCGAATTTCACCGCCGCGGCATCGATCACCGACTTGTCGATCTTCTGGTCCAGCATCACCATCGCTTCCAGCATGTACGGCGTCAGCGCGCGGTTGACGAGGAAGCCCGGCGAGCTTTTGACGGGCAGCGGCAGCCGGTCGATGGCGCCGACAAAGGCCAGCGCCGCCTTCAGCATCTCCGGATCGCTGCCGTCATGGCTGACGACCTCGACCAGTTGCAGCCGCGATACCGGATTGAAGAAGTGCAGGCCGAGCAGCCGTTCGGGCTTTGCCAGGGTGGTGCGCAGATCCTGCAGCGGAATGCTCGACGTGTTGGTGGCGAGGATCGCGCCCGGCTTCATCCGGGGCTCCAGCGCGGCATAGATCTTCTGCTTCAGCTCGAGCTTTTCCGGCACCGCCTCGATGATCACATCGGCATTGCGGACGCCCTCGCCGTCCATATCCGGCACCAGCCGATCCAAGGCGTCGCGGACCTCGGTGCGCTTGCGCAGGATCTTGCCGAACAGGTCCGATGCGCGCTTGATCGCGCCGGCGATCGGCTCCGGCTTCATGTCGGCCAGCGTAACGCGAAAACCCTGGCCGGCGCACCAGGCCGCGATATCGCCGCCCATCGCGCCGGCGCCGATGACGTGGACGTGTTCGATCCGGTTGCCTCCGCCGGCCAGCTTCTTCATCTGCTCGCGCAGGAAAAACACCCGGATCAGGTTCTGCGCCGTCGGCGTCACCATCAGTTTGGCGAACGAGGGCCTTTCCGCGCGCAGCATCGCGAGCTTGTCGTCGCCATGTTGTTCCCAGAGATCGATCAGCGCATAGGGCGCGGGATAATGTTCGGGACGCGCGGCCTTGCCGGCCTCGGTGCGCATGCGCCTGGCAAGCAATCCCCTGACCGGACCGAGGTTCAGGATCCGGTTCAACGGCCCCGGTTTGGCGCGCTTCAGGCGGCCGAAGATGGCATCCCGCACGGCATTGCGGACGTGCCGCTCCTCCGCCACCGCGTCGACCAGCCCGAGCGACCTGGCCTTGCGGGCGTCGATGGTTTTGCCGGTCAGCATCAGCGTCATCGCCTGCATCGGATTGACCAACTGCGTGAAGCGCGCGGTGCCGCCGAGGCCCGGATGCAGGCCGAGCATCACCTCGGGAAAGCCAAAGCGCGCGCCCTCGATGGCGATGCGCGCCTGGCAGGCCAGCGCCACCTCGAGGCCGCCGCCGAGGCAGAAACCGTGGATCACCGCGACGGTCGGAATTTTCAGGCTATCGAGGCGGTCGATCACCGCATGGGCGCGGCCGATCGCGATCTCGACCGGCCACGGATCGGTGGCGCCGCGGAATTCGTTGATATCGGCGCCGGCGATGAAACCGGACGGTTTTGCCGAGCGAATGACGAGGCCCGTCGGTCGCACGCTTTCCAGCGCCGCCAGCACCGTCTCCAGTTCCTCGATCAGGTCGGATGAGAGCGTATTGGCGCTGGCGCCCTCGCGGTCGAACAGCAGCCAGGCGATGCCGTCGGAATCGCGGGTCAGCTTGAAATGACGGTAGGGGCTGTCGGACTCGGGCTTTGGTCCAAGTTCGAGCACGCGGTCGCCGAGAAGGTTTATGATCTTCGAATCCATGATCACACCGTCTCGATCAGCATGGCGCCGCCCAGCCCACCGCCGATGCATTCGGTGGCGATGCCGCGTTTGGTTCCCAGCCGCTTCATCGCGTTGACGAGATGCAGCACGATGCGGTTGCCGCTGCAGCCGACGGGATGGCCGAGGCTGATGGCGCCGCCGTCGACATTCAGCCTGGCGTGGTCGATCGGCCCGGCGGCGCCGTCGAGGCCCAAAATCTCACGGCAGAATTTTTCATCGTTCCAGGCGGCGAGACATCCGAGCACCTGTGCCGCGAAGGCCTCGTTCAATTCCCAGGTCTCGATATCCCCGAGCGACAGTTTGTTGCGCTTCAACAGTTCGTTCGACGACAGCACCGGCCCAAGGCCCATGATGGAGGGATCGAGCGCCGACCATTGGCTGTCGACGATCATGGCCTTCGGCGTCAGGCCGTGTTTGGCAACCGCCTCCTCCGAGGCCAGGATGACCCACGACGCGCCATCGGTAATCTGCGAGGAATTGCCGGGCGTGACCTGACCCCACGGCCGCTCGAATACCGGTTTCAAGCCCGCCAGCTTTTCCGGCGTGGAATCCGGCCGCACCCCGTCGTCATGGTCGTAAAACCTGCCGTCGCGCGCGAAGGCGGTCTCGACCTCGCCCTTGAGCCAGCCCTGCGCCTGCGCGTTGGCGAGCCGCTTGTGGCTTTCGGCGGCGTAGAAATCCGACTGGGCCCGGGTGATGCCGAAGAGATAACCGACCTTTTCGGCGGTCTGGCCCATGTTGAGCTCGGTGATCGGGTCGGTCAGCCCGCGCTCCAGGCCGATGATCGGCTTGAAATAGCCGGGGCGGGTTTTGGCGAGCGCGGCGAGTTTGGCGACGATGCCCTTGGCGCCGGCCAAGCCTGCGAACCAGCGCACGCCCTGCTGCGGCCAGACCAGCGGCGCATGGCTGAGCGCTTCAGCGCCCCCGGCCAGGATCAGGTCCGAATTGCCTTCACGGATATAGCGGTACGCCGTGTCGATCGACTGCATGCCGGAGCCGCAATTGATCTGCACCGTGAACGCCACCATGGCTTCCCCCATGCCGAGCCGCAGGGCGGCGACACGGGCCGGGTTCATCTCGTCGGCAATGACGTTGACGCAGCCCAGGATCACCTGGTCGAACGCATCGGGTGCGAAGGGCTGCCGGGCCAGCAGCGGCCGGCCGCATTGCACGGCAAGATCGACAGGCGTAAACGGCCCGGGGCCGGATCGCGCCTTGAGGAACGGCGTCCGGCTGCCATCGATAATATAGACCGGTCGCGCCATCAGCTTGCTGCCCGCTGTTCACCCAATTCCTGGAAGAACTGATGCACATCGGCAGGCTTCTTGTAAATCGGCGATAGCGCTTCGGCTGCGAAGTCGTCGACTTCGATCACTTTTGCGACTGCTTCCTGGGCAGCCGCGATCTTCTTACCCTCGGTCTGGGTGATGACGCCCCTCTTCACCGCTTCCTTCCAGTCCTTGATACGGGCCGCGCGCATGCTCTTGGCAATCTCCTCGGCGCCTGTCACCAGCAGGAACGCCTTCTCCAGCCGCGCCACGCCGCCATCGTCATCGACATGCGACAAATCCGCCGTCAGCCGGTCGCGCGCCACTGACGGCTCCAGTACCAGCTGGGCACATTGGTGTACCACGCGGTCGGACGGCCCCAGCGCGCGGGCGCCGAACGGCTGGACCACGAACTTCAGAATGACGGCGACGAAGCGGTTGGGCAGATTGGCGAGGATCTCGGCAAACCGGTTCTCGATGGTTCTAAATCCGCTGGCCATGCACCATTCGAGGGCGGCGAAATCTTCCCGTTGCCGGCCCTCGTCCTGCCAGCGTTTCAGCGCGGCGGAGAGCAAATAGAGTTCGGAGAGAATATCGCCGAACCGCGCCGACAGCATCTCCTTGCGCTTCAGCGCACCGCCGAGCGTGAGCAGCGCCATGTCGGCGCATAGCGCGAAGGCCGAGGAATAGCGCGAGAGCTGGCGATAGAACCCTGTGGCGTCGCCGGCATCCGGCGCCGGCGCGAACAGTCCGCCGCTCCAGTTGCGGCCCCAGGCGCGGAACAGCGTGGTGACGCTGTGGCCGATATGTTGCCAGAACGCCTTGTCGAAGGCGTCGAGCCCCCTGGCGCGGTCAGCCTCGCCGAGCGCGTTCATCTCTTCCAGCAGATAGGGATGCGCGCGGATCGCGCCCTGGCCGAACACGATCAGATTGCGGGTCAGGATATTGGCGCCCTCCACGGTGATGCCGACCGGCACCGAGCGATAGAGATTGCCCATGTAATTCTGCGGGCCGTCGATCACTGCCTTGCCGCCATGGATGTCCATGGCGTCATCGATCGCGATCCGCATCCGTTCCGTGGCATGCAGCTTCATGATGCCGGAAATCACGGCGGGATGGTGGCCCTGATTCAGCGCCGCACAGGTCAGCCGCCGCGCGGCATCGAGCAGATAGGCGGTGCCGGCGATGCGCGCCAGCGGCTCCTCGATGCCCTCGAACTTGCCGATGGGAACGTTGAACTGCTCACGGATCCGCGCGTAGGCGCCTGACGTGCGCGCGGCATAGGCCGCACCCGCCGCCGACAGCGACGGCAGCGAGATGCCGCGCCCGGCGGCAAGCGCCGTCATCAGCATTTTCCAGCCCTGGCCGAGGCGCGCCTGGCCGCCGATGATGTAGTCCATCGGGATGAAGACATCGTGTCCCTTGTTGGGACCATTCTGGAACACCTGCATCGACGGCAGATGGCGCCGGCCGATCTCGACGCCGGGCAGATCGGTCGGAATCAACGCCACGGATATGCCGAGTTCTTCCTGCGAGCCCACGAGATGATCGGGATCATAGGCCTTGAAGGCGAGGCCGAGCAGCGTCGCCACCGGGCCGAGCGTGATGTAGCGCTTGTGCCAGTTCAGGCGAAGGCCAAGCACCTCCTTGCCGTCAAAATGGCCATTGCAGATGATGCCGCTGTCGATCATCGAGGCGGCGTCGGAGCCGGCTTCCGGGCTGGTCAGCCCGAAACAGGGAATCTCGCGGCCGTCCGCCAGACGCGGCAGCCATTTCTGCTGCTGCTCGCTTGTGCCGAAGCGCATCAGGAGTTCGCCGGGACCCAATGAATTGGGCACCATCACGGTGACGGCGGCGGTCAGCGAACGCGACGAAAGCTTCCGCACCACTTCGGAATGCGCATAGGGCGAGAAGCCGAGCCCGCCATACTCCTTCGGGATGATCATGCCGAAGAATTTTTCGCGCTTGATGTAGGCCCACGCTTCGGGCGGCAAATCCCGCCATTCCCAGTTGATCTTCCAGTCGTCGAGCATGCCGCAGAGTTCGTCGACGGGGCCGTTGAGGAAAGCCCGCTCCTCCGGCGTCAGCGTCGCCGGCGCGACCGCCAGCAGTTTGGCCCAATCCGGATTACCGGTGAAAAGGTCGGCATCCCACCAGACGTCGCCGGCCTCCAGCGCCTCGCGCTCGGTGTCCGACATCGCCGGCAGCACGCCGCGCGCCCAGGAGAAGATCGGCTTGGTGATATAATCGCGGCGGAAGCTCATGGCGATGTCCTCATGTCGGAAGCGGCGCGATGGTCGCGGCACCGCTTATGCCAAAAGACGGTTCATTCTAGCGGAAAGCCGGGAATTTCGGTGAACACTTCGCACTGAGAATAAAGCGAAATTGATCCAAGAATTTGATCCAAGGCGCAGTGGTGCTGGATAACGGCCGTGAGGCGCGTCGGTTCCGCTTCTCCCTCCCCCCGCGTAGCGATGGGGTCGAGACGAGCGAAGCTCGCTCTTGGGTGCCGTATCGTGAGCGCAGCGAACGATGTGACGGGTGGGGGTGCTTCAGCGCATTCAGTCGGCAGGTCATTTGTTGAGATACCCCCCACCCGACCGTCCTTCGGCCGGCCACCCTCCCCACCGCTGCGCGGGAGGAGGGATAAGGAAGAAGGCTTACAACGCGATCAATCCGGCCGCTTCATCTCGAACATGTTTTCCGGCTTGATCTCGAAATAGTCGCCCTGGCGGCCGGCGCGGACGATCGGACGCGCCAGCGCGGTCTGATAGACGCCGTCCTTGATGAAGGCCTTGTCGATGTGGACGGCGACGACTTCGCCGAGCGTGAGCCAGGCCTGCGCCTTGTTGCCGTCGGCGCCCTGCAGCTGGATGATCTGCGACAATTTGCACTCGAACGCGACCGGGCTTTCCGCGACCCGCGGCACGTTGACGAGCTTGCCCGGCACCGCGGTGAGACCCGCAATGCTGAATTCATTGACGTCGCGGGCGACATGCGCCGCAGTGGCGTTCATCTGCTGCGCTAGGTCCATGGTGGCGAGATTCCAGACGAACTCGCCGGTTTCCTGGATATTCTGGACCGAGTCCTTCCACGAGGTCGAGGAAAAGCCGATGATCGGCGGGTGGTAGTTGAAGGCGTTGAAGAAGCTGTAGGGCGCCAGATTGACGTTGCCCTTGGCGCCCCGTGACGAGATCCAGCCGATCGGGCGCGGCGCGATGATGGCGTTGAAGGGATCGTGCTTGAGGCCGTGGCCGTTGGCCGGCTCGTAAAAATGCAGGTCTTTCGGGGTTTTGGCGTCCACGTTTTTTTCCTTTGTAGGGCCGTAGGGTGGGCAAAGGCACCGGTCGCGCGTATGCGCGCCCGGTGGCGTGCCCACCGGTTTCTTAAAGCAAGAATGGTGGGCACGGCGCAAGCGGCGCCTTTGCCCACCCTACAAGACGAGGTTATTTGCCCCGCGGCGCCATGCTGGAGAGGATGAAATCGATCATCTGGTCGATGGTCGGACCGGGCTTGGTGGCGCATTGTGCGATCATCTGCGGATGGAAGTACCGCACCATGCCGGTGCAGCAGCACAACGCCGCTTGCTCGAGGTCCGTCACCTCGAATTCGCCTGATGCCACGCCCTGCGCGATCACGCTGCCCATGGTCTGCGTAATCAGCATGATATGGGCGTTGCAGACCTCCCAGTCCTCCTCCATCGCGATCGCAACCATCTCGTGCAGCTTGGAATCGCCGACATAGCGTTCCGAATTCATGCGGTGGACGGTCTTCATGAGTTCGCGCAGGCGTGCGGCGGCCGGACCCGGGCTGTCGGCGATCCGTTGCGCCTCGACCTCGACCTCACCCATCAGCACGCGCGCGACGCCCTCGTGGATCGCCTTCTTCGAATCGAAAAAGCGATAGACGTTGGCCGGGCTCATCCGCAGCATCTTGGCGATATCGGCCACGGTGGTCTTTTGATAGCCGATCTCGCGGAACAAACGCTCCGCCACCACGAGAATCCGCTCTCGCGTGTCGGGTTCGATATGGTCGGAAACCAGCGCCATGTCAGGACTCAATCTCATTCAATGTTCAATTATTCCGCCGCCTGGGCAAGCGGAATTGCGGGCTGCGGCACCGGTTGATGCTGCGGCGCAACGTCAACTGTCTCGCCGCTGCCGCGTTCCTCCAGGCTCTTGCGGAACCAGAGTGCGTAGAGTCCCGGCAGGTACAACAGCGTCAGGAAGGTCGCCACGAACAGGCCGCCCATGATGGTGATCGCCATCGGGCCCCAGAACGCCGAGCGCGACAGCGGGATCATCGCGAGGATCGCGGCCAGCGCCGTCAGCACCACCGGGCGGGTACGCCGGACGGTAGCTTCGACGATGGCTTCCTTGCGGGTCAGGCCGGCGGCGACGTCGGTCTCGATCTGGTCGACCAGGATCACCGCATTGCGCATGATCATGCCGGCCAGCGCGATCAGCCCGAGCAGCGCCACGAAGCCGAACGGCTGGTTGGCGATATTCAGTCCCAGCGAGGCGCCGATGATGCCGAGCGGCGCGGTGAGGAACACCAGGATCAGCCGCGAGAAGCTTTGCAGCTGGATCATCAGCAGGGTCAGCATGACCAGGACCATCAGCGGAAACAGCACGAAGATCGA
>JAUXWH010000258.1 GCA_030681365.1 Bradyrhizobium sp.
CGCAACGGTGCGGTTGGTGGCGCCCTTTGCGAGATTTTCCGCGAGCAGGTTGCGCATGATGGCGTCGCGCGAACCGCCGCTGCGGCCGCCCAGCACCACGCCAACCAGATGGCGGTTGCCACGGCGCATCGAGGTCACGAGTTTGAAGCCCGAGGCGCGGGTGTAGCCGGTCTGGATGCCATCGACGCCCTCGACGTTGCCGAGCAGGCGGTTGTGATTGCGGATCGCACGGCCGCGATAGACGAAGCTCGATGTCGCGAAGTAGCGGTAATAGCGCGGGAACCGATCCTGGATCGCACGGCCGAGCGTCGCCTGATCGCGCGCGGTTGTGACCTGCTCGGGGTTGGGCAGGCCGTTGGCATTGCGATACACCGTCCTGGTCATGCCAAGCGCGCGCGCTTTGCGCGTCATCAGCTTGGCGAAGTCGTCTTCGTCGCCGGAAATGGCTTCCGCAATCACCACGGACGCGTCGTTGGCGGACCGTGTCACCAGTCCCTTGATGGCGTCTTCGACCTTGATGGTTTGGCCCGGGCGCAGCCCGAGTTTGGTGGGCGCCTGCCCGGATGCGTACTCGGACACTTCCAGTTCGGAATCGAGCTTCAGCTTGCCGGCTTCGAGGCGCTCGAAAAGCAGGTAGAGCGTCATGATCTTGGTGAGCGAGGCGGGATGGCGGATGGCGTCGGGATTGTTGGCGGTCAGCGTCGCGCCGGTGTTGGCGTCGACGATGATCGAGGCGAACGCCGGGCTATAGCTTGGTTTCTGCACATGGTGCCGCACATGCTTGCGGTAGCGGCGGGCGTCGGCGGTGTCGGTGGTGAAAACGACCGCAGTGGTGATCGTGGCCAGACCGAGTACGCAAGCTCGCAGAAGACGCGAGGAAGCCAAGGTTGTGCGAAGCATAAACTTCCCCGTCCCATTTCTGTCTTGATCACCGGTTCGTGAGGCTAAATTATGCCCAACGGCCGGCACCGTTTCCCTGCTCATGATCCTGATCCGGGCAGGCCCTTGCGCCTGAATGGCCGGTCAGGCCGCTGTTCTAGCTAAGACGCTGTTCCATAAACAATTTTCAAGGCTGCTGTCCGGAACGCGAACAAGTCCAAGAATCAGGTTAGGCGGGTCGAGTTTCCAAAAGATTAAGCAACCGTTGCGTAGTCCCCCGGTGTTTATGGCTAATTTCCTCGATTTGTGCGCCGCACAATTATCGTTGACTTTATTGTGCGGTGCACTATGATAGCAGATGTTAGGGAGCCGGGACCTCCCGGCAACAAGTTCACAATCAGTCTGGGAAGGACTCCACAATGGTCAAGGTCGAAGACATCCAGCAGTACGGCAAAGAGCAGCTCGAGACGGTCGTTGCCTCCGCAACCACCCTGCAGCACGGCATGCAGGCGATTGCGAGCGCCTACGGCGACTACACCAAGAAGTCGTTCGAGGACACCAAGTCGATGGTCGAGAAGCTGTCCGGCGTGAAGTCATTGGACAAGGCGATCGAAGTGCAGACCGAATTCGCGAAGTCGGCCTGCGAGTCTTTCATGACCGAGTCGCAGAAGATCGCGGGACTCTATGCCGATCTCGCCAAGCAGACCTTCAAGCCGTTCGAGGGCCTGGTGGCGAAGTTCACCCCCGCCGCCACGCATTAGGCGCAGCGCGGCTTCCCAAGGAATCGAAAAGCCCGGCCATCATGGCCGGGCTTTTTTCTTGTCGGCGGACTTGCGAGGAATTATCGCGCGACCCGCAGCTTCGACAACGAGCTTCCGATCGAGTTGAAGGCGGCCATGATCTGGGTCGCCGAGGTGACGGTGGAGAACTTGTCGGGGCTGCTGGCGCAATACTGCAGAACGGCGGAGGTCGGATCGTTGTCGGTATTGACGTGCATCGCATAGATGGTGATGCCGGCCGCCTTGATGTTGTCGCACAGGATCCGTTGGCGCGCATCGATCTGGCCATTGTACTGAGTTTGGCCGTTTCCGTAGGAAGGCCAGCGATTCTGGGTATTGAGGCCGTCGGACATCACGATCAGCACCTTGCTGTAGGTGTAGTTCGCCTCTTCGGGGGGAGCATTGAGCGGTGCGGTCGAGGTCAGGGATTGCCATCCCCAGGCGATCCCGATCGGCTGATTGGTGCCGCCATTGGGAGTAAGCGAGTCGATCTTGTTCTTGAGTGCGGCGAAATCGTAACTGAGCGGCATCAGCTGCGCCGGGCAAGCGTTGTATTGCTCCGCGTAGAACCGGGTGGAGGGCCCCCCGGTCGGCGCGGTGTTCTGCGTGTCGTAGTTCTGATCGCGGTCGGTGACGCAGCCGTTCCAGGTGTTGTGGTTCTTCGGCGTGCAGCTTGCACTCCAGCCCCATCCACTGCAGGTCTTGTTGTCTTCGTCCCAGTCGCTCCAGTTGATCCAGCTCGCATTATAGTTGCTGGCGCCGACATTGACGTCCTTGGCGAACGGAATGATCGAAACGTAGACATCGCCGGGATTTTTGGCGAGGGCGCTGAGCTGGTCGATCAGACGCTTTGCCGCCGGCTTCAGCGCGTCCATCTTGCCGTCCTGGGCCATCGAGCCGGTGACGTCGAGCGCGAGCGCCACGCGCATCCGCGTATGGCCCCACGCGGAGGTCGAACTGGTGTTGAAGCCGATGGTCGGGAAGCCGGCGACCTTCATGAATTCGGTGATCACGGCGCCGGATCCGTTGACCTGGATGGTCGAACCCTGGCTCGAACTGGCCGTATACGTTGCGCTGATCGTCACCGACCTGGCGTCTTTGTTGGTGTAGAGGCCATTGAAATAGGCCGTAGCCTTCGCACCGATCTGGTCGGTTGTGATCCTTCCGTCGGACAGATCCTTCGCCAGCATCAACGACGTCGAATCGAGGGCGGCCTGCATCGACGTGCGCGCGCTATTGGCGCGGGTATAGTCGATCGCCGCGCCCATGAAGCTGAGGAGGGGCAATAGGGCGACGGCAAAGAGCACCGCGATATTGCCCTGGTCGGCCGCGGGAAAGCGGCCAAGCGCTGCACGAATCTGGCTGGTAATGGAGATTCTCAACATGATTGTCACCGAAATCGGGTTCCTTTGCCCCATTTCGGGTCAGTCCGCTAAACAGCTGGTAAATCGGTGCGGTGAAAACTGGCTCAATAGCCACCTAAATGCGGATCAACCGGCAGAAGTGCTTGCTATCGTCAATGCCGGCTAAACGGCCGGAAGCCCGGCTTTGTCAAACCCGGCAGAATTGATTAACCTTGAACGGATCGCCGGGCCTGGGAATCGGCCCCGCGGCAGGTCGCATTTGGCCAGGATCAATGCGCTTGCGGCGGGCCGAAGCCGGACCCATATTTGGAGCTATCGATCCAGCTGGTGGGGTCGAGCCGCCCGGGAGCGGCGATCTGGAAGCGTGTCTGGGAACTCGTTGGATGGCTCCGCAAGGAGTGCCGTCGCCTGAGGTGTCCTTGGTCGCGCAGTCCGGTTTCCCGTGGGGATTTCGAACGCCTGTGCCATGCTGCAATTAACTTCCAGATTTGATCGTTCCGCCGCGCCCGCTGTCGCCGCATCTGCTCCCCGAATGGGCAATGATGAGAGCAATACAGGGGGGACGGGGGGGCCGGCCACGTCGGTCATCGCCAAGGTCAAACCCAAGACCAAGCGACCGAATCTCTATCGCGTGCTGATACTGAATGACGATTACACTCCGATGGAGTTTGTCGTTCACGTGCTGGAGAAGTTCTTCCAGAAGGATGTCGAAGCCGCCACCAAGATCATGCTCCACGTCCATCACCATGGAATCGGGGAGTGCGGGGTGTTCACCTACGAAATCGCCGAGACCAAAGTGACCCAGGTGATGGATTTTGCGCGCAAGCACCAGCACCCCCTGCAATGCGTGATGGAAAAAAAGTAACGCCCCGCGAAATCCGCCGAAATGGGAACGGGTTTTGCTTTGAGCGGGACCACCGGCGCCCGGCGTCGGCCGGACCGGTCTTGGGCAGGTGAGTCGTGTCGCTTTGGAGTAAATCCATTCTGGCGGAACCGGCCTTTCGCCTTGATCGGGCGTAACTATATGACAAAGGTTGTTGTTGCCTGACCGGGCAACGGCGATCATGATGGCGGGGGCCACAGAGGACGCGAATGCCAACTTTTTCCCAGAGCCTTGAACAATCCCTGCATCGTGCGCTGGCGATTGCGAACGAGCGTCATCATCAATATGCGACGCTGGAACACCTTCTGCTGTCGCTGATCGATGATTCCGACGCGGCCGCCGTCATGCGTGCCTGCAGCGTCGATCTCGACAAGCTGCGCACCAGCCTGGTCAATTATCTCGAGACCGAATTCGAGAATCTGGTCACCGACGGCGCCGACGACGCCAAGCCGACCGCCGGCTTCCAGCGCGTGATCCAGCGCGCGGTCATTCATGTGCAGTCGTCCGGCCGCGAGGAAGTTACCGGCGCCAACGTGCTGATCGCGATCTTCGCGGAGCGCGAGAGCCATGCCGCCTATTTCCTGCAGGAGCAGGACATGACCCGCTACGACGCGGTGAACTACATCAGCCACGGCATCGCCAAGCGGCCCGGGGTCTCGGAAGCGCGGCCGGTGCGCGGCGTCGACGAGGAGACCGAGACCAAGGGCAATGAGGATTCCAAGAAGAAGGGCGAGGCGCTCGATACCTACTGCGTCAACCTCAACAAGAAAGCGCGCGACGGCAAGATCGACCCGGTGATCGGACGCAATGCCGAGATCAACCGCGCGATTCAGGTGCTGTGCCGCCGCCAGAAGAACAATCCGCTGTTCGTCGGCGAAGCCGGCGTCGGCAAGACCGCGATCGCGGAGGGCTTGGCCAAACGCATCGTCGACAGTGAAGTGCCGGAGGTGCTGGCCGCGGCGACGGTGTTCTCGCTCGACATGGGCACGCTGCTCGCAGGCACCCGCTATCGCGGCGATTTCGAGGAGCGGCTGAAGCAGGTGCTCAAGGAGCTCGAGGCCCATCCCAACGCCATCCTTTTCATCGATGAAATCCACACCGTGATCGGCGCCGGCGCCACCTCCGGCGGCGCGATGGACGCCTCCAATCTTCTAAAACCCGCGCTGGCATCCGGCACGATCCGCTGCATGGGCTCGACCACCTACAAGGAATACCGCCAGCACTTCGAGAAGGATCGCGCGCTCGTGCGCCGGTTCCAGAAGATCGACGTCAACGAGCCGACGGTGGAAGACGCCATCGCGATCCTGAAGGGGCTAAAGCCCTATTTCGAGGACTATCACCGGCTGAAATACACCAACGAGGCGATCGAGGCCGCGGTGCAGCTGTCGTCGCGCTACATCCACGACCGCAAATTGCCGGACAAGGCGATCGACGTGATCGACGAGTCGGGCGCGGCGCAGATGCTGGTTGCCGAGAACAAGCGCAAGAAGACCATCGGCATCAAGGAAATCGAGACTACGATCGCGACCATGGCGCGGATTCCGCCCAAGAGCGTGTCGAAGGACGATGCCGAGGTGCTCAAGCATCTCGAGCAGACGCTGAAGCGCGTGGTGTTCGGGCAGGACAAGGCGATCGAGGCGCTTTCCGCCTCGATCAAGCTGTCGCGTGCCGGCTTGCGCGAGCCGGAGAAGCCGATCGGCTCCTATCTGTTCTCGGGTCCGACCGGCGTCGGCAAGACCGAGGTGGCAAAGCAGCTCGCGGCCTCGCTCGGCGTCGAGCTGATCCGCTTTGACATGTCGGAATATATGGAGCGGCACACCGTGTCGCGCCTGATCGGCGCGCCTCCGGGCTATGTCGGATTCGACCAGGGCGGCTTGTTGACCGACGGCGTCGACCAGCATCCGCATTGCGTGGTGCTGCTCGACGAAATCGAGAAGGCGCATCCGGATCTCTACAACGTGCTGCTGCAGATCATGGATCACGGCCGGCTCACCGACCATAACGGCAAGCAGGTCAATTTCCGCAATGTGATCCTGATCATGACCACCAATGCCGGCGCCGCCGACCTGGCCCGCCAGGCGGTCGGCTTCACGCGCAACAAGCGGGAAGGGGACGATCACGAGGCGATCAACCGCCAGTTCGCGCCCGAGTTCCGCAACCGGCTCGATGCCATCGTCTCGTTCGCGCATCTCAATCCCGACGTCATCGGCATGGTGGTGGAAAAATTCGTGCTGCAACTCGAGGCGCAGCTCGCCGACCGAGACGTCACCATCGAACTGTCGGAGCCGGCCAAGGCCTGGCTGATCAAGCATGGTTACGACGAGCAGATGGGTGCGCGGCCGATGGCGCGCGTGATCCAGGAGCACATCAAGAAGCCGCTGGCGGACGAGGTGCTGTTCGGCAAGCTCAAGGGCGGTGGCCATGTCCGCGTTGTGCTGGTGGCGGACGAAGCGAATGCAGAGGCCGACCAGGAGAAAATCGGCTTTGAATATGTCGAGGGGCCGGTGACGCCGAAGCCGGAGAAACTGCCCGGAACGCGCAAGCGCAGCGTGTCGCGCAAGCCAAAGCCCAGCGGTCCCGGCGGTGGGTCGAACGGCCCGGCCTCACGAGGCCCGCTGGTCAAGGTGTGATCCGCCAGGATCAAGAATCGGAAAGCCGGCGTGTCGCGAGACCGCCGGCTTTTTGATGGATGAAGCGCGCGGCGTGCGGCCTGTTCAGCCTTCGCCGATCAGTTCCTTGATGCGGCGCTGCAGCTGGCGCTTCTTCTTTTCGCTTTTGCGCAGCCGCTCCTCGAGATCGGAAACCGGCATCTCGATTTCGGAACTGAAGGCCACTCCGACGAAATTGTCGCGCCACCAGATGATCCTGGCGAGAAACGAGCGGCCCTTCCGCGCGATGGTCAGCGACATCTGCTCCCTGGGCAGCTTGACGATGTTCTTGAATTCGACGCTGGCGCCGGTTTCCGAAATGTTGCGTACCACGCATTCCCGGGTTGCGCCGTCTTCGCCGATCCCGGCAACGCCGCCGTAGATCACCTTTCCGCGTGCGTTTTGGCGCCGATCCAACATCGAAATAGTCTCCCCTTCAAAGGAGGGACCATACCCGGCTTCGCATCAGACGAAAGACCGCGGCCGGCAAAATGCGCCGTTAACGTAAATTGATGATGCCCGGAGAAGCCTTGATTCTGGACTTTTTCCAGCTGACGAAGGTTACTTCGATCGACCGCAACCGCTCACGCCGTGCTCTCGCGCAGTCCACGCGCGATTTCCTTCTGCGCGTCGAATTCGCGCCGTAGCCGCGCCAGTTCCTCGGCGCTCAGGGCATTGGCGTTGCTGTAGTCGCGCTTCCACGCCGCGTCCGCGCTCCAGCGCAGCGGCGACTGCACCGTGGTTTGCGGGCCCGGGGCGGTTTCCAGCAGCCGCAGGGCCAGCTCCAGGGTAAAGGCCTGCGACGCCGGATCGTGCGGCTTGCCCGCCGAATTGCCGAGCGGAAAATCCGAGAACAGGAACCGCGGCACCGCGGCGTGTTCGACGATATCCTTGGCGCAGCCCATCACCACGGTGGCAATGCCGTTGGCCTCCAGGTGCCGGGCGACCAGGCTGATGGTCTGGTGGCAGACCGGGCAGTTCGGAACCAGTACGGCGGCGTCGACGTTGTCGGCCTTGCAGCGCGCCAGGATTTCGGGGGCGTCGGTTTCGATGGTGACGCGATGGCTGCGGTTGGTCGGCGCGCCGAAGAAGCGGGGCGCCACGCTGCCGATCCGCCGCTCGTTCGCGAGCCGCCGCAGTTGCGGCAGCGGAAACCAGGTGCCGCTGTCGTCGGCCCTGGTGTGCACGCGGTCATAGGCGATGTGCGAGATCCGCAAATCATGATCCCGGGAGGTATCGCCGTCATAGACTGAATAGAATTTGGCGCCGCCATTGTACTTCGCGCCCGGGCCCTGATCGCCCTTGGCGGGATCGAATGGTGCTGCTGTGGTCACGAGCGCAACACGGGATTGCGCCAGCGGCTTGTTCAGCGGCTGGAACGGCGCTTCGACAAAATGCGCCCAGCGATAGGGCGTGGTATAGCCGATCGCCGCATAATAGTCGCGGGTCCGTTGCATATAGCGGATCGGCGTGTCGTCGTCGGGCGCGAAGCCGAATTGTTCGTCCGAAGCTGCCGTCATGCCTTGCGCTCCACATGCGCGCCATCATTCTTGCGGATAGCTGCGCCTAGATAGCTAGACGGTCGGTTCCCTGTGTCAAGCGCGGCTGGCGGATAGCAGAGCTCCCATGCGAACGGTCATTGGTCCGAGAGCTGCGCTTTGCGCTGTGGTGGTGGCGCTCTGGCAATCCGTGATGCCGGTGGTAGCCGAGGATGCGGCGCCCCCGGCGGCCGGCGGCGAACTGGCCAAGCCCGGCGTCGAACAATCCGCCGCCGGCGACGAAAGCAAGGGCGGGGCGGAGAGACCAGCGGACAACAAGCGGGAGACCGATACACGCGAGGCGATGTGCCTGATGATCGAGTCGGCGGCGAAGGCCAATGAGCTGCCGCTGGAGTTTTTCGCACGCGTGATCTGGCAGGAGAGCCGCTTTCAAGCCGATGCGGTGGGGCCGGTCACGCGCAATGGCCAGCGCGCGCAAGGCATCGCGCAATTCATGCCGGGAACCGCCAGCGAGCGCCGGCTGCTCGATCCCTTCGATCCCGTACAGGCGCTGCCGAAATCCGCGGAATTCTTGCGCGAATTGCGCGGCCAGTTCGGCAATCTCGGGCTGGCGGCGGCGGCCTACAATGCCGGACCGCGGCGGGTGCGGGAATGGCTTGAAGGCTCCGGCTACATGCCGCAGGAGACGCGCAATTACGTTGCAGCCATCACCGGCACGACGGTCGATGAATGGGCAAGGCCCGGCACCAGGGACAAGCTGCCGGACCGCGCGCCGCGTTCTTCCTGCCGCGACTTGATGGCTCTGCTCAGGCGCGCGCCCAATCCCTTCGTCACCGAGCTTGAGCAGCACGTGAAGCTTGGTGCCGACAAGCTGTGGGGCGTGCAACTCGCCGCCGGCTTCAATCGCGACCGGGCGCTGGCGATGTATTCACGGGCGATGAAGCGCCTGAGCGCCGTGATCGGCGATCAGGACCCGAGCCTCTCGGGCCGCATCTGGCGCAGCCGGGGCACGCGAACGTTCTATCAGGTGCGGATCGGCGCCGACACCCGCCCGGCGGCCGACGAACTCTGCAGCCGTATCCGCCGCGCCGGCGGCGCATGTCTGGTGCTGCGGAATACGAACGTGAGGGGTTGAACACGTTTTGCGTCGAAGCGGTCCATTGGATGCCGTATCCAGCCGCTTGATTGCTTCGCTCCGCCCGCAATGACGGGCTGCACTGCCTGCGGCTCGCTTGACGCAAGTCCCTTTCACCATCGTTATGGCCCTGACACGACTCACATGGTCCGGTGGCCCTTGGCCCTTCCTCCGCTCGACTCGACCAGTTGGCAAAGCCCCTTGCGCGCCTTCGCATGGGGCGTCCGCTCGGTCGCCTCGACGGTGCTCACGCTGGTGCTGTTTGCGACCTATCTCGGCATCGGGGCGCTGGCACATGACAGCCATTTCAGCCTCGGATGGGTGCTGACCAGCACGGCGCTGGTCTGGGCGGGGCCGGCGCAGATCATCCTGATTTCGACGCTGGGATCGGGGGCAACGGTGGTGCAGGCGGCGATTGCCGTGACCGTCAGTGCGATCAGGCTGTTCCCTATGGTGGTGTCGGTTTTGCCGATGATGCGCACGCCGCAGACCAAACGACGGCATCTGGTACTGGCGACGCATTTCATCGCGGTGACCCTGTGGGTCGAATGTTTTCGCCTGTTCCCGCATGTGCCGCGCGAGCGCCGCATCGCCTTCACGCATGGGCTCGGCAGCGGGCTGTGCGCGGTCTGCCTCGTTGCCACCACGCTCGGTTACGGTCTCGCCGCCAACCTGCCGCCGCTGCTGGGCGCGGCCATTCTGCTGCTGACGCCGCTGGCGTTCCTGCTTTCTACCGCGCGCAACTGCCGGCAGCTCTCCGATGTGCTGGCGCTGGTGCTGGGCCTGGCGCTGTTTCCGCTGGTATCCCTGCTGCAGACCGGCGTCGATATCCTGATCAGCGGCATTTCGGCCGGCACCATCGCCTATGGTGTTCACCGGTGGCGGGAACGCAGATGAGCGATTTTATCGGCGACTGGCATGCGCTGCTGGTGCTCGTTGTCGCGGGCTTCCTGCCCAACGAAGTCTGGCGCATGCTCGGGCTCTGGTTCGGTGGCGGCGTCGACGAGGGCTCCGAGCTGCTGGTCTGGGTGAGGGCGGTCGCGACCGCGATCCTCGCCGGCGTCATCGCGCAGATCCTGGTGCTGCCGCCAGGCTCCCTGGCCAGTATACCGGACTGGCTGCGCTACGGGGCGGTGGCGGCGGGATTCGCGGTCTTCATGCTGACGCGGCGCTCGATTTTTGCCGGCGTGGTTGGCGGTGAGGCGGTCATGCTGGGTGGCAAATGGTGGCTGGGCTGATACTGTCCGGCAGCTGAGAAGCTGTTCATTTTACGGACCCAAGCCATGGTTGCACTGACTAAAGTTCGCGAGGGAGAACTCGCGGTCGATCTGCCGAAAGCGGGCAACGCTTCGCTCTACTTCATCGGCCGCATCCGGACGCCCTGGACCTCGCGCGAGATGACGCCGCGGCAGGGCCGCCACGACGGTCCGGTCTGCCGGCTCGAGGTTTTCGAGCCGTGGCTGCCGGCGCTGAAGGGCGTCGACTTCTACAGCAATCTCGAAGTGATCTACTGGCTGCACCAGTCGCGCCGCGACCTGGTGCTGCAGAGCCCGAAAGACAACGGCAACACCCGCGGCGCCTTCTCGCTGCGCTCGCCGGTGCGGCCGAACCCGATCGGAACCTCGATCGTCAGGCTGGTCGGCGTCGAGGGCAATGTGGTGCTGGTGCGCGGCCTCGACTGCCTCGATGAGACGCCGCTGCTCGACATCAAGCCCGACCGCTGCGAATTCACCCCGCTGGCGCAGCCGCATCCCGGGGATTTCGAGGGGGAGTGAGTTGATCCGTTATCCCGGCGCCACCAACTCCGACGTCATCCTGAGGTGCGAGCCTCTTCGGCGAGCCTCGAAGGATGTGCCACGCCATCGCCCTTCGAGGCGCAAGTCAGCGGCGCGATTGCGCCGCTGAGCGCACCTCAGGGTGACGGCTGAACCCACTACCCGCCCTTCAGCGCCGCGATCAGCTTCGTCGCATTGTCCTCCAGCACCTTGACGTCTTCCTTGCGGCTGGCCGGCGGCAGCAGGGCGATGCCGTCGTGGCGGGGCATCACATGCATGTGCAGGTGAAACACCACCTGTCCGCCGGCGGCCTCGTTGAACTGCTGCACGGTGATGCCGTCGGCCTTGAAGGCCGTCATCGCGGCGGCGGCGATCTTGTGCGCGCCGCGTGCGACATGGGCGTAATCGTCAGGCGTGATGTCGAGGATATTGCGGGCAGGGGCCTTCGGAATCACCAGGGTGTGGCCCGGTGCGCGCGGCATGATGTCGAGAAACGCCAGCACGTGGTCGTCCTCATACACCTTGTGGCAGGGAAACTCGCCGCGCAGGATTTTCGCGAAGATGTTGTTGGTATCGTAGGCGGGCATGGCGGTCTCCTCGTGTTCGATTCTACTCTCGCTTCCGGTCGCTGGAACCGTCAAGACGGCTCTTCGGCAACTTTGCGAAACGGTCCGGCCTCGGTGAGTTCGCGACCGGCCTCCGCGACATAGGCGCGCTCGCGCTTCAGATATTCGTCGATGGCGCGGGCGAGGCCGGGATCGGCGATGTAATGCGCGGAGTAGGTGGTCTGCGGCAGGTATCCGCGGGCGATCTTGTGCTCGCCCTGCGCGCCGGCCTCGACGGTCTTCAGGCCGCGCGCAATGGCAAAATCGATCGCCTGATAGTAGCAGACCTCGAAATGCAGGAACGGGTGATGTTCGATCGCGCCCCAGTGACGGCCGAACAGGGTATCGGAGCCGATGAAATTGATGGCGCCGGCGATCCAGCGTCCGGCGCGCTTGACCATCACCAGCAGCACGTCGTCGGCCATGCTCTCGCCGATCAGCGAATAGAATTCTCGCGTGAGATACGGTCGCCCCCATTTGCGCGAGCCGGTCTCCATGTAGAAGTCGAAGAAGGCGTCCCAGGCATCTTCGGTGATGTCGCGGCCGGTCAGCGCGTGGACCGTGATGCCCTCGACGGCAAGCGCCTCGCGGCGCTCCCGCTTGATCGCCTTGCGGTGGCGGGAATTGAGGCTGGCGAGGAAATCATCGAACGAGGCGTAGCCGTGGTTATGCCAGTGGAACTGCTGGTCGGTGCGCTGCAGGAAGCCGTATTCGGCGAGAAACTTCCATTCGGCTTCGCGGGCAAAGGTGACATGGACCGACGACGCCCTGGTCGCCTCGCACAGCGCAATCAGGCCGCTCGCCAGCGCGGTGCCGATGCGTTCGCGATCGACGCCGTCGCGGATCAGCAGGCGCTGCCCGGTGGCCGGGGTGAAGGGCACCGAGGCCTGCAGTTTCGGATAATAGCGGCCGCCGGCGCGCTCATAGGCATCGGCCCAGCCGCGGTCGAACACGTATTCGCCCTGCGAGTGCGATTTCAGATAGCACGGCACGATGCCGGCGATCGCGCCGCCGAGCTTTGCCACGAGGTGGCGCGGACCCCAGCCGGTTCGCGCGCAGGCCGAGCCGGAGGTTTCCAATGCCGAGAAAAAGGCGTGTGAAACGAATGGGTTATAGGGCCGTCTTAATGCGGCGCCGGACTCGGCTGCGGCCTCGCGTGAACTCAGAGTGTCGAGCTCATCGAGGCTTTCAGGACCGCAAGGCGGATTGGCGCAGGCATCCCAATCGGCAGCCGGGATCTGGCTGACGGAGGGCAGCGATTCCAGGGTGATTTCAGATGACGCCATCAGCAAAAAGACCGGTCACGCGTTGCGATCAGCCATCGCACATGGTGACCAATTCCAAAGATCGTGCATTGCGCCGATGACTTCAAGGGCGTGGAACCAGATCCGGTTCAAGGCGCAAAGCCTTCGAAGATGATCTGGTCGGCATAGCGCGCCGCCCGTTCGCGCTGCTCCGCCGTACGCACCGTCCATGCCAATAGCGGCAGGCCGAATACATGGCGGGCGATCCAGGGCGCTGCAGCCGGCAACTGGTTGACCCAGAACGCCACGAAATGCGGCCTTGTACGGAAGGCGTGGCGCAGATGCAGCATGCCGCGGCGCTGCTCCGGCGTCAGCTTGTACCAGTAGGCGTCGTCGTAATTGGCCTGGGCGATGATGCCGCGCGGACGATCCGGGATGGTTTCGCGCAACGCCAGCACCTGGTCGGGGTCGAACGACATCACCGCCGCCGGTCCGGAATAGCCTGCCAGCACCTGCGCCATCCGCGCCACCAGCTTGCGGTCGCCGTCAAAATGGCTCTTTACCTCGATCACCAGCGGCACGCGGCCATCCACCAGCGCACAGAGATCGCCGAGCGACATCATCCGCTCGGCGGTGTCCCTGAACGTCACCGCCCGGAGCTCGGCCGCGGTCTTGCCGAGCAGGGGGCCCGAGCCCTCGGTAAGGCGGCCGAGTGCGTCGTCATGGTGCACCATGGCTTCGCCGTCGGCGGTGAGCTGCAGGTCGACCTCGATGGCGAAATTGCCCGCGATGGCGGCGTTAATCGCGCCCGGCATGTTCTCGATAATGCCGCGCGCAAAATCGTGCAGCCCGCGATGGGCTACCGGTCGCGCCGTCAGCCAGTCAGGCGCGCCCACCGGACCTCTCCCTTACGAGACCTCGAACACGCCCTCGACCTCGACCGCCGCGTCCGAGGGCAGCGAGGAGACGCCGACGGTGGTGCGCGCATGGCGGCCCTTGTCGCCGAACGCCGCGACCATCAGGTCGGAGGCGCCGTTGAGCACCTTCGGACCGTCGAGAAAATCCGGCGCCGAATTGACGAAACCGCCGAGCCGGACCACGCGGACCACCTTGTCGAGATCGCCGAGCGCGGCCTTGATCTGCGCCAGCAGGTTGATCGCGCAACCCTTGGCCGCGGCGTTGCCCTGCTCGACGGTGACGCCGGCGCCGAGCTTGCCCTTGGCGATCAGCTTGCCTTCCGGATTGACGCAGACCTGTCCCGACACGAACAGCAGGTTTCCGGTGCGGACGAAGCCGACGTAATTCGCCACCGGGTTCGGCGGCTCATGCAACACCACGCCCTGCGCCGCAAGTTTCTGCTCGACCGTACCCGCCATGTTTCGTCCCCGTTGAATTGACATTCAAGTTGTTCTGCACCCGATCTCGACGCAATCGGGCCGCTTTGTTTCGCGCATCGTGCCATCACATGCAAGTCAGCCGCCGGTTGGCCCGGGGAACATGCCGGAAAACACGGCAATCCCGCCGGCAATTCCCGCTTTTTTGTGAAACGGCCCTAGTTGCGGCGCAATAGAGCGGTCAGTAATGTAGGATTCACGGCGCAAGGAAGACACAATGGCTCGCTGGTTCCGGATTTTGTCGCATGAAGTCAGCCCGCTTTTGCTGACAGCCGCCGCTGCCGTTCTGGTCGTGGGTTTTGCCGGTGGCAGGGCGGAGGCGGCGGCCGGCGGCCCCTTCCTCGCGCATCAGGCGCTGTATGAACTCAAGCTGGTGAAGTCGCGCGGCTCGACCTCGATCAACAGCGCGCGCGGCCGCATCCTCTACAATTTTTCCGGCAGCGCCTGCGAGGGCTACACCTCGGAATTCCGTCAGGTCTCCGAGCTGGACAACGGCGAGGGCAAGCTGACGCTGAGCGACCTGCGCTCAACCTCCTGGGAGGACGGCGAGGGCAAGAGCTATCGCTTCAAGATCGCGACCCGGATGAATGAGGCCGAGTCCAGCCCGGTCGACGGCATCGCCGAACGCAGCGGCGGTCAGATCACGGTCAAGCTGAAACAGCCTGAAGCCAAGACCTTCACGCTCGACGGCGCCACGGTATTTCCGACCGAGCAGATCACGCGCATCATCGCGGCCGCCCGCGAAGGCAAGTCCGTGCTCGAGCTGAGCGTCTATGACGGCTCCGATAATGGCGAGAAGGTCTACAACACGCTATCAGTGATCGGGCAGCCGATCCCGGGCGACCGCAGCATCGAGACGCCCGATCCGTCCATCGCCAACGACGCCATGAAATCGCTGACGCGCTGGCCGGTCACGGTCAGCTATTACGACCGCGACGCCAAGACCAGGGACGGCGAGCAGACCCCGGTCTATGCGATGTCTTTCGAATTGTTCGAGAACGGCGTCTCGCGGGCGCTGGTACTCGACTACAATGATTTCGTCATCTCCGGTGCGCTCGGCAAGTTCGACATCAAGGATTCCAAGCCGTGCAGGTGACGGCGTAGCATTGTAGGGTGGGCAAAGCGCAGCGTGCCCACCGTTCTTAAAGATGGTGGGCACGCTGCGCTTTGCCCACCCTACGAAACGTCATCCTCCGCGCATGCGGGGGATCCAGTACGCCGCAGCCTCTCGATTCCATGTCTGCCGTCTCTGGAATACTGGATCGTCCGGTCAAGCCGGACGATGACAACTGAGAGTGTTGCGAAGCATCTCGCAACGTCGTCCCTGCGAACGCAGGGACCCATACGCCGCGGCGTTACGGCGAGAAGCCGGTGTTAGATATCTTCTGCAACAACAGGCACCAGTGGCTATGGGTCCCTGCGTTCGCAGGGACGACGGAGAGAGATTCCGTTTCAATTCAGCAAACATGCCTTCGCGATCTCGCGACGCCGTTCGCCTGAACTGCCGCGCTCATTACCGCATGTCGAAGAACTCCTGATGGAAGCGGTCCTTGACGGGAAAGCCGTGGGCGGCGAAATCCCGTTTCAGCGCTTCGCCGAAACCCGTCGGACCGCAAAACCATATGCTCGCCTCGCGCCATTGCGTTACGGCCTCGCGAACGCGTTCGCCGGTCAGGCGTCCGTCACGGGCATCGACCAGCAGGTGCAGACGGACATCGGCGGATCTGGCATCGGCCGCCAGTTTGCCGAAGGCCTCCTCGTCAACGTCGGCGGTGGTATGAAACAGATCGACCGTTCGGGCTTCGGATCGATCGGCCGCCGCCTTTCGCATGGCCAGGTGTTTCATGCGCGCGACAAAGGGCGTGATGCCGATGCCGCCGCCGATCCAGATCTGGTGCGGGCAGTCGTCATCGAAGGTGAAACAGCCATAGGGCCCCTCGATCATTATCTCCTGGCCAGCGCGGAGGTTCTCGCGCAGGCGGTTCGTGTGATCGCCCAGTTCCTTGGTAATGAAGGTGATCCTGGGCTTCTCGGCATGCCAGCTGGAGGCAATGGTGTAGGGATGAGCCCCTTCCGACGCGTCAGACGTGGCGAAGGCGAACTGGCCCGGCATGTGGCCTGGCCAGCCGTGCGGCACCTCGATTTCGCTCTCGAGTGTCCTGACGCCGGGATAGTATTGCAGGGAAGTGATGGTGCCCTTGACCTGCCGCCCAGCCCCCACCCGGCGCAGAAGGACAACGACAGCCGCCCATGTGCCGCCGGCAAGCAGCAGCGCCATGACGCCTCCGACGGGCGACGTCCAGTAGCTGAACCTGAACAGCACGACGGCGTGGAAGACCAGCACCAGATAGGCGACCGCGAGAAGGCGATGCGTCTTGTAGAACAGCCGATAGGGAAAATACTGAATGAGCGCCAGCGCGATCAGAACCACGGTGGCATAGAAGGCCCATTCGCCCAGGCCTTCGGCCGGTCCACGCAGGGTCGCAAGCAACGCCTCGATTGAATTTTCGATCGCGGGCCTGGGTCCGCGCGCCGGCCGCTGCAGCATGCCCCAGCCAACCGCCCATTTCGGTGCTTCGGACCACAGCCAATGGACGATGGCGATGACCAGAGCCGCGATGCCGAGCCATTTGTGCAGACGATATATCTTGTCCAGGCCGCCGAGCCACCGCTCCGGCCAGCGCGGCCGCAGTGCCAGCATCATCGCCGCGCTCATGCAGCCGATCGCGACGATGCCGCTCAACTGTACCATCGCTCCGCGAAGGGCGAAGAACGTGGCTGATTGAAATACGGCGGGTTCCGCGATCAACCAAAGCAGGACCAGAACCGCGAGCAGGCTCCAGAATGTCCGTTTGAGGTTCTGCATTCGACCCTTCCTTCCGGACAATTTCGCGCGGTTATTCGATTGAAGCAGACATGATTGGAATCAATCGACCAACGTCGCATTGAGCTGAGTCAATCCGGGCTGCAGAATCCGGATCGCCCGTTCTCGATCAATCTGCGAAGTTCGAGCGGATGTAGTGGTTTTCGCGGGCTGCCAATGGTTCGCAGCCATACCTTCGCGGTCTCGCGGCGCCATTTGCCCGAGGTTTACGGAAGTTTCCTTAACCCTCATGATCAGAGGGCGCAGGGAAAGCCGGGTGCGCGTTGCACCCGCGGTCTCGCGTGCGATAGGGTAGAGGTAGGCGGCACACGAGCATACAGGTGAAGCGGAGGCATCCGGCTTTCCCTGCGCAGTGGTTTAAGGCTTATACGTGCTCTTCTCGGTGAGCCCTGCACTGTTGCCACCGTCGCCCGCGCCTTGACGCGAACTTGACACCTGCTATTGGGGTATCGGAACCACACGACTTCGCCAGTCCGCTTCGACATCGCCCGTCTCGCGCGCCGTCGCGTCCACCGCAGCCCATCCCCACGTTCGTGACGTTCGCGAAACGCCCCTCCGAATGGAACGGGATGCGGAGAGATATAACGCATTTTTTGATTCTGAAAAACAGAATATTTTTAGCCGACGGGATTGACATTCATTTCCGATAATCGGAAGTGATTTGCCCGTCGGATAGATTTGTTGAAATGGCTGGAGAATTCGTCGTTTTCGCAACGACGCGTTGACAAAAATTCTTCTGGCGCGGGACGCCGATGGAAGCGCCCAGATAGAGCCGACCGGCAGATCACCCCGGTTGTTCGCCGGTCTCGTCCCGGCACCTGGGCCAGGCCGATCAGCCGAGCGACTGGCCGCCATCGACCGTGAGGGTTTGTCCGGTAATCCACGACGCTTGATCGCTGCAGAGAAACAGCGCGGCGTTCGCGACCTCTTCCGGCTTACCCATGCGGCCCCACGGAATGGACTTGAAGACCGCATTGTAGAGCTGCGGATTCGTCGTCTTGTTGGTCTCCCACAGGCCGCCCGGAAATTCGATCGAACCCGGTGCAATCGCGTTCACCCGGATTTTCTTCGGCGCCAGCATCAGGCCTTGCGACAGCGTGTAGTTGATGACGGCGGCCTTGACCGCCGCATAGGAGGCGGACCTGGCGCTGGCGCCAAGCCCTGAGATCGACGAGATATTGACGATCGCCCCACCGCCGCTGCGCTCGATATGCGGGATTGCCGCATTCGAGGCGCGGACCGTTGCCATCACATCGATATCAAACCCCTTGCTCCAGCCTTCCTCGGTGTCGCCGCCGCCGAAGCCGGAAGCGTTGTTGACGAGGATATCGATGCCGTCGAGCGAAGCCGCCGCGGCGGCGACATAGGCTGCGATGGATTCCTTGTCCGCGAGATCACAGGGAACGGCATGGGCCTTGGCACCGAGCGCCCTGATTTCGCCTGCCGTCGCATCGAGTCCGGCCTGACCTCGCGCGCAGATCGACACCGATGCCCCGGCACTGGCGAATCCCAACGCAATCGACCTGCCGATTCCCCTGCTGCCGCCGGCGACGACCACGCGCTTGCCCTTGAAACTGATCTGCATCGTTCTTTCCATCTGCTGTCATGCTGTGTCATTTCGATAGCACAGACGGCCATGAAAGCGCACCAAGGAGTAAATTGCGGCCGACGGTCAACGGCGGCTCGTGGTGCGAAGCCCAGGGGACGCCCGGTGATGTGGTTGCGCCACTCCGGAAAACGTCGGTGCGTCACACTCTGCATTTCCCTCGAATCCGCGCGATCTCCGTTTCCGAAAAACCACGACTCCGTGCCGAGGCCAGGAGCAGCTTTACCCCATACTCCGCAACTCTCGCGCGGAGATCGTGGCACGTATAGCCACTTGGGAGGTCAGCTGCCTTCACACCGGTCGACGCGCCTGAGAAAGCCATGAAGAATGCAGCCGCAAATCCTACTGCCTTGAAGGCGATCATTGGACTGACACCTTCGCTAGCCCGCCCATCCCAATCGCCTTGGCGGCGGCGTGGGAGAGGTCGATGCATCGACCTCTGACGAAGGGGCCGCGGTCCGTAATGCGAACAGCCACGCTTCGGCCATTTGCCTTGTTGGTGACGGTAACGTGGGAGCCAAAACCTCTCGTCTTGTGCGCAGCGGTCAAAGCGTGGGTATTGAACCGCTCTCCGGAAGCCGTGCGCTTGCCGTGATAGCCATCACCGATGCCGTATTGAGAAGCGGTGCACGTTTCGGCATGAACGATCGAAGACGCGCAGCAAAGCGCTGCGGCAATAAGGGTAGTTCTCAGCATTAAGTGTCCTTGATCTTGGTCGACGCAAAAACGTCATTCGGCGTTTTGCTCAATGAGCAAAGCCATGGCGCGCGCAAGCGACATTGATGTCGGGTTTGCGATCTGGACGGACGACGCCGGTGTCAGTCTCGTCGGATGTGGCGGTAGTGACGGGCAATGGTGGCCATTCATGGGCGACAATGCCGCGATGATCGGGCGAGTACGATTGCAACTACGCGATCGGAGCTTGACAATGCAGACCCGACGGTGCAGGGCGCGGACAATAATCTCGCCGGTACCTCGCTGGTCGCAGGATTTCTTCTCTTTCTCTTGCGCCTTCTCCGGCCCCTTATATGCAATACCCTGATGACAGCTGCACCGCCGAATTTCTTGCCCAGGCCATCGATGGCGCGGGGTGCGCTGCCTGACATCGGCGGTCTTCAGGTTCAAGGTAATCGTCAGTCCGGCCAGATCGCTGCTCTTCAGCCGCGACGATACCTTCCCGCACCGCCGCGACGGCGTCTTTTCCAACGCGCGAAAATTCCCATGCGAGAGTCAGAAAGCGAACGGAAGCTCCGACAATAGTCAGCCATATCTGTTCAGGCAGGCGCGAGGCGGTCATCCACTGCAGCACCTGGCAAAAGCTGCCTCGGAGGGTCCGGGACAACAAATCCGATTACTGTAGATGACAGTTTCGCTTGAAAGGATGAAAACCCGTGAAGAATGCTGAAATGAAAGTCGAAGGGAATACCAATACGCCGAATGCGAAAGTGGAAACGAACGAAAAGCGAAGCTTTGACGTGCCGTTTTTCCCGATGCAGCAAATCTTCCGTGGGATCGCCGAGCAGGGCGTCGTGCGGGCAAAGGACAATTACGAGAAGATGACGGCTGCCTCCGGCGAGATGGCCGACATTCTCCGGGAAACCTGTTCGACCAACGCGAGGGTTGCAGCGGACTACGGGGTCAAAGTCATGGAGATCTCGGGCGTCAACAGCAACTCCGCTTTCGATTTTCTCACAAAACTCATGGACACGAAGTCGCTATCGGAAGTCATACAGCTGTCAGCCACGCAGAGCCGCCAGAACTTCGAAGTCACGTCCGCGCAGAGCAGGGAACTTTGGGAGCTCGCTCGGAAAGGCGTGTCCGAGACGGCCGAGCCGATCAAGAAGGGCTTCACCAGAATCCTGCAGAAAGCCTCCTAGAATCGAACGTTACCAGGCCGCCGGGATCGGCTGGAACAACCGCCTCCTGTGAGAAGAGGTGCAGTCCAGCCGATGGCGAACGGACACGCCGCTGCGACACAAAAGCAAAACAGGGAGACTCAGGATGGGAATCCTCATGATCAAGTGCCCTCAAACGGGACGCGAGATCCCGACGGGTATCAAAGCGGATCGGGAGAAATTTCGAAGCAGCGCGGTGTTCTTCGCGCGCACTTTCTGCTCGGTCTGCAAGGCAAATCACGAATGGTTCGCCAGGGAAGCCTGGGTTCACGAGCCAAGCGCGATGGCGCAGGTGACGGGCTGAGGCTACGCGTCGGCCTTTAGTCCGTTGCGTCAATGGCCTCTTGGCCGCGGGCCGGTCGCCCCGTGGGTTCGGTTGCCCCGCTGCGCTTCATCCAGCCTGGCCAGAAGGGGATCCCGGGCGCGGGGAATTTCGTGTACCGGCGGGACGTGAATGGGAGCCTTCACCCCTTCGGGCGAAACGATGCGATCGATTCTACGGCGCATCACTTCGTAGCACTCGCATGCCGCGGCTTCGAGCCGCGGTCTGTCAATTTCGATCAAGCTCCGCCGATTGGATCGGATAGCATGTGACTTCCGGAGCTTGTCCACGACATGCGTCACGGTCGTTCGACGTACTCCAAGCAACTCCGAAAGCGCCTCTTGGGTCAACGGCAGGAACTCACCGTCCACTCGATCATGGATGTGGAGCAGCCAGCGGGCCAAGCGGACTTCAACCGAGTGCAGAGCATTGCAGGCGGCTACGTGCTGGAATTGCGCCAATAGCGCCCTGGTGTGGACCTGGACCGCGTGTCTTATAGCGCCACTGCGGCTGAGGGCCGCCTGAAATCTTGCTGGAGAAATCTGCAATGAGATTCCGGCCACGCGCACGACCGCCGTCATCGGTGAGCGGGAGGGCCCCAGCGCGGACAAGACGCCCACGGCGCCCTCATTCCCGATCACCGCGGTTGCCACGGTTTGCCCGTTCGGCATTTCCATGATGAACGCAATCGTCCCGCTGAGGGGGAAATAGATCTGTTCAACCCGATCTCCCGCTCGAACCAGAACTTGGTCGCGTTCAGGCGATACTTTCCGCAGGTCATGAGCGAGCAAATCAAAATCTGCTGCCGGCAACGCAGCCAATAGTCGATTACCTACCCTGGTAGTATGCTCCATCACGGGAAAACTCCTTCCCCTCGACGGACACGCGGCTCTGCGCAGGATATCCCCGGCGCCGGGCTGCTAGAACCCACCGCGCCGGATAAGGTTCCACGGCGGCCCTGCTGCCCGGACAGACCCAGGATCTCACCGGGTCCAAAACCGGAAGTCACAAGCCTTATTCGATGATCTCGACACGAGCTTTAGCCGAGTCGGTGCTCCTGCCGGGTGCAAACGGAGTACTCCATGAAGGGGAGTACCCCCGTTGCCCTTAGAACTCTTTGATGTTCGGCCAAGGCTGCTTCCGAAATCGTGTCCAGCCTGAGGCAAGGCCCGTTATCGGCCGCGAGGCGGCTCTAACAGCATCGCAAGTTTACCCGGAAATTTCCACGAGAGAGGTTATCCGCAGGAGGAGCAGATGACACGGCGCCCTTCAGAAGCAATGGAAGTCTCAAGCCCCCTAACAGACAGTTCAGTGGGAGCGCATGAATGGGAGCCGTCGTTGCTGAAAGTTCATCATCGAACGGAGAGCCGCGCGTTCTCAGGAGCCGATCCCGGTCCAGCGGGTTTCGATTTCGTCCTGCCCGATGACGACCCCGAGGCCGAAGCGCTCTGGTCTCTGGCCCGAAGTTTCATGTGGCGAAGAGCTTTGATGAAAGATGGTTGGTGAACGACTGCTGATGGCTATGCAATTCCACCGCGCTGTCGATGATATAGAAATCTGGAGCGCGAGCAGCGACGGTTTTTCGTTCGTGATCACCCACGAGAGCCGCGCCGGTGCAGGCTTTCACGGACGGTCCGGTTACGTGGCGTCATGGCGTCTACTCTACCGCGGCAGCGGGGCGATCAAGATCGGCGGATCGCCATTTTCAACGTTCGCGGCGACCGAGCAAGCATGCAACGTCATGCTGAAGCATTTGACCAGTGAAGGCTGAGGGCCTTGCGACAAAGCTAATGAAGAGTCCAGTTCAAAAGCCGGAGCCCTGTCATGCTTAAACCAATATTTGTTGCGTCCGTATTCGTTGCCTTTTCTTCAACCGCATCCGAAGCACGTCCAGCCCGCATCATCGGTCAACCGCCGGAATGCAACGTAACCATGCCGTGTGACTTTTCGAACTCGCCAACGCGGCGCGTTAGTCTGAACTCTTACGGCCGCCGATTGCAGAGAATGGAAAGGCCAGCAATTTTGCAGCGCCATGGAATGGCGGTAGCAAATAGCGGGCGTGGTCAAATCGTCGGCGGGCGCCCGCCCGGTTGTCCCCGCTCTTTCTGTGGTTGCGGCGCATCTATCCGTGTGTTCGGCCGTATCGTGCCCGGGTTAAATCTTGCCTCTAACTGGCTGCGGTTTCCCAGAGCTGCACCAGCGCCTGGAATGGTTGCCGCGCGGCGTGGGCATGTCTTCGTTTTGGAGCAACACATCCAGGGTGATACGTGGATGGTCTACGATGCCAACTCGGGTGGCCGTGCAACGAGAATTCATGCGCGCTCGTTACGCGGGTACACAGTTGTTAATCCGCGCGCGGCGTAACTCGTCGTTACCCTTTGAGTCGAGGAGTGGCTGCTGGCGGATACAGCGGATCGCGCAACGGCTGAAACACCTCGTTTCAATCTTCGGCCTTCTCCGGCCCGTTATACGCGATGCCCCGGATCACGGCGGCATCGCCGAATTTCTTGCGCAGGCCGTCGATGGCGCGTTCGGCATGGGCGGAGCGGCGGTCCAGCATGTCGGTGTCGTCGGCGAGCGATCCCGGGCGTAGCGCGCTGACGCCGGCGCCCATCAGGCGGAACGCGGTGCCGTCGATTTCCTTCGCCAGCATTTCACGGGTGACGGCGAAAATCTTCGCCGCCAGCTGGGTCGGGGCGTGGATCGATTGCGAACGGGTGCGCTGCCTGAAGTCGGCGGTCTTCAGTTTTAGCGTGATCGTCAGCCCCGAAAGGTCGCTGTTCTTGAGCCGGGACGATACTTTCTCGCAGAGCCGCCACAGCGTCTTTTCCAGCGTGGCAAAGTCGCGGATGTCGGTTTCAAACGTGGTCTCGTTCGAAATGGTCTTGGCGCCGCGTTCGGGCTCCACCAGGCGGTCGTCAATGCCGCGCGCCAGCCGCCACAGCCGGCGGCCTTCGCCGCCAAACTGCTTCATCATCTCGATCTCGTCGGCGCGCTGCAGGTCGGCGATGGTGCGGAAGCCGCGCTGCAGCAGCCTTTCCTGGGTCGCCGGTCCGACGCCGTAGATGAATCCGACCGGCTTGTCGGCCAGCATCGCGCGCGCCTCGTTCTGATCCATCGCGGCGAAGCCGCGCGGCTTGTCCATGTCGGAGGCGATCTTGGCCAGAAACTTGTTGCAGGACAGGCCGACCGAAACGGATATGCCGACGTCGCGCTCGACCTCGCGGGCAAACCGCGCCAGTACCTTGGCGGGGATCATGCCGTGGACGCGCTGGGTGCCGGCAAGGTCCAGAAACGCCTCGTCGATCGACAACGGCTCGACCAGCGGGGTCAGCGCCTGCATGGCGTGCCGCACCTCGCGGCCGACCCTGACATATTTCGTCATGTCGGGGCGGATCACGGCCGCATGCGGGCATAGCTCCAGCGCCTTGAACATCGGCATCGCCGAGCGCACCCCGAAGGTGCGGGCGATGTAGCAGGCGGCCGAAACCACGCCTCGCTTGCCGCCGCCGATAATCACCGGCCGGTCGGCGATATCGGGATTGTCGCGCTTTTCCACCGTTGCGTAGAACGCGTCGCAATCGATATGGGCCAGCGTCAGCGCGGGCAGGGTGCGGTGCCGAACCAGGCGAGGGGAACCGCATTCGCCGCACCGGCGGGCCGCGAAATCCAGGTCATGGAGGCAGTCCCGGCAAAAGCAGGTCGGTCCCTCCCATGCCGGCGCGGCTGATGTCACGGCACGTCGCGCTCCCATTGCGGGTCGTTCAGCGCCTGGTGCGCCGCGGCAATGTTGGTGGGGTGGAGTTGCGAGACGCTCGCAAACGCCTTCACGGTTGCGTCATCGCGCATGATGAAATCCAGCACGCTGGCCAGGAATCGGGGGTCGGCCGCAGCGGTGCGCAGGGTCTCGGGGCCGATTCCCGATTCGGCCAGGAACTGGCCCAGGCGCTCAGGCTCGCCGGCGATGAAGGACAGCGCCTGAACCGCAACGATTTCAACTACTTCCCGGGGGTTGTGAACAGGCTTTTTCAACTGATCCGTTTGCCTTTCGCTAACTTATGGTCTCTATTTTGTAAGCATCATGCCCGAGTCTGCGGAACGTGTTCAAGCAAGTGGAAACCACTTCGCAGAAAGACGGCATGTGAGCTTAACGGGTTAGAACGAATCTGGCGCTAGTTTGAATTAGATATCGACACCCGGCGGCAGTGCCTGATGCACCGCAGCCGGTCTGTTTCCTTTTAGGAGATTGGGAGGGACGGGATGGCCAAAACCGTCCTGATCGTGGAGGACAACGAGCTCAATATGAAGCTCTTTCGCGATCTGCTGGAGGCGCACGGCTATCAGACCTCGGGCACGTCAAACGGTTTCGAGGCGCTCGATCTCGTGCGCAAGCTCCGTCCCGATCTGATCTTGATGGATATTCAGCTGCCGCAGGTGTCCGGCCTCGAGGTCACGCGCTGGATCAAGGACGATCCGGAGCTGCGCGCGATTCCGGTGGTTGCGGTCACCGCCTTCGCGATGAAGGGCGACGAGGAACGCATCCGCGAGGGCGGCTGCGAGGCCTATTTGTCGAAGCCGATTTCGGTCGGCAAATTTATTGAGACCGTCCGGCGTTTTATCGGATAGGAGTAATTTCGATGTCTGCGCGTATTCTGGTCGTCGACGACGTGCCCGCCAACGTCAAGCTGTTGGAAGCCCGCCTGTCGGCCGAGTATTTCGATGTGCTGACCGCCGCCAACGGCACCGAGGCGCTCGAGGTCTGCTCACGCGCCGAATGCGACATCATCCTGCTCGACGTCATGATGCCGGACATGGACGGTTTTGAAGTCTGCCGCCGCCTGAAATCCAATCCGGCGACCCATTTCATTCCGGTGGTGATGGTCACCGCGCTCGACAGCCCGGCCGATCGCGTCCGCGGCCTGGAGGCCGGCGCCGACGATTTTTTGACAAAACCGGTGTCCGACGTCGTGCTGATCGCCCGGGTGCGGTCGCTGACCCGCCTGAAAATGATGACCGATGAGCTGCGCATGCGGGCCATCACCTCGCTGGAGATCGGCGTGCAGGCGCCGGAGCGCAGCGCGGTGTCCGACACCGGCAAGGGCGGCCGCATCCTGCTGGTCGACGACCGGCCGTCGTCCTATGAGCGGCTGGCGCCGGTGCTCTCCACCGAACACACCGTCGACGTCGAAGCCAACCCGTCCGAGGCGTTGTTTCACGCCGCCGAGGGCAATTACGACCTGTTGATCGTCTCGCTCGGTCTCGACAATTTCGACGGCCTGCGGCTGTGCAGCCAGGCGCGCTCGCTGGAGCGCACCCGGCAGGTGCCGATCCTGGCGATCGCCGACGCCGACAACAATGCGCGGCTGCTGCGTGGCCTCGAAATCGGCGTCAACGACTATTTGCTGCGCCCGGTCGACAAGAACGAACTTCTGGCGCGGGCGCGAACGCAGATTCGCCGGCGGCGCTACACCGACCAGTTGCGCGACAACATGCAGCACTCGATCGAGGCGGCGATCACCGACGCGCTGACCGGGCTGCATAACCGCCGCTACATGGAAAGCCATCTCGGCGCGCTGGCCGAGCAGGCCTCCAGCCGCGGCAAGCCGCTGGCGCTGATGATGCTCGACATCGACTTCTTCAAGTCGATCAACGACAATTACGGCCACGACGCCGGCGACGACGTGCTGCGCGAATTCGCGGTGCGGATCCGCAAGTCGATCCGCGGCATCGATCTCGCCTGCCGCTACGGCGGCGAGGAGTTTGTCATCGTGATGCCGGAAACCGACCTGCATGTCGCGGGCATGGTGGCCGAACGGCTGCGCCGTTCGATCGCGGGCGAACCTTTTGCCGTGAACAAGGGCACCAAGCGCATCGAGGTCACGATCTCGATCGGGCTGTCGACGCTGGAGAACAAGGGCGAGCCGGTCGCGGATGTGCTGAAGCGCGCCGACACCGCGCTGTACCGGGCCAAGCATGACGGCCGCAACCGGGTGGTTTCCGCGGCGGCGGCCTAATCGTTTCTACGGCGTTCCCCGGACGCTGCGCAGCGCGAAGCGGTGCGCTGCAGAGCCGGGGTCCATCCTTACCCAACAAGGTGGGTCCCGGCTCTGCGGTGCATCGTGAAGAACGCTGCACCGCGTCCGGGACACGAGGCATCATTCGCTGCGACGTCGTTACCTCACATCGCGCGGTGATTTTTCTCCACCCACCTCAACCCCCGCATTCTTCAAAAGCACCTTCGCCGCTTGCTTCGCCGCGCGCGCCATCGACGGATCGTTGCGCACGAGATCCTGCGCGATCGCGCCGTCGACCAGCAGCGTCAGCTGGGTCGCAAGGCCTTCCGCGTCGGCGACGCCGAGCTGCTGCAACAGATCGCGAAACCAGAGGCGGCGGCTTTCCTTAAAGGCGACTGCGATTTTCCGGACCGACTGATCCTCAGCCCCGAGTTCGGCGACCGCATTGACGAACGGGCAGCCGCGAAAACCCTTGGCCGCAAAGCCGCGCTCGAGCCGGTCGAAGGTGCCGAGGATCTGTTCGACCGGCGGCTTGTCGGACGCAGGTGCCCTGGTGAAGCGGCCCGCCAGATAGGCCGCGATCAGTTCGTCCTTGGAGGGAAAGTGATTGTAGAGCGTGCGCTTGCTGATGCCGATCTCGGCGGCGATGGTGTCGACGCCGACCGCGCGAATGCCGCGCTGATAGAACAAGAGGTCGGCGGTTTCGAGAATCCGCTCTCTCATGGTCTGTTTTTCGCCTGACGGCATATCGAGAAGAAAACCTTTCTCCGCCTGCCTTGACAGCGGCAACGCTCCCACATTAATTACACAGGTCGGTGTAATCAAGTCCGATGCGACGGCAGGGCGGTAAATTGCGGCCGCGGCCCAACGGAAGAAAAACAACCATGTCCCTGCTGCAGATCCTGCGTCCCACATTGCCCATCCTGATCGGCGCCTCCATCATGCTGACGCTGAGCATGGGCCTGCGGCAGAGCCTCGGCATTTTCCTGCAGCCGTTGACGCAGGACATCAAGATCTCGGTGTCCGATTTCACGCTGGCGCTGGCGGTGCAGAACCTCGCCTGGGGCTTCCTGCAGCCGCTGGCCGGCGCCATGACCGTGCGCTACGGCTTTCGCCCGATCATGATGGTCGGCTCGCTGTTCTATATCGTCGGCCTCGCGCTGCTGGCAGGCGCCCAAGGCATGCTCAGCGTGATGATCGGCGGCGGTGTCTTGATCGGCACCTCGCTGGCGTGCACCGCGGCCGCGATCGCGATGTCGGTGGCGGCGCGCTCGGTGCCGGCGGCGGTACGCAGCACGGTGATGGGGATCGTTTCGGCGGCGGGGTCGCTCGGCGCCTTGTTGTCGGCGCCGATAGGCCAGCTCCTGAACGAGGGATTTGGCTGGCGCACCGGCATGATGGGTTTTCTTATCCTGGCGTTGTTCATGCTGCCGGCGGCCTGGTACGCGGGCCGGGTGGACAAGGTGCCGCTGCCGCCGAAGGGGCCCGACGACATCGCCGATACCTCGGCCGCCGTCGCGGTGAAGATCGCGTTCGGCAACGCGTCGTTCGTGGTGATGACGCTGGCCTATTTCGTTTGCGGCATGCAGCTGGTGTTTCTTACCACGCATCTGCCGTCCTATCTCGCGATCTGCGGAATGGACCCGATGCTATCAGCGCAGACGCTGGGCATGATCGGCGGCTTCAACGTGCTGGGCAGCCTGTTTTTCGGGTGGGCCGGCCAGCGCTGGAACAAGCTGGCGCTGCTCGGCGGCATCTACATCGCGCGCTCGCTGATTCTGGCCTGGTACTTCATGCTGCCGCCGTCCCCGGCATCGACGCTGCTGTTCGGCGCGCTCATGGGCTTTCTGTGGATGGGCGTCGGACCGCTGGTCGCCGGCGCGGTGGCCGAGATGTTCGGGCTGCAGTGGCAGGCGATGGTGCAGGGGCTCGCCTTCATGAGCCACCAGCTCGGCAGCTTCCTCGGCGCCTATGGCGGCGGCCTGCTGTACGATTCACTCGGCTCCTACACCATGGCGTGGCGGATCGGCGTGGCGCTGGGGCTGGCCGGCGGCATCATCCAGGTGGCGTTCGCGCTGATACGGCCGAGCGCGCCGCCGGCGCTGAGGACGGCGTAGGGGGCCGGCGTTCCCCGGATACAGCGCAGCGCCCTTGCGGTGCGCTGCTGCTCCGGGGTCCAGCATGTGGGTCCCGGCTCTGCGGAGCAGCGCACCGGACGACGCTTTCGCATCGCCGGGAGCGCGCTGCACCGCGTCCGGGACACGAGGGCGGCCGCAAACGTTGCTTCAGCCGTTGCACCATGAGCCCGTTGCGTGCGGGCTACCTGCCCGGCACGAAATGGTCGCGCACCGAGGCTGAGACGCCGGTTTCGACATCGGCGGCCCTGAACTCGATATCGGCTGCTTCCTTCGGCAGCTTCGCCGCCGGCACCTGCACCGATACCCTGATTTCCCTTGTCTGGTCCGGCCCGACCTCGACGAGCAGTTTGCCGTCGGCGCCGCGTTCGATCCCCGAGGTGCGGATTTCCGCGGCGGGAAGTCCTGTCATCTCCAGGGCGAAGACGCGGGAAACCCCGGCCTTGTTGAGGAAGCGAACGGTATAATCGTTGCGGACGCTGCCGTCGGCGAGCGTGACGAACAGCGGGCTGCGCTCGTGCAGCGCGCTGATGCCGAGCGGGCTGCGGGTCGCCAGCGCGTACAGCATGATGCCGCCGACCACGGCAATGATGGCGGCGTAGAGAATGGTGCGGGCCCGGATCAGGCGATAGATCGGCGGCTTGCCGGCGAGGCGGCGTTCGGCGTTGATGTCGGTATCGTACGCGATCAGTCCAGGCGGGCGGCCGGTCTGCAGCATGATCGCGTCGCAGGCATCAATGCACAGCCCGCATTGAATGCAGCCGAGCTGGATGCCGTCGCGGATATCGACGCCGGTCGGGCACACATTGATGCACTGATGGCAGTCGATGCAGTCGCCGGCGGGCTGGCCGGCAAGGCGTAGCTGCTCGGCCTTCTTGACGGAGGTGCGGGGCTCGCCGCGGTCGCGCCGGTAGGTGACGTTGAGCGCCCATTCGTCGGTCAAGGCCGCCTGGATGCGCGGCCACGGGCACATGTAGATGCAGACCTGCTCGCGGGCGTGGCCGGCAAAGACATAGGTGGTCGCCGTCAAGATGCCGATCCAGAGATAGGCGACGAACGGCGCCTGCAGGGTGGCGAGTTCCTTCACCAGCGTCGGCGCATCGGCGAAATACAGCACCCAGGCGCCGCCGGTCCACCAGGCGATCATCAGCCACAGGAAGTGCTTGGT
>JAUXWH010000262.1 GCA_030681365.1 Bradyrhizobium sp.
CCCAACTTTTAGATTTTGCCGAAGATTATCTTCTTGACAATGAACTGATCTTTTCGTCGTGTCCACCACGACATCATCATCAATCTACAACAACAACCACGACAACAACAACATTGCCGGATTTTCAATTCGCAGACCGACGACAACACCTTCAACAACAACGGCGAAGTAGATTTCCTGGATCAGCGTCATCAACATCAGCTCGACGTCCCACAATCAACGATGCCGATAATGCCCCGCCGTCCTCATCTTCATCGTGTTTTCCAGCGTGGTGGCGATTCTCTGGGTCGGATCGAACGACGTGCTGACCGGCTCGATCACCCCGGGCCGGCTCGGCCAGTTCGTGCTGTATGCGGCGTTCGCCGCCGCGGGCCTCGGCCAGCTCAGCGAGGTCTGGGGCGAGCTGTCGGCGGCGTCCGGCGCCTCGGAGCGGCTGTTCGAAATCCTTCGCGTCAAGTCGCAGGTCGCAGCACCGCCCACGCCGCGCGCGATGCCGGTGCCGGCGCGCGGCGACGTCGGTTTCGAGAATGTCAGCTTTGCCTATCCGACGCGGCCGGATGCGCTGGCGGTCGATGGGGTTTCGCTCAACGTGCGCGCCGGCGAAAAGGTCGCGATCGTGGGCCCCTCGGGCGCCGGCAAGAGCACGCTGTTTCACCTGCTGCTGCGGTTCTACGATCCGGCTTCCGGCGCCATCGCGTTCGACGGCGTGCCGATCAGGGCGGCCGATCCGCGAGAGCTGCGCGCGCGCATCGCGCTGGTGCCGCAGGATTCCGTGGTGTTCGCAGCCTCCGCGCGCGACAACATCCGCTTCGGCCGGCCCGATGCCACGGATGCGGAAGTCGAGCACGCCGCCGACCTCGCCCATGCCGGCGAATTCATCCGCCGGCTGCCCGGCGGCTTCGAGGCCCAGCTCGGCGAACGCGGCGTGACGCTGTCGGGCGGCCAGCGCCAGCGCATCGCGATCGCGCGCGCGATCCTGCGCGATGCGCCGCTGCTGCTGCTCGACGAGGCGACCTCGTCGCTCGACGCCGAGAGCGAGACCCTGGTGCAGACCGCGCTGGAAGAATTGATGCGCCACCGCACCACGCTTGTCATCGCGCACCGGCTCGCCACCGTGCTGTCCTGCGACCGCATCATGGTGATGGACCAGGGCCGCATCGTCGAACAGGGCACGCATGCGGAGCTGGTCGCCGCTGGCGGACTTTATGCGAGACTGGCGAGGTTGCAGTTCGAGGGGGTGTGAGTGCTGTTGGCGCCTGCCCCTCAACGTCATTGCGAGCGCAGCGAAGCAATCCATCTTTCTTTGCTCTACGACATGGATTGCTTCGTCGCAAGAGCTCCTCGCAATGACGGGAATACTTACCCCTTCCATGCCATCTTAAGCACCAGTCGCTTCGACCCCGGATTCACGTCCTCTCCCGCATGCACAAATCCGCTGCGCTCGTAGAAGCGGATCGCGCGGGCGTTGTCGGCATTGACCTTCAGCGTGACGCCATCGGGTGATCTTCGCTTCGCTTCATCGACGAGCTCGGTGGCAAGCTTCGACCCCCAGTGATCGGGCGCGACCACCAGTTGATCGAGATAGCCTGATCCGTCGATGGTGACGAAGCCGATCAAGGCGCCAGCCTGTTCGGCGACGACGATCGCTGCCTTCGGCACCAGCTCGTTGCGCCAGCGCTCCCGCCACCAGTCCACGCGGGCGTCGAAATCGATCGAGGGATAAGCGAGCTTCCAGGTCTCGAGCCACAGCGCGATCGCGGCGTCCTCGTCCTCGGCGCGATAGGGGCGAAGCCGGAAGGGGGCGCCGCTCATCAAGCAAAGACCGTCATGCCCGGGCTTGTCCCGGCCATCCACGGCTTACTTTTTGCGCGGCAAAGACGTGGATGGCCGGGACAAGCCCGGCCATGACGACTTGATAAATCGCGCGATGGCATTGCCACTACCGTTCCGTCAGCTTCAGCTCGATGCGGCGGTTGCGCTTGTAGGCTTCTTCGGTCGTGGCGGCGTCGAGCGGCTGGAATTCGGCGAAGCCGGCCGCGACCAGCCGCTGCGCCGGCACGCCGAGCGAGATCAGGTGCTGCACC
>JAUXWH010000273.1 GCA_030681365.1 Bradyrhizobium sp.
CGACATCGCGATGGTCGGCTCGCTGCTGGCCGGCACCGACGAGACTCCGGGCGAAGTGTTCCTGTGGCAGGGCCGTTCCTACAAGGCCTATCGCGGCATGGGCTCGGTGGGCGCGATGGCGCGCGGTTCCGCCGACCGCTATTTCCAGCAGGACATCAAGGACACCCTCAAGCTGGTGCCGGAGGGAATCGAGGGCCAGGTGCCTTACAAGGGTCCGGTCGGCAATGTCATGCACCAGCTCGCCGGCGGCCTGCGCGCGGCAATGGGATATGTCGGCGCGCGAAACCTCGCCGAGTTCCACGAGAAGGCGCAATTCGTGCGGATCACCGGCGCGGGCCTGCGCGAAAGCCATGTCCACGATGTTACCATCACGCGCGAAAGCCCGAATTACCCCGGCGGGGTCTAGTTTCAGGGTCTAAATAACCACCACAAATCAGGCGAAACGCGGTACTGTCACAGCCACGGAACGCCTGCGCTGTCCATGAATCCAGGCAGGCATCGCGGTGCGGTTCCTCGAAATTCATCTCAACATTGGTCAGAAAAGAAGTTGGTCACTATGGTCGATTGGTCGGACGACAGGATTGCCGCGCTTTCAGATCAGGATCTGAAGAATCTGCTGGTCAATGCGGAACGCAAATCCGTCGACGCGCTGATCGCGCAGTGCAGGGCCGAGATGGAAAAGCGCGATGCGGCAAAGCCGCGCAAGGCCGGAAAGCCGCGCACCGAACTGAAGGAGTTCGAGCACGACATGTCCGGACAGCTCGCCGTGGTCGGCAAGGAAATGGCCGAGAAGTACGATTTGTCGGAAGAAACCGCGAAAGCCAGATCGGTCGGCGTCAAGGGCTTCAAGTCGCACAAGCTGCTGGACGCCAAGGGCTACGCCAAGCTAGGCGGCATGCAGCGCGACGGTTCGGTCGCGGTCGACCGCTATATTTCCTACCGGCGCGGCAAGGACATCGTTTCGCTCAGCGTATTCCTGCTCAAGGATCAGCCGATCGAAGCGCATGAGTTTCACGTGATCGCGCCGCAGGCCCTGCTCGACGGAGCAAAGCCGGTCGCCGAGATTCGCCCGACCGCGACCGAAGCGCAGAAGCAGTCCGCCGACAGCGGATTGGCCTTCAAGGATCTGCCGAGTGCCGCCGCTGCATTCGACGCGGCGCTGGCGAAGATCACCGCCTGAGAACTATACTCGGAATTTCAAACCGTCATTGCGAGCGCAGCGAAGCAATCCATCTCCGCCACGGAAAGAAAGCTGGATTGCTTCGCTACGCTCGCAATGACGAAGATAAGTCACCAAGCAAGATCAAAAAATCGAAGGAAACACCATGTCCCAGCAAGCAAAGCGCGTCGTTCTCGCCTCCCGCCCGGTCGGCGAGCCCAAGGCCTCGGATTTCCGCATCGAGGAATGCGCGATCCCGGCAGCGGGGGAGGGCGAGGTGCTGCTGCGCACCATCTGGCTGTCGCTCGATCCCTATATGCGCGGCCGTATGAGCGACGGTCCGTCCTATGCGGCGCCGGTGCCGATCGGCGGCGTGATGGAGGGTGGCACCGTGAGCGAGGTGATCGCCTCGAACAATCCCGGTTTTGCCAAAGGCGACATCGTGCTGTCGCGCGCCGGCTGGCAGACTCACGCGCTCTCCGACGGCAAGGGCCTGAACAAGATCGACCCGAAGCTCGGCTCGGTCTCGACCGCGGTCGGCGTGCTCGGCATGCCCGGCATGACCGCCTATACGGGCTTGCTCGACATCGGCAAGCCGCAGCCCGGCGAAACCGTTGTCGTGGCGGCGGCGTCCGGCGCGGTCGGCTCGGCAGTCGGGCAGATTGCCAGGATCAAGGGCGCGCGCGCGATCGGCATAGCCGGCGGCAAGGACAAATGCGACTACGTCAAGAACGAACTCGGCTTTGACGACTGCCTCGATCACCGCGATCCCGATCTGGCGGCAAAACTGAAGGAGGCCTGTCCCAAGGGCATCGATGTCTACTTCGAGAATGTCGGCGGCGCGGTGTTCGAGGCGGTATTCCCGCTGCTCAATGCGTTCGCGCGCATGCCGGTCTGCGGCCTGATCGCGGAATACAATAATTTCGGCGAGACCTCGCCGAAATGGGCCGGCAAGATGATGCGTGCGGTTTTGACGAAACGCCTGACCATCCGCGGCTTCATCGTCAGCGATTTCGCCGCGCGCCATGGCGACTTCCTGCGCGACATGTCGCAGTGGGTGCGCGAGGGCAAGGTCAAGCACAAGGAATTCGTCACCGAGGGTCTCGACAGCGCGCCCGCCGCCTTCATGGGGCTGCTGAAGGGCGCCAATTTCGGCAAGCAGCTGGTGCGGGTCGGCCCGGACAAGGCATAAGGCGCGAACACGGCGTCCGCTCGCAACGCGGGCGGACGTCGGAGCCGCGCGCATATCACTCAAATCCGGCGCACCGGCTTTACCGGCCTTCAACCTTCCCCGCGTAACAACGGTCCCGACGCAACTCGCTTTCGGGGCCAGTAACATGCATATCGTTCCGGCTGTCCTGATTTTGATCGCTGTCGGCCTCTCGACGGCATCGGCGCAGGATGCATCGACAGCGCCGGCTGCATCGACGTCCGCTCCAGCTTCATCGTCTTCGGCGCCGTCCTTTGCGATGGACCATGGCAACGCGGCCGCCGCCGCTGCCGCGGCGAAAGCGCGGGCCGCGGAGGCGAAGGCCAAGGCGGACGCCATCCGCAACGGACGCCCGCTCGCCCCCAGCCAATCCACCGATTTCGGCGTCAACGGCGGCGGCGTCGTGCGCCTTGCTCCGCCGCTGACGCCGGAGCAGCAGAAGGCCGAAGCGGAAGCCCGCGCCGCCTGGCAGGCGCGTTGCCGGCCGGCCGTGGTGACCGACCGCGAGGGGCTGCGCCGAACCCAATATGCCGAACCCGATTGCGACCTTTCGCGGTTCAATACGGCCGGCGGCGCATGAACCCGACAAGACCGGTTAATCCGACATCGGGTGGCTGCATTTAGCTCCGACGGAGTAACGAATCCAGATCGACATCGATCTGGCCGGGCGCCCTGACGTGACGGACCTCGAAAGCGTCGGGTTGGAAGCGGTATTCCACCAGCCCGACTTCCTTGGCGCCGATCACTTCCTGCTTGTGGTCGGGAATGATGAAGCCGGCCGACGCGGCCCAGACGTGCCTTGTGTGGCTAAAAGTAAAATCCCGGCGCTGGTGCACGTGGCCGCTGGCGACCAGCCGCAGGTCGACGGTGCGGAGCATCTCCACCAGCCGGCTGCGCGCCGGCATCGGGACGTAGCGGATCGCGGTCGCCGCGAGTTCCGGATCGTCGGGCGTATTCAGAAACAGCGGCTTGTGCAGGAACAGCGCCACCGGCCTGCCATCGGCGCTTGCGAGCTGCTGGGCCAGCCAGTCTGATTGCTCGGCCTCGCTCGCCAGGCCCGTGTTCATGACAAGTGAGTTGAGGCCGATGAAACACCAGCCGGCCGCCTCGAAGCGCCAGCAGTCTTCGCCGAAGTGCGTGCGGAAAGCCTGCACGCTTTGTTCGGTGACGGGCTGAGACGGCGCCGGACCGAGTTCAGTCGGATTGTCGCCGACATCGTGATTGCCGGGGAGATAGCGGCAGGGCGCCGGGAGGGCGGTGTGCAGCTCGCGCGCAAATTCGAAATCGTCCTGACAGCTCGGCGCATCCCAGGCGAGGTCGCCGCTGTTGACGACGAGGTCGGGCCGCGTCGCGTCGATGTATTCGCTCACCCGATGAAAATTGTCGGTGAGGGCTGGATGGCGGCGGGTGAGGTGGGTATCGGAAATCTGGGTCAGGCGAAATTCGGGCATGAAATCTTCCTTGCGGGGCCGATTATATATCGGTCCACGACGGAACGATGACCCCCGAAATCAGAGTTCCCTTGCTCAGGTCGTTTGCCCGGGCGTCAGGCAGATTCGGGGCCGTGAGAAAGACGATTTTAATAAATCTGTAATATTGATGGGTACTCGTATCGAGATTTTGTTGAGTCCGCTCAGGTTGCAACCCTTTCGGAACCATTGCCATGAGACTTCGTATTACGATCTCGCGCGCGATCTTCGCATTCGGGGCGCTGACGGTCGTCGGTCTCACGGCCGTGATCCTGGCCAGCAACTACGCGCTGTCCGAACTCAAGGTCGGCGGGCCGCTCTACAGCAAGATCAAGCTTGGCAACGACCTGATCGCGGATATTCTTCCGCCGCCCGAATACATCATCGAAGCCTATCTGGAAGCGACCCTGGCGCGCCAGGATCCCTCGACTGTCGCGGCGCGGCGTGACCGGCTGGCGCAGCTGAAGAAGGAATATGACGAGCGTCACGCGTTCTGGACCAAGTCCGATCTGGAGCCGGTGAACAAGGCGAGGCTGGTCGAAAAATCGCACCAGGAAGTTCAGCGCTTCTGGAGCGTGGTGGAGCAGTCGTTCCTGCCGGCTCTGGCCAGGGGCGACACCGCTCAGGCGACGAAGTCATATTCGGAGCTTGCGGCGGCCTATACGGCGCACCGCGCCGTGATCGACGAGATCGTCAAGCAAGCCAGCGACGACAATGTCGCTGCGGAGGCCGAAGCGACCAGTCGGGTTCAGTGGTTCACGATTCTGCTCTGGGGCATTTCCGCCTTCGTCTTTCTCGTCGTCGGCGCCGGGATAGCCGGTGTGGCAAAGGGCGTGATCCGGCCGATCACCCGGATGACCGGTGCGATGCAACGGCTCGCCAACGGCGAGTTGGACCAGGACATTCCCTCGCTGGGCCGCAAGGACGAGGTCGGCGCGATGGCGAGCGCGCTGCAGGTGTTCAAGGAAAACTCATTGCGCGTTCAGGCCATGGAGGCCGCCCATGCGATCGCGGCGAAGCAGGCCGAGGCGGACAGAAAGGCCGGACTGCTGCAAGTGGCCGACGGGTTTGAACAGGCGGTGGGCCGGATCATCAGGACCGTATCGTCGGCTTCTTCCGATATCGAGGCGGCGTCCGGCAACCTGACCAAAACCGCGGAAACCACCCAGGAATTGTCCGCGACGGTCGCGGCGGTATCGGAGCAATCATCATCGAGCGTCCGGTCTGCCGCTGCGGCCTCCGAGGAAATGGCCGCCTCGGTCGCCGAAATCGGCCGGCAGGTGCAGCAATCCCAGCAGATTGCGCTGGCCGCGGTGGCGCAGGCCGAGCAGACCAATGTACGGATCGCGGAACTGTCGCAATCGGCCAGCCGGATCGGGGAGGTCATCAAGATGATCACCGCGGTCGCCGAGCAGACCAATTTGCTTGCGCTCAATGCGACGATCGAGGCGGCGCGAGCCGGCGACGCCGGGCGAGGTTTCGCGGTGGTGGCGTCCGAGGTGAAGGCGCTGTCCGCGCAAACGGCGAAGGCCACCGAAGAGATCGCGGCTCAAGTGACGCAGATGCAGTCCGCCACCGAACATTCGGTGTCCGCGATCAAGGATATCGGCGCCACGATCGCCCAGATTTCGGAGATCTCCACGGCGATTGCCGCAGCCGTCGACCAGCAGGGCGCGTCGACCCAGGAAATCGCCCGCAACGTCCAGCAGGCAGCCCTGGGCGCGACGCAGGTGACCGGGCGGATCGCCGACGTCAATCGCGGCGCGGCCGACACCGGCACGGCCGCAGGGCAGGTTCACGGCCTCGCGGTCTCCCTGCTTTCGGAAAGCAATCACCTCAGCACCGAAGTCGAGAACTTCCTGCTGACCATCCGGGTGGCCTGACCAGCGGTCGCGCCGGGTGGCTACAGCACCCGATAACGGATCGCGAAGGCGTCATTCAGTTCGCGCGCCGCTTCGCCGCCGGGCGAGGCGATACGATCGACCAGATGCCACGGCCCGAACTGATCGGAATGGCCGGGATTTGCCGCGAGCCGCAGCTTGAACAGGCGCTGCGGCTGGCCCGGCAAATGCAGCACCACGACGCGGTCGGTGGTCCGGTAATCCAGCGTCACCGAGCCCCGGATCACGGCGCGACCATTGGGGTCGGATGCCGGCGCGGCCTGCATCCGGATCAGCTTCTGGTTCCGGTCGGTGACCAGTTCGACCTGGGTTTCGGATGGCGCCGCAAGCGCTGCCTTGGGCAGCCGGATCTCGAATTCGACCGCGGGTTTGGCCGGATTGATGCCGAGATAGGCCTGGGCGGCGTGCCGCATGTCGTAAGCCACGAAGGCGAGCAGCGCGAGCACCACCGCGGCGGCAAGGCCATGCTTCAGCACATCGCGTGAGCTTCGATAGCCGGAACGGAAATAGACGGTCAAAACGATCGCCACCGCCAAGGCGGCGGCGACGCCTGCCAGCCCCGACATCACCATGCCGAGCACGCCGTCCGGGGCGTCGTCGGCCATTTTGAGCAGCGAGGCCACGGCGCTGCCGGGCGTTTCGGCACCGGGGGCGGCACTCTTCAGGGCGGGAGAGGTCAGGTTCATCGCGGTATCTCGAAGTCGCATTGGTGCGGTTCGGACCGAAATCGGTGGAACCGCATGGCGTTGGTCACCGCAGCGACGAAGGTGGTTCAAGCGGGCGGATCGGGATTGATTGTCATGCCGGAGCGCGGTCGCTATAGCGGGGGCTGCGCTCCATCCAGGAGAATTTCCAGGGGGAATTCGATGTCGGTTCAAATGGTTTTGCTGCCGGTCTTCGTGCTGGTCGGGCTTACCTTCGCGCTGCTGCTGGCGACGGCGGCTGCGCGGACTCGGGCGGTCACGGCCAAGGAAGTCCGCCTCAAGGATATCGCGCTGCGCCAGCCGAACTGGCCCGAGCGGGTCACAAAGATCGGCAATTGCTTCAGCAACCAGTTCGAGCTCCCGGTGCTGTTCTATATCCTGATCGCGCTGGCGCTGCCGCTGCGCAAGGCCGACCTCGTCATCGTGCTGCTGTCTTGGGTGTTCGTCGTGACGCGCTTTGCCCATGCCGGCATCTTCGTGACCTCCAACGACGTCCGGCAGCGCTCGCTGGTCTGGTTCGCCGGCGTCCTCGTGTTGTTTGCGATGTGGCTCTACTTCGCCCTCAAGATGCTGTTGTTGAGCTAACCCTCTCACAAGCCGAAAGATTTGAATGACGCCTGCTGCGCGCCTCTCCGCCGCCATCGAACTGATCGGCACCATCGACGCAGACCGCGTTCCCGCGGCGAAGGCGCTGAAGGAGTGGGGCACCGCGCACCGCTATGCCGGCTCCGGCGACCGCGCCGCGATCGCGGGGCTGATCTGGGACGTGCTGCGCCGGCGCGCTTCCAGCGCCTGGATCATGGACGCCGATACGCCGCGGGCGCGGGTGCTGGGCATGCTGAAGCTCGAGCGCAAGCTCGAGGTCGAGGCGATCGCGGCGCTATGCGACGGCGGCCGCTTCGCGCCTGAGCCGTTGACCGAGGGTGAGCGCGCAGCGCTGACCTCGCGGTCCCTGGCTGAAGCGCCCGCGCACGTCGCCGGCGATTATCCGGAGTGGCTCGATCCGTATCTGACGCAGGTGTTCGGCGACGACCGGGTGGCCGAGGCGACCGCGATGGCCAGTCGGGCGCCGCTCGATCTGCGCGTCAACACGCTGAAAGCGACGCGGGAGAAGATGCTGCCGTCGCTGGCCCATCTCGGCGTGACGCCGACGCCGTGGTCGCCGATCGGCCTGCGCATCGAACTCGGCGCCGACGCGCGCAATCCCGGCATTCATGCCGAGGAGGATTTCATCAAGGGCGCGATTGAAGTCCAGGACGAGGGCTCGCAGCTGGCGGCGCTGCTGTCGGCCGCCAAACCCGGCGAGCAGGTGATCGACCTCTGCGCCGGCGCCGGCGGCAAGACCCTGGCGCTGGCGGCGATGATGCAGGGCAAGGGCCGGCTGATCGCCACCGACCACGACAAGCGGCAGTTGGCGCCGATCTACGAACGGCTGTCGCGCGCCGGCGTGCACAATTGCGACGTCCGCACCCCCAAGGGGCCGAACGACACGCTCTCCGACATCCACGCAAGCGCCGACCTCGTGCTGATCGATGCGCCCTGTACCGGCACCGGCACCTGGCGGCGCAACCCCGACGCCAAATGGCGGATGCGCCCCGGCGCGCTGGAGGTGCGGCTGAAGGACCAGGTCGCCGTACTCGACCGCGCCGCGGCATTGGCAAAACCGGGCGGCAGGATTGCCTACATCACCTGCTCGGTGCTCCCTCAGGAGAACGGCAAACAGATCAATGCCTTCGTCGCGCGCCATCCCGAATTCGCGGTGGTGCCGCCGGAACAGACCGCCGCCGTGCTGTGGGACAAGGCCGAGGACTTTGCGAAGGCCGCGCTGCAATCGCCTGAAGGCTGGCTGATGACGCCGCGCCGCACCGGGACGGACGGGTTCTTTGTGTCGGTGCTGAAGAAGGCAACCCCGTCATCCCCGGGATGAACGCATTTGCGTTCACCCGTGAGGTGCTCGCCGTCTTCGGCGAGCCTCGAAGGATGGATGCAGTCGGGCCGTCGACCCTTCGAGGCGCGCCAAGAGAGGCGCGCGCCTCAGGGTGACGGTCGTGAGATTGGTCCCATCATGCAAAATCGCGAAAACAACCCCATGTACAGTAAGAAATGCCAATGCTCGCAAGCACTTGCTATACCGCTCCCTTGCATCAAATCAGGTCAGTAATACTTACATAATCGGCCCTGTCCGACCCGGGCCTCATGCTTCAGCCCGCGGAGGTTCAGACATAGCAAGGTCCCTCGATCAGCGGGTGGGCGTCGATGAATGCCTCGTCGATCTCGACGCCGAGACCGGGGATTTCCGATGGCCTGACGCAGCCGTCGGCATCGAGCGTGTAGGGAACGCCGCCGACTTCGTCGCGGAACGGGTTGCTCGGGGCGACGTCGCCCTCGAAATAACCGGGCATATCGACCGACGCCAGCACGTTGAGCGTGGCGCCCATGTTGATGCCGGTCGCCGAGGTGTGCGGATTGAACGACAGCTTCCAGGCCGAGGCCATGCCGGCGATCCGCATGGTCTCGGTGACGCCGCCGGTCTTGGACAGGTCCGGCTGGACGAAGCTGACGGCGCCGTCCTCGATCAGGCGGGTGAACTCAAAGCGGGTGAAATGGTTTTCGCCGGCCGCGATCGGCGTGGTGCCGAACGATGTTGCCGTCTGATAGGAGCGATAATCCTGCGCCGGGAACGGCTCTTCCAGCCAACCGATCCCGAGTTCGTCATAGGCCGGCATCACCCGGCGAACGTCATCGACGCTGTAACCGGTGTTGGCATCGACCAGGATCTCGATGACGTCACCGACCGCTTCGCGAACCGCCGTGGCGCGGGCGACGTCGTCGCGCGGGTTGTCGCCGACCCGCAGCTTGATGGCCTTGTAGCCCTGCGCGATGTAGCCAAGCGCCTCCTGCGCCAGCGATGCCGGTGGCTGCCAGCCGAGCGAGATCCCTCCGGCATAGGCCTTGAGCGGCTTTGAAGCTCCGCCGAGCAGTCTGTACAGCGGCCAGCCCGCCGCTTTGGCGCGGATGTCCCACAGCGCCAGATCGAGCCCGCTCAGCGCCATCGCCGCGGCATAGCCCATGCCGTGGCTCGCCAGCTGCATCTGGTAGACCCGCTGCCAGACCCCGACCACGTTCATCGCATCCATGCCGTGGACGAGTTCGGAGATCGTGGTGTCGATCAGTTTGGCAATGGCGCCCGGACAGCGGCCGTGATGGGCCTCGCCCCAGCCGACAAGGCCTTCGTCGGTCGTGACCTTCACCAGCACCGCGTCGCGCTTGACGGCGCGGCCGATTCCCAGGCGGACGTTCTGGCCCTCGGGAACCCTGTAGGAGATCGGGACGGCCTTGATCGATGCGATGCGCATGGGAAAACCTCAGGCTGCCTTGTAGGCGGGGTTGACGAGATTGAGCGGCGCCTCGCCGCGCAGGATACGAAGCATTTCCTCGGCCGAGCCGACCGCCATCGCGCGGCTGCTCGTGGCGGTGATCCCCGCGGTGTGCGGCGTCAGCAGCAGGTTGGGGCAATCGAACAGGGCATTGTCAGGCGGCAGCGGCTGCACGTCAAACACGTCGAGTGCCGCGCCTGCGATCTTTGCCGATCGCAGGGCGTCGATGAGGGCCGGCGTATCGATGACGGCGCCGCGCGAGACATTCACCAGCACGGCCTGCGGCCGCATGCGGCCGAGCAGGTCGCGGTTGACCAGACCCCTTGTCTCGTCGGTCAGCGCGCAGCAGACCACGATGGCATCGCTGCGCTCGAACAATTCGGGCAGCGAGACTTCGGTGATGCCCTGCGGCAGCGAACCCTTGCGGCGCGAGGTGCCCAGCACCTTCATCCCGAAACCGTCGCGCGCGATGCCGGCGATGTGGCGGCCGATGGTGCCGACGCCGAGGATGCCGAGGGTCGACGGGCCCAGCTCGGTCAGGCCATCCGCCGCGGCGCGCGCAGCCAACCAGCCTTCGGCTCGCATCTGCAGGTCCAGTCGCAGCAATGGCCGGCGCAGATGCATCAGCGCCGACATGACGTATTCGGCGACGGCGTTGGTGTTGCTGCCCGGCAGGTTGGCGACGGCAATGCCGCGTGCGGTGGCCGCCGCCACCGGAATAAAATCGAGGCCGACGCCGTGACGCACGATGGCCTTCAGGCGCGGGGCGTGATCGACGATGTCGTCGGGCAGCTTGGCGCGCACGATGATCCCGTCGGCTTCCGCAGCCCAGCCGCGCAAGGTGTCCGGTTGCGCGTCGGGCGCCACGATCAGCCGGACATGGGGTGCCAGGATCGCCTCGCCATCGGGGTGCATCGCATTGGTCAGCAGGACGACGGGTTTCTCAGGCATCGGGGGCAGGCCCTTCGGTAATGGGATTGGTGAGGCGGCCGAGGCCTTCGACCTCGACCTCGACGGTCGAGCCTGGCTTGAGCCACGCCGGCGGCTTGTGCATTCCGGCCACGCCGGCCGGCGTGCCGGTGGCGATGATGTCGCCGGGTTCGAGCGCGTACAGGTGAGAGAGATAGCACACGAGATCGGCGACGCCGAACAGCATGTTCCGCGTCGAGCCGAATTGCAGCGTGCGGCCATCGACCTTCAGCGTCACCCGCAGCGCGTGCGGATTGGGCACCTCGTCGCGCGACGCGAGGAACGGCCCGAACGGCCCAAAAGTCGCAAAATTCTTGCCGCGGTCGAAATGGCCGTCGGCCTTGATGATCTCGCTGGCGCTGATGTCGTTGAAGCAGCCATAGGCGGCGACGTGATCGAGCGCGCGGTCCTTTGGCACATTCTCGGCCCGCATGCCGATCACGGCGGCCAGTTCGGCTTCCCAGGTAACGCCGCCGATTCCGGCCGGCAGCACGACGTTCTGTCCCGGGCCGGTAATCGTGCGCGGCGCCTTCATGAACAGCACCGGCTTTTCCGGCAGGGCCATGCCACGCTCGGCCAGCGCGTCACGGTAATTATGCGCGATGCCGAAAATGCGCCGCGGCGCCGGCAGCGGCGCCATCAGTTGGACGTCATCCAACGGAAGCGTTGCATCCCTGGCAAGGCCGTTGGCATGAATCCGTTTGATGACATCGGGCAGGCCTGCCTCGATCACGGCCTGCAGTTGCGGCGCCACGCCCTGCAACGCGTCGCGCATCGATCGATGCGCGAGATCGACGATGCGGTCGGCGGCGCCGGTGCCGTCGCCCAGCAGCACGCCCGCGCGCGCCATACCATGCGTAGTGAAGGTGACGAACTTCATGGCCGGGGCATCCGGCTCACGCGACCCGGTAGCGGTCGATCACGGCGCGGTCGATCTCGATGCCGAGACCGGCGCCTGATGGCACCGCGATGACGCCCTTGACCTGGCGGATCGGTTCGACCGCGAGGTGATCGCGGAACGGGTTTTCCTCCTGCTCGAATTCCAGCATCGGCGGCATCGGAAACAGGCTCGGCGGCTGGTTCGGGATCGAGGCGAGGAAGTGGATGGTGGCGGCCAATCCCACCGCCGAACCCCAGGCGTGGGGGACGCATTCCACGCCGTGCGTCGAGGCCAGCGTCGCGATCTTCTTGCATTCGGTGATGCCGCCCGCGGCGCAGACGTCGGGTTGCACGATATCCATCGCCTTGCGCACGATGGCGTCGCGGAAACCCCAGCGGGTGAATTCATTCTCGCCGCCGGCCACCGCCATGTCGAGCGCGCGCGAGACCTCGACATAACCGTCGATGTCTTCCGGCGAGATCGGCTCCTCGAACCACTCGATGTCGAGCTCTTCCAGCTTGCGTCCGAGCCGGATCGCGGCGGGCACGGTCAGGCAATGATTGGCGTCGACCATCAGCTTGATGTCGGGGCCGATGGCATCGCGGACCGCCTTGACGCGCTCGAAATCGCGCTTGATCGAACCGAGGCCGATCTTCATCTTGATCGCCTTGAAGCCGGCCTTGACGTAGCCCGCGGCTTCCTCGACGGCTTCGTCGACCAGCCGGTCCATGTCGGTGAAATAGAGGCCGGTGGCATAGGCATCGACCTCGGTGCGGAAGGCGCCGCCGATCAGCTTGTGGATCGGCTTGTTGCAGGCCTTGCCGACGATGTCCCACAGCGCGATGTCGATGCCGCTGATTGCGGCGATCGACATGCCTTTCGGGCCGTAATCCTTGATCCGGTTATAGAGGTCTTCCCAGATCACTTCGATGTCGAACGGATCGCGGCCGATCACGCGCGCCGCCAGCTGGCTGTCGATGAACGCCTTGGCGACGGCGGAGGGGCCGTAGCATTCGCCCCAGCCGACGATGCCGTCATCGGTTTCGATTTCGACCAGGCAGGTGCCGCGGGTCTTGTAGAGCCAGCCGCGGGAGGAGGTGAACGGACGTGCCACCGGGGCCGCGACGACGTGACAGGTGATCTTCTTGATGAGCAAGCGCGTGGCCTCTTGTCTTGATGATGTCGGGATCGGGCAGGGCGGTTCTGCCCGATGTCGGCTTATTCTTTATTCTTTCGGGAAGGTTTTTTCCGCCACGGTGCCGAGGGCTGCGGCGACGTTGTCGACTTCCTTGGTCAGGGCATCGCCGGTCAGGTCGTCGACCAGGAACGCGCTCTTGCTGGCGAATTCCTTGAAACGCGGATCCTGGATGGCGTTGCGAAAGGCTGTGATCAGCCGGTTGCGGATATCCGCCGGCAGGTTGGCCGGTGCTACGACATAGGCCATCTGGACCACGGGGCCGTAGGGGAACACGTCAAAGCCCTTGTCCTTGAAGGTCGGCACATCCGGAAACATCTCGAGCCGCTGGTTGGCGAACACGCCGAGCGGCTTCAGCAGATTGTCCTGGATCTGGCCGATGGTTTCGGACGGCTTCAGCACGCCTGCATCGACGTGCTGGCCGAGCAGGTCCGCCACCACCTTGGATCCGCCGGTGTAGGGCACGTTGACGTAATTGACGCCGGCGGCGCGCGCCGTCATCGACGCGAAGATGTGGTTCAGATTGTAGCTGCCGGGGGTGCCGATCGAGACCTTGTCGGGCCTGGACTTCATGTAGGCGATAAAGTCTTCAAGCGATTTCTGCGGCGCTTTGGTCGAAACCAGCAGCATCAAGGGATCGGTCGAGACCCGCGCGATGGGGGTGAAATCCGCATTCTTAAGTGGCGTCTTGCCCTGGGCGATCAGCGCCAGCGTCGAACTGGTGCCCATGCCGATCGTGTAGCCGTCAGGCGCGGCACTGGCGACCCGGCGCATGCCGATCGTGCCGGTGGCGCCGACGACATTCTCGATGACGATCTTGATGCCCTGTTCGCGCAGGATCGGATCGAGCGCGCGAGCGGCGACGTCGTTCGAACCGCCGGCATTCCACGGCACGATGAAGGCGATGTCCCGCTGCGGATAGCCGGGCTCAGCATGGCCGGCGGTGGCTTGAAGGGTGGCGGCGAGGCAGGCGAGCGCTACGGCGGTGGTCTTGATCATTCTTGTTTCCTCCCAGTTTGATGTTTGTTACAACAAACATCGTCGGCAGGTCAAGATCCGGAAATCGGTCCGGATTTGCGCCAAATCACGCGCGGGAGTAGCGAGGTCCAATGACCGCATTGAAACGGATCGAGCGCGAACCGCTCTGGGACCTCGCCCACACCCAGTTGCAGGATGCGCTGCTGGCCGGCCGCTTCGAGCCGGGCACGGTGCTGACCTTGCGGTCGCTGGCCGAGAGCTTCGGCACCTCGATCACGCCGGTCCGGGATGCCGTGACCCGGCTGGTGGCGCAGGGCGTGCTGCAGCAGGGGGCGCGCAACTCGGCGATCGTGCCGCATCTGTCGCGCCGCGAGCTCGAACATCTGACGGTGGTGCGGTGCGCGCTGGAAGGGCGCGCGGCGCGGGAGGCCGCCTCGCACCGCGACGAGGCCTCGCTGCGCCGGCTGCGGGACCGGCTGACGACGATGCAATCCCTGATCGCGGCCCGCAAGCTCGAGAGCTATCTCGAACATCACCGCAAATTCCATTTCGGGATCTATGCGATGTCGGGCATCCCGCTGCTGGTGGAGACGATCGAGAACATGTGGCTGCGCTGCGGCCCGGTGCTGTCCTTCGTGATCCCCGAATACGTCGTGCTGCTGAAGGGCACGGACCATCACACCGCCGCGCTGAAGGCGATCATGGCCGGCGACGCCGATGGCGCCGAACGCGAGATCGTCGCCGACATCACGGAAGCCGCGCATTACCTCTCGGGCCTGGCGGATGCCACCGGGCAGTTGCGCCGCCCGCCGGGTTAAGAGCGGAACAGCGTATTTCACCTCGTCATGCCCGGGCTTGACCCGGGCATCCACGTCTTTCCCCTGTTTTCAGCCAAAAAAAGAGCGTGGATGGCCGGGTCAAGCCCGGCCATGACGGTCTCCATGGGGTTGCGAGCACGGCCCCTGTCGCGTATTTGCTGTCCATGACAGCCCCACAGCCAGCTTTGGAGTCGACGCCTTCGGTGGCCTCGGCGCATGACAAGATTCTGATCGTCGATTTCGGCAGTCAGGTGACGCAACTGATCGCGCGCCGGGTGCGCGAGGAGGGCGTCTATTCGGAAATCGTCCCGTTCCAGAAGGCTGAAGCTGCCTTCAAGGAGATGAAGCCGAAAGCGGTGATCCTCTCCGGCGGCCCGGAATCGGTGCATGAAGCGGGCTCGCCCCGCGCCCCGCAGGCGATCTTCGATTCCGGCGTGCCGTTGCTCGGCATCTGCTACGGCCAGATGACCATGGCGGCCCAGCTCGGCGGCGAGGTCGAGGGCGGCCACCACCGCGAATTCGGGCGCGCCGATGTCGAGGTCAAGGCCGCAAGCGCGCTGTTCGATTCCACCTGGGGCATGGGCGAAAAGCATCCGGTCT
>JAUXWH010000276.1 GCA_030681365.1 Bradyrhizobium sp.
GAACCTGATCGGCAACTCGATCCATCTCGCCAATGCCGGCGGCCAGGTCATCGTCTCCACCGCGCTGTCGGATTTCGGCGAGGTGGTGTTGCGGGTCCGCGATACCGGACACGGGCTCAACGACAACGAGGTCGCGGCCGCTATGGAGCCGTTCCGCAACCACGCGCCGTCGGATCAGTCCTCCGACGGTTCCGGCGTCAGCCTGTCGCTGACCAAGGCGCTGGTCGAAGCCAACCGCGCGCAATTCCACATCAGGACCGGTCCGCATTCGGGCACGCTGATCGAAGTGGTGTTTTCGCACGCGGTGGCGAAGGCCTGAGCGCGGGCGTTCAGATTTTCGCGAGAATTGCCGCTTTCAGCTGCGCGATGCGGGCTTCGTCGCGCTTGTAGAACGTCCACTGTTTGACGCGCTTGGCGCTCAGCAGCCCCGCTTGCGACAGTATTTTCAGATGCTCGCTCACGGTCGGCTGGGTTACGCCGAGTTTTTCGGCAATCAGCACGCCGCAGACCCCGTCCTTGACGAGATCGCCGTCGACCTGCGCGCGAAAATGCGCTTTGGGCCGTTTCAGCCACTCCAGAATCAGCAGCCGCCGGTCGCTCGCGAGCGCGCGCAAAACGGACTCGACATCGTCTGTGGAGGAAGTCATATTGCTAATTAGCTAACTGCCTAATTCCTGTCAATACGAACGAACCGCGAAGGGGCCGCCATGGAAGCGCTTGGCGACACCATAACCATAACCCCGCAGACGATTGCGCGATGCGAAGGCATCATCCGGCCCTATATCCGGCGCACGCCCCTCATCGAGATCGATGCAGCCGAGTTTGGTCTCGGCGCTGCTCCGCTCTCGCTCAAACTCGAATTGCTCCAGCACTCGGGCTCGTTCAAGGCGCGCGGCGCCTTCGCCAACCTGTTGACCCGCGAGGTGCCCGAGGCCGGCGTGGTCGCGGCATCGGGAGGCAACCATGGCGCGGCCGTCGCGTATGCGGCGATGCGGTTGAAAAAGCCGGCCAGGATTTTCGTCCCAGGCATTTCTTCCGCGGCCAAGATCGCGCGCATCCGCGAGTACGGCGCAGAGCTGGTGATCGGGGGCGACGGCTATGCGGATGCGCTCGCTGCCAGCGAAATATCGGCACGGGAAACCGGCGCGATGCCGGTGCCGGCGTTCGACCAGAACGAAACCATCATGGGACAGGGAACGGTCGGGCTCGAAATCGCCGAACAGGCTCCCGATATCGACACGCTCCTCGTGGCTGTTGGCGGCGGCGGACTGGTCGCAGGCATCGCCGCCTTCTATGCCGGTCGCATCAAGGTCGTCGGCGTCGAGCCGTTGGCGTCGCCGACGCTGAGCAAGGCGCTGGAGGCCGGGCATCCGGTCGACGCCGAGGCCGGTGGCCTTGCGGCGGATTCACTGGCGCCGCGGCGGGTTGGCGAACGGGTGTTTCCGATCGTCCAGAGATATGCGCGACAAACCGTGCTGGTTTCCGATGATGCGATTGCCGAGGCGCAGGCGGCGCTTTGGCGCGCCTTGCGCGTTGTCGCCGAACCGGGAGGCGCCACGGCATTCGCCGCGATCCTGTCAGGTGCGTACAAACCTGGGGACGGCGAACGCGTCGCGATCGTCATCAGCGGCGGCAACACCGTGGCGGTCAATTTCGACCTTGCACGATGATCCGAAGCGAATGACAGGACGGCCGGACCGATTGTCGCGTTCTCGACCCTTTCGGTCGTGCGGAAATCGGTCACGTTTATTCGGTCCGTTACGGCACAATTTTTGCTCTATGCTTGCAGTTTGAATACATGCGCTTTGATTTCGCCTAACCTTTAAGCATTTGGACCAATCGATATGCGCTGCCTCGTCGTGGCCGATCTGCATTACTCGCTGCCGCAATTCGACTGGCTGCTCAGCGCCGCGCCGAATTTCGACCTTGTGATCTTCGCCGGCGATGCCCTCGACGTCGGGTCGATGGTCGATTTCCGCGCCCAGATCGTCGTCGTGAAGAAGTATCTGGAACTGTTGTCCGGCATCACCAGGGTGATCCTGTGCTCCGGCAATCACGACCTCGACGCGCGCAGCCCCGAGGGTGAAAAGATCTCGCGATGGATTGGCGAGGTCCGCGAACTCGGCGTCGCCTGCGACGGCGACAGCCTTGTGATCGGCGACACGCTCTTCACGGTATGCCCGTGGTGGGACGGCCCGCTGGTCAGGCAAGGCATCGAGGATCAGCTGCGCGAGGCGGCTGGGAACCGGCCGCAGCGATGGATCTGGGTGCATCACGCGCCGCCGGCGGATTCACCGGTCAGCTGGGGCGGCAAGCGCTTCTTCGGCGACGTCGAACTGGTGCAATGGATCACGGCCTGGCGGCCCTCGATGGTGATCTCGGGCCATGTACATCAATCGCCCTTCATCCCCGACGGCTCATGGTTTGACCGGCTCGGCGACACCTGGGTCTTCAACACCGGTCTGCAGCCCGGCCGTCCGCCTGCCTATATCGTGCTCGACATCGACGACGGCAAAGCTTTCTGGTTGTCCGCCACGGATGCGCAACGGATCGACCTCACCGCGCCGCTGCGGCGGCCAGCCGCAGAAATCATCGATCCGCCGGCATGGCTCATAGCCTTGGGTCGGATTTCCGATCCGAGCCTGGCGAAACCTGCGACGGCGGCTGGTTGATCATGCTCTGCAAGAGGTCGCCGACCATCGCCAGATGGTTGCCGTGGCCGGCATATTGCCGCTTGAGATCGGCCAGATAGGTGTTGGCGACATTGAGCCGCTGCGCCAGCATGCGGGCGATCAGCAGCGCCGCGCTTGGCTGCTGCCGCAGAAACGAGGCGGCATCCTCAATCTGGTAAATAACGGAATCCGCCGCCGCGCGCACCGTCGCGGTGTGGGGCTGATCGAGCAGCACCGACATCTCGCCGAGCACCGCGCCCGGTTCGGCAATGGCGGCGACCACGGTGTCGCCCTTGATGACTTCGAGTCGTCCCTCGATCAGGACATAGAGATGGCCGGTCCTGCCGCCCTCCTGCACGATGGGGCTGCCCGCCGGCACGTTTTGCCTGCTACCGCCGACGCAATATTCCAGAATTTCGCGCATTCGACACCCCGGATTCCGTGGGCAAGACCAAGCTGGGCCGCCCCCCGCCAATGAGCGGATAATGCAGCCGATTTGCGCTGGATGTCAGCATCAAATCGCAAGCGGTTCAGGCGACCGCTTTCCGCCTGCGATCGACGCCCGCCAGCAGCGGTCCGAACACGACCGCGAATCCGAAGAAGGCGGCGGTCCAGGCGAACGCCGCGATATAAAGCAGCGGCTCGCCATGCGTAGGTTCGATCACCGCGCAGATCCGCGCCAGCGCCGCCACGATGATGGCGAGATAAATCGCCTGCGTCGCAAACGAGGCGGTAAGCGGCTGGCCGGTGTGGCCGAGCGTGGCGCGGCTCATCACCGCCAGGGTCATGATGCCCGCGGCACCCGCCATCCAGGCATGAATGCCGGCGCCCGGCGGCACGAGGCCGAATGCGGAGGCCGCATTGAGCAGGAAGCCCAACGGCACGAAGACGTAGCCGACATGCAGGATCAGCAACAACCGCTCGCGACCGGTGCGGTCGCCCGCCCAGCGCGCCAGGCGCACCAGATGCAGCAGGCCGGTCAGTGCCAGCGCTATGCCGGTGAGCCGGCTCTCGGAACCGACGACCCAGAACAGCAGCGTCAGCGCGGTGATGGCGATGACGATCATGTCGAAACGTCCGAACGGCACCGGAAGCCGGCCCGGATTTTCGCGCACCAGCCAGTTGCGGGTAAAGCTCGGAATGATACGGCCGCCGATCAGCGAGATCAGCAGCACCACCACGGCGATGCCGATCCGGATGCCGGTCTCGGCGACGCCATTGAAATGTGCCTCCAGGTGAAACGCGACATTGCCCGCCAGCAACAGCAGGACCAGCATCACGACGTTGAGATTTTTCCAGTTGCGGCCGGCCAGGATCTCGCGGGCCGCGGCTGCCGCGACCAGCGCGAGAAAGCTCGCATCGACCAGCATCGCCGTCAGCCAGCCGGTTTCGGCCGACAACGTCACGGCAAGCCGCCCTGCGATCCAGACGACGACCAGCGCCAGCAGCGGCGTCCCCTGGATCGGCAGCCGCCCGGTCCAGTTCGGGATCGCCGTGAACAGAAAGCCGGTGATCACGGCCGGCAAATAGCCGTAGAGCATCTCGTGGACGTGCCAGTCCCGCGGCGCGAATGCGGAGACCAGCGTGATCTCGCCATGGAACACCGGCAGCCAGACCAGAATGGCGAGTCCGGCATAGACCGAGCCGAGCAGAAAGAACGGCCGGAAGCCGGCCGCGAGCAGCGGCCATCCCTGATATCTGCGCGGGCGCGAAGCCGCCGTCATGAACGTTCCGGACGGCGGGTGCACCTCGTCCCGCGGCGGCCGCCTGTCTCGGCCCGTCCCAGTGCCTTGCGCATGTCACGCTCCATCGATCATTCATCCCCTCGAGGGACGGTATTGGAGACCATTTAAGGGGAACGCCGCCCGCCGGTGTTGCGCCAGCGCAAACTTCCGCTTGATCGGGAACGGCAATCGCAGTCTAGGTTCAATCCAGGCCGCTGATGCGCCGGAGGAACCATGGCTAAAGTCGACCCCTCGCTGGTTGCCCATCTGCCGCTGTTTGCGGGATTCAGCACCGAGGAACTCGGCGACTTGCTCCGCGAAGCCCGCTCGGTGCGGTTTGCGAAGAACAGCGCGATATTCGAGGAGGGCGAGGACGCGCATACCTTCTTCGTGCTGCTGCACGGCCATGTGCGCGCCAGCAAGACGACGCCATCGGGAGAACAGGTCGTGGTGCGCTATGTCTCGCCCGGCGAAACCTTCGGCGTCGCGATGGCCATCGGCCTGCCGAATTATCCCGCCACCGCGACCGCCGTCGACGACAGCGTCGTGCTGGCCTGGCCGGCGTCGACGTGGCCGCGCCTGGTAGCGAAATTTCCCGCATTGGCCACCAACACGCTGCAGACCATCGGCAGCCGGTTGCAAGAAACCCATACCCGCGTCGTCGAGATGTCGACCCAGCAGGTCGAGCAGCGCGTGGCCCACGCCCTGCTGCGGCTCGCCAAGCAATCCGGCCGCAAGGTTGAGCACGGCGTCGAGATCGATTTTCCGATCAGCCGCCAGGACATCGCCCAGATGACCGGCACCACGCTGCACACGGTGAGCCGGATCCTCTCGGGATGGGAGAGCCGCGGGCTGATCGAGGGCGGCCGGCAACGCATCGTGTTGCGCGAGCCGCACAATCTGTCGGTGCTGGCCGAAGCGATCCAGGGCGAAGACGTTCCACCGGACCGGCCCTGACGTCAGACCGCCCGGCTGTGCAGCAGCTTCGATCCGTCGAGGTGGGCGTCGAACGCCGCCGCCACGCTGCGGACCAGGAAGCGCGAATCGTCCGCAACGGCGAGCGAAGTTCCGTCGAGTTCGACGATGCCGTTGAAAATCAAATCCTGCAGCCGGGTCGACGATTGCAATATGGTCGAAGCCGATAATCCGTGGCGCGCAGATCGGGTCGAGATCGACGCCGAAATCGCACATGATGCACTCGATGCTCCGCCCAATTTTTATGTGCCGAACAAGAGTCCGGGGTTAACCACAACTAACGGTTCCAGTCCGGGCGACATCACTTCGAAGTTTCTTAAAGTTTGCTGGGTACTTCTTCGGGGCATGGTGACCTGGGGAAAGCTATGAGCAAGCGGGCCAAACGTGGAAAGGCGGAGGCGCTTGCACTGCCGATGGCCGCGAGAGTCGCAATTGGCGTCGTGGCCGTCGCTGCATTGGGATACGGTTTGCTGTCTCCCCCGGGGAGCGTGCATCCGGTACGGAAGCCGTCCGCGCCCCAGGCCCGGGCGTCGTCAACCCCGGTTTATGTGGCGCCTCCGGTTCGCGCATCAGTTCCAGCTCAGGTTCCTGCACCGGCGCCTCTGGTCGAACCTCCAAAGGCTGCTGAGGGTCCCGGAGCACTTGTGCGGCAGGTGGTTGACTACGCCAGCCGCCAGACTCCTGGCACCGTGATCATCGATACCGGGAACACATTCCTTTATTTCATTCTCAACGACACGCAGGCAATGCGCTACGGCATCGGCGTTGGCCGCGAAGGTTTCATATGGTCCGGTGAACAGACGGTGGCCCGCAAGACAGAGTGGCCGGACTGGCGTCCGCCCGCAGAGATGCTTGTGCGTCAGCCCTATCTGCCGCGGTTTATGGCAGGCGGTCCCGGCAACCCGCTCGGCGCCCGGGCGATGTATCTGGGCGAGACAGAATATAGAATTCACGGCACCAACAAGCCCGATACGATCGGCAAGCGGGTTTCGTCCGGCTGTATCCGGCTGACCAATGAGGACGTCGTGGACCTTTATGGGCGGGTGAAGGTCGGAGCGAAAGTGATCGTGCTTCCGGCAACCGCTGCCCGTCGACCATCCCAAGGCGTGCCACCCGACGCCGCCGCGCGATCGCCGGACCCGGCATTGCCGTCGAACCGGACCTCGGCAACCAACGCACAGTCATCTGGAGCGAAGATCGCCGAGGTCCGATAACTCCTCCTGCATCGGGCCTGCAACATTCGGGGCGCCGCTTCAGGTCAGCTTCCGGCACTTTTGAAACACGGCGATCGGCCCTCACGATGTCCGTTTCAGGGGGAAGACCGGAAGTAGTCGGCCGACGAATGCGAAGTGTCTGAAACGATAGCGCGAGGCGTAGCATCGGCTAAATCGTCTTCCCCGGCTCCGCGCCGGTCAGCACAGGCCGCAATCGGCTGACGCAATAATCGAAAAACGCGGCGATGCGGGGAATTTTTCGCAAGTCGCGATGGGTGAACAGGTATATGGGATAGTCGAGCTCTGGAATGGGGCCGATCACCCGTACGAGGTCTTGATCCAGGTCGGCGAGAGGTGCGGGCAAGAGTGCCAGCCCCACGCCCGATTTCACCGCGAGCAGCACGCTCGGAACGTTGCTTGCTTGCCCCGAGATGCGGGCCTGTGGAGCCTTCGACGGCAGCCAGCGCGCCGCCGCAAGAGCGGCAATCTCGCCGGTGAACTCGATGATGCAGTGGCTCCTGATGTCTTCAGGGTTTCTCGGCCTGCCGTTGCGCTCGACATATGACCGGCTCGCATAGACGGCCCACGGCACGTCGGCGATTTTCTTGCCGACCAGCGCTTCCTCCCGGGCCTCTCCGCCGCGAATGGCAACATCCGCGTCGCCGTTCGACAGGTCCAGAACGCGCTCGGTCATGAGCAACTCGATCTTGATACCCGGATACCTCTTGTGGAATTTGTCGAGCAGCTCCGACCTCATCAGGCGATACGCAATCGCCGTCGAGCATGTCAGTCGGACGGTTCCTCTCATGCCCTTGTCGAAGGTCGCCGCGTGGCGCCGAAGGGCGCTCGCAGCCTGCTCGACACGCTCCGCGTAGGGTTGCAAGTCTTTGCCGTATTCGGTGAGCCTGTAGCCGCTCGGACGGCGCTCCACCAAGGGGCAGCCGAGACGCTTCTCCAGTTCGACCAGGCGGCGGTGGACGGTCGATTGATTGACGCGCAAGGCCCTTGCTGCCGCCAGGCTACTGCCTTCCCGCGCGACCGCCAGGAAGTACCTGAGATCGCTCCAGTCGAACATTGTCAGGTTATGCATTCTTGCCCGCCCGCCGCGCAGCCTTGCTGCTCCATGCCGATCGCGGCCTATGGTATCCCGGCTTGCCCGCTTGTTCCAATGAGTTCGTGATCGGATCACTCGCCGTGTCCACGCAGATCTGATGACGTCGATGCCGGACCGGGGCAGTTCGGCTCAATGTCGGTGCCTTTCACCAGTCGGAGGAAAGCGATCATGAAGCTTCGTTTCCGAAATGTCGTCGCAGCGCTAGCTCTGCTCTCGGCGGAGGCGTCTGCACAGGAGCAGCCGCTGACGACGAAATGCGAGTCGGCTCCGCTGATGGCTGCGTTCACCGTGTTTAGCGAGACCAGCCGCATGCCGCCAAACCTCGTCAAGTTTCTTGGCGATGGGCCATTGAATAAGATCGAGCCCTACAAAGCTTTCGATAACGTCTATTATGTCGGCATATGTTGGGTCTCTGCCTGGCTAATAATCTCGCCGAATGGCCATGTGTTGATCGACACACTTTACGGCCCCTACACCAGCCAGATGCTGGGCAATATTCGTGCGCTCGGATTTGATCCCAAGGACATCAAGCTGGTCGTTGTCACTCACGGTCACTTCGACCATGCAGGAGGCATTGGCCAACTCAAATCAGAGCTTGCGCCCGGAACACGCTTTGCCATGACAAAAGAGGGATGGCGCGAAGGGGCGGAAGAGTCAGTTTCGCATCCGCGGTTCCCGTGGAAGATGATCGAGCCTGACATCGTGCTTACCGATGGTCAGACGGTCACCGGCGGCGACGTCGCCGTTCAGGCGTTCGAGACACCCGGCCATACGATGGGCACCGCCTCGTTCGCATTCAATGCACGCGATGGCAGTCGTACCTACCGCGCGTTCACGGTCGGCGGCCTGGGGCTGAATCGCATCCGCGGACCGGAACAAGTGGAGGCATTCATTGCCAGCCTAAAGCGCATCCGTGCCCTCACGCAGGATGGCGCGCGCCCTGTGGAGTTGCACCTTACGACACATGGCTTCTCGACGGGTCTCACCGAAGCGAAAGTCCTGCTTAAGACGCGTAAGCCTACTGATCCGCATCCTCTTGTAGACTTGCCGGGTTTCCGCAAGCAGCTCGACGATTTGCAGGCCGGCGCCGAGAAGCGACTCGTTGTCGAGCGCCAGACGAAGGCGAACTGATGTCGATTCCGCCAATCGAGAGCCTTTCGCGGGTGTATGAAGGAACCGGATCAATGTTCGATTGAGCATACGGGGCTCAAAGATGCTGCATCTCACGGCACTTTTCGGACATGACATCGGGGGAGCAAAGCGGACATCCGGGGGCGGCAGGCGTACCGGGGCTTGTGAGTACACGCGCTAGACTGCCCGGCTGTGCAGCTGCTTCGATCCGTCGAGGTGCGCATCGAAGGCTGCCGCCACGCTGCGGACCAGGAAGCGCGAATCGGCCGTCACCGCCAGCGAGCTTCCGTCGAGTTCGACGATGCCATCGGAAATCAGCTCCCGCAGGCGCGGCGCGGATTTCAGCATCGCTTCGGCCGGCAATCCGTGCCGCGCGCAGATCGGGTCGAGATCGACGCCGAAATCGCACATGATGCGTTCGATGATCTCGGCACGCAGCCGGTCGTCGCCGGTCAGGGCATAGCCCTTGACGGTAGCCAGCCGGTCGGCGGCGATGGCCTGCTCATAGGCGCGGGTGCCGACTTCGTTCTGCACATAGCCCTGCGGCAGGCGGCCGATGGCGCTGGCGCCGAAGCCGAGCAGGACATTGCAGTCGTCGGTGGTGTAGCCCTGAAAATTCCGCCGCAGCCTGCCCTCTCGGAACGCCACCGCCATCCCATCCTCGGGCAATGCGAAGTGATCGAGCCCGATCTGGACATAGCCGGCCGCCTTCAGCGCGGCGGCGATCGCCTCGGACTGCCGATGCCGCGCCAGGCTGTCGGGCAGCGCCGCCTCGTCGATCTTGCGCTGATGCTTCTTGAAGCTCGGGACGTGGGCGTAGCCGAACACCGAAAACCGGTCGGGACGAAGCTCGACGCTGCGGTTGACGGTGTCGAGGCATGACGCCACGGTCTGATGCGGCAGTCCGTAGATCAGGTCGAAATTGATGCCGGAGATGCCGGCCCGCCGCAGACCCGTCGTCGCGGCCGCGGTCTGCTCGAAACTCTGCACCCGGTTGATGGCGCGCTGAACCACCGGATCGAAGCTCTGCACGCCGAGGCTGGCGCGGTTGACGCCGCCAAAGGCGAGCGCATGGATCATCTGGCCGGTCAGCGTGCGCGGGTCGATTTCGATGGCGATCTCCGCGGAAGGCGGCACGAAGAAGGATTGCCTGAGCGCCCCCATCAGGTCCACGAAAGTCTCGGGCGCCATGATGGTGGGCGTGCCGCCGCCGAAATGAATGTGTTCCACCTTGATGCGGCGATCGAGCTGGCGCGAGACCAGATCGATTTCGCAGCGCAGCGCCGAGGCGTAGACCGCGACCGGATCGTCACGGCGGACCACCGAGGTGTTGCAGCCGCAATACCAGCACATCGCCCGGCAGAACGGCACGTGCAGATAGAGCGACGTGGCAGCGTGCTGCGGAATGGCCTTCAGCCATTCGGCGTATTGGCCGGGACCGATCGCCGCCGAAAAGTGCGGCGCCGTCGGATAGCTGGTATATCGGGGCAATCGCTCCTGACCGTAGCACGCGGCAAGATCTGGCCTCATCTGGTACCCGTCCTCGAATGGCTCAAGCATGGTCCATCGAGGCTCCCGGCCCCGATTTTCTTCCTCCTACCCCGCCCGCCGGGAAGCGACCTTGCGCTCGCTCAAACCCGGCGGCGAATTGCGGCGATTCCGTACAAGTCCGGATTGAGCGAATCCTTCTCCACGCCCAAAGTGCGATGCGTCGTTCCGGCGATATCGCGCATCGAACGACAAATCGGAGCCGAGGCCATGAGCCTGTACGTGCTGAACGCTTTCATCTGGATTCTCGGTATACGCGGGCATATCCCGCAAAGCGGCGAGTTCGGCCGCGTCGCGGGCCGATCGTCGGTCGGCGCCAGCGCCGGTGCGCTGATGCGCGCTTTGGCAACCTTCATCGTGATGGTCGCGATTCTGTCGCTGGTGTTGTGGCTGGCCGTCTGGCTCGCCATCAAGCTGGTGTAGCCGGCCGCCATCGCGCCCGGCTTTGGCGCATGGTTCGGCCCGACTTCGCGGCCTCCACCCAGCACGGTTGATGTCGGGTCACCCATTTCTCGAGTGACCTGCGTATGATTCCGCAGGTGTCGCGCAATTCACCTGATCTTTGCTGCAGCGCAAAGAGCCTTGCCGGGTAAGGCCTAGATTTGATGTCGGTAGAAAACTTCAGATGAAGGAACGATCCGATGTTGACCCGCAGAGCCGCCATGTTCAGTGCCGCCGCCGCAGTCCTCATGCTGACGACACCCGCGCTTTCCCAGGACCTCAAGCTGCCCCGGCAGAAGGTCGAACTGGTCGCGCCGCCCTTCGTGCATGCGCACGAGCAGGCCACCAGGCAGGGCCCCAGGATCATGGAGTTCACGCTTACGATCGAGGAGAAGAAGGTGGTGATCGACGACAAGGGCACCACGTTCCACGCCATGACCTTCAACGGCTCGATGCCGGGGCCGCTGATGGTGGTGCATGAGGGCGACTACGTCGAGCTGACGCTGGTCAATCCCGACACCAACTCGATGGCGCATAATATCGATTTTCACTCGGCGACCGGCGCGCTCGGCGGCGGCGAACTCACCATGGTCAATCCCGGCGAACAGGTGGTGTTGCGCTGGAAGGCGACGCGTAGCGGCGCCTTCGTCTATCACTGCGCTCCGGGCGGGCCGATGATTCCCTGGCATGTCGTTTCCGGCATGAACGGCGCCGTCATGGTGCTGCCGCGCGACGGCCTCAACGACGGCAAGAGCAAGGCGCTCAAATACGACAAGGTCTACTACATCGGCGAGCAGGACATGTACGTCCCGCGCGACGAGAAGGGGAATTTCAAGTCCTATGAGTCCGCCGGCGAGTCCTACAACGACACCCTCGAGGTGATGCGCAAGCTGACGCCGACCCATGTCGTGTTCAACGGCAAGGCCGGGGCGCTGACCGGCAAGAATGCGCTGACCGCCAAGGTCGGCGAGAACGTGCTGATCGTGCATTCGCAGGCCAACCGTGACAGCCGTCCGCATCTGATCGGCGGCCATGGCGACTATGTCTGGGAGACCGGAAAATTCTCCAACGCGCCGGAGACCGGCCTCGAGACCTGGTTCATCCGCGGCGGCTCCGCGGGAGTTGCGATGTACAAGTTCCTGCAGCCCGGCATCTACGCCTATGTCACGCACAACCTGATCGAGGCCGTCGAACTCGGCGCCACCGCGCACTTCACGGTCGAAGGCAAGTGGAACGACGATCTGATGACCCAGGTCAAGGCGCCGGCGGAAATTCCTGCACCCAAGACGAATTGAGGCAAACTAACAACCAACGGGGTGCCGGCTTGCCGGCACCCTCCTCCCCAACGAAGCGAGACGGCCATGCTGATCGCATTCAAACTCAAACTGGCGCTGGCCTGTGCGGCCGGCCTCGCCGCTCCGCTCGGGGTGGCGCCCCTGCTCGACGATACCACCTCGTCCGGCAAGACCCCGCATGAACCGCCCGCCTTCGTCGAATTGCAGCCTGGCACCGTGTCCTATCGGGTTGCCGGCGACTTCACCCGCGCCGACAGACAGATCGAAGCTCCCCTGACGTCGGTGCGCTTCACCCGGCCGCTGTCGATCATGAGGCATCAGGTCTCGGCCGCCGACTACCAGCGCTGCGTCGATACGGCGGGCTGCCGCGCGCTGAACCCGGGCATCAAGCCCGTCGCCGACCGACCCGCGGTGCAGATCAGCTGGCACGACGCCGACGCCTACGCGGCCTGGCTGTCGCGCAGCACCGGTGAGCATTATCGGCTGCCGACCGACGAGGAATGGGCCTTTGCCGCCGGCAGCCGCTACAAGGACGACAGCCTGCCGGTCGACGACAGCGATCCCTCCAGGCGCTGGCTGGCCCGTTACGCGCGCGAGTCGAACCGGGAGTCCGGAATCGGGATCGAGCCGCAGCCATCGGGCCATTTCGGCGTCAACGAGAACGGCCTCCACGATGTATCAGGCAACGTGTGGGAATGGACCAGCACCTGTTTTGTCCGTACCAGACTCGACGAGAAGGGCCAGGCGATTTCGAAGAACTCGAATTGCGGCGTCCGCGTCGCCGAAGGCCAGCACCGCAGCTATGTGACGGATTTCATCCGAGACGCGCGCGCCGGCGGTTGCGCGGCCGGGGTTCCCCCTGCCAATCTCGGTTTCCGGCTGATGCGCGAGCGCAAATCCTGGATCAGCCAGCTTTCGTCCGGCCTCGGCAAGGCGCTGTCGATCGCGCGGTCGTAATTCTACGGGAGCGCCGCCACGTGGACACCATTTTTGGAATCTTTCTAAATCAACAATATGGAATCCCTCTAAATCAAGCCTTTCGCGACATCCCGTCGCGGACAGCGCGGCACCCGCTGCGCTACTGAAACCGGCATCACCATCATCGCCGCCGGAGCCGCTTCATGATGAAATTTCGCACCCTTGCCGCAACCGCCGCGCTGCTTTGTTTTGCCTCGTCCGGCGCGACCACCGCATCCGCCAGCGGTGAGGTCAACGTCTATACCTACCGCGAAACCAAGCTGATCCAGCCGCTGTTCGACGCCTTCACGGCGGACACCGGCATCAAGGTCAATGTCGTTTCGGCGAGTTCGGGACTCGACCAGCGCATGAAGGCCGAGGGCGCCAACAGCCCGGCCGACGTGCTGCTGACGGTCGATATCGGCCGCATCGACGCGGCCGTGCAGGCCGGCGTGACCCAGCCGATCAACTCGGCGGCGATCGACGAGATCGTGCCGCCGCAGTATCGCGATCCCGACGGTCACTGGGCCGGCATTTCGATGCGCGCGCGGGTGATCTACGCCTCGAAGGACCGCGTCAAGCAGGAAGCGATCACCTATGAAGAGCTGGCCGATCCCAAGTGGAAGGGCAAGATCTGCCTGCGCTCGGGCCAGCACATCTACAACAACGGGCTGTTCGCGGCCTATGTCGCCAGGCATGGCGAGGCCAAGGCCGAGGATTGGCTGCGCGGCGTGAAGGCCAATCTCGCGCAAAAGCCTTCCGGCGGAGATCGCGAGGCCGCCCGCGACGTCGCCGCCGGCAAATGCGACATCGGCATCGGCAACACCTATTACTGGGCGCTGATGATGAACAAGGATCCCGAGAAGAAGCCGTGGGCGGAAGCGACCCGCGTCGTGCTGCCGACCTTCGTGGGCGGCGGCACCCACGTCAATCTTTCCGGCGTGCTTCTGGCCAAGCACGCCCCCAACCGCGCCAACGCCGTCACGCTGATCGAATGGCTCGTCGGCGAAAAGGCGCAGCGGATGTATGCCGACCAGAACTACGAATATCCTGTTCGAGCCGGCGTCGCCATCAATCCGACCATCGCGGGTTACGGCAAGCTCAACGCCGATTCGCTGCCGATATCGAAGATCGCCGCCAACCGCAAAGCAGCCTCGACGCTGGTGGATAAGGTCGGTTTTGACAATTGAGCTCTTACGCCTGCAGCCCGCTTCCCTCTCGGCTCACCGCAGGGGGAAGCGGTCGCATTTTTGCGTGATCCGCGACCCCGCGTGAACCGCGCCACGCCCACGGGACGGGTCGCAGCGGCTGTCGCGGCGGCGACCGCGATCCTGGTCGCCGCTCCCGTGATCTCGATTGTCGCGCTCGCGATGCGTCCTGCGCCGGATGTGTGGCGGGATCTGCTGGCCTACGTGCTGCCGCGGGCGATGATCGATACCGCCCTGCTGCTGGGCGGCGTCGGCGCCCTGGCGCTGTCGGTCGGCGCCGGCACCGCGTGGCTGATCTCGCTGCATGATTTTCGCGGCCGGGCGATGCTGGTGTGGCTGATGCCGCTGCCGCTGGCGATACCGACCTATCTCGCCGCCTATGTCTATGCCGACCTGTTCGAGCCGCTGGGCCTGGTCCATCGCACGCTGGCGATCTGGTTTCCACTGCACGACGTGGTCGGCGTCCTGCCCAATCTGCGCTCGATGCCGGGCGCGATCGTCGTCATGGGCCTCGTGCTCTATCCCTATGTCTATCTTTCGGCGCGGACCATGTTCCAGTTCCAGAGCGCCGAATTCGCAGAGGCCGCCAGAACCCTCGGCGCCAGGCGCTGGACCGTGTTCTGGCGCGTCTCGCTGCCGATGGCACGGCCGGCGCTGGCGGTGGGCGTAGCCCTGGTGTCGCTGGAAACCCTGAACGACATCGGCGCCAGCGAGTATCTCGGCGTCCGTACCCTGACGGTGTCGATCTTCACCACCTGGCTCAACCGCGGCAGCCTCGCAGGCGCCGCCCAGCTTTCCTGCTTCATGCTGGCGATCGTCGCCGGCCTGATCGCGATCGAGCGCTACGGCCGCCGCAATACCACGGCGGAATTTTCCGCCGAGAGCCCGCGGCTGACACCGCGCACCCGGCTGAGCGGTATCAGGGGCGCCGCGGCCTTCGCCGCGTGCCTCCTGCCTGTGCTGCTCGGGTTCATCGTGCCGCTGCTGTATCTGCTGCAGCAGAGTTTCGGCCGCGGACTGCTGGAGAATTTCGACATCGCGCTGGGCCGCGACGCCTTCAATTCGATTGCGTTCGCAACCCTCGCCACGCTGACCGCGCTCGGGCTCGGTTTCGCGACTATTCTGGCCTGGCGCTGGCGGCCCAATGCCGTGCGGTTCATCGCCATGAACATCTCGCAGACCGGCTACGCGCTGCCCGGGCTGGTGCTGGCGCTGGGCCTGCTGACGCCGGTGCTGGCGATCGACAACGGGCTGAACGCGGTGGCCGGATGGCTGGGGCGCTCATTGCCGGGCCTGATCCTGGTCGGCTCGGGGGCGGCCGTCGTCATCGCCTATGTGATCCGGTTTCTCGCGGTGCCGACCGGGATGATCAAGGCCGGGTTCGAACGGATTCCGCGCGACTATGACGACAGCGCGCGCGCCGCCGGCGCCGGGCAAGCGACGACGATGCGCCTGATCCATCTGCCGCTGCTGCGGCCGGCGATGCTGGGCGCGGTCATCATCGTGTTCGTGGACTGCCTGAAGGAATTGCCGGCGACGCTGCTGCTGCGGCCGCTCAACGTCGATACGCTGGCGACCTCGATCTACCAGTTCGCCAGCCGCGGCAGCTTTGAAGACGGCGCGCTGGCGGCGTTGCTGATCGTCGCCGCCAGCATCGGCCCGGTGGCGTGGCTGACGAGGTTTTCGGACATGCCGAGCGGGCCGGCGTAAGCGCGGGCACGCGTTACGGGGTGGCGAATTGCGCGGAACGCTTGATCAGCAGGTCGAGAAAACTTCGTGCCCGCAGCGACATCCAGTGCGTCTCGGGATAGACCGCATGCAGCGGCAGCGCCGCGATCGAAAACTCGGACAACAGATTCTGCAGCTGGCCGCCGCGAAGGCCGGCGACCGCGCACCATTCGGGCAGGATGGCGATGCCGAGATGCTGCATCACGGCCTCCTGCATCGCATCGGCGTCGTCGACCAGCAGCGGCCCGTTGATCGTAGCGACGTGGCGGCCGTGCTCGGATTCGAAGATCCATTCGCCGGCGGACGGCAGCCGCGAATAGATGATGCACTGGTGCGCGTCGAGATCCTCAGGGCTCCGCGGCATCGCGCGCCCCCTTAGATAGCCCGGCGTCGCGACCAGATAGCGCTGCACGGTGCCGAGCCGCCGGGCGACCAGCGTGCTCGACTCCAGTTTTCCGATCCGCAGCGCCAGTTCGACGCCCTCCTCCACCAGATTGACGAAACGTTCGCTGAAACGCACGTCGAGGCGAACCCCCTGATAGGCGCGGACATATTCGGCGATCACGGGCATCAGATAGCGCCGGCCGAACGAGGAGGGCACGCTGACCCGCAGCGTCCCGCTCGGCCGCAGCGAATTTTCCTCGACGCTGACCCGCGCCAGATCGAAGCTCGCGAGGATCTGGCGCGCCAGATCGTAGATGCGGTGGCCTTCCGGGGTGGGCCGGAGCTTGCGCGTGGTGCGGAAGAACAGCTGGGTGCCGAATTCGCTTTCCAGGAGCGCGATCCGCTTGCTCACGGCCGGCTGGCCGATGCCGAGTTCGCTGGCGGCGACCGAGAAACTGCCGCCCTCCAGGCAGCGGACAAAGGCGCGCAGGCAGTCGATACGGTCCATCCCGATCATTCCCAACAGGAATAAATCATATCCTATCCATTCCGTATTCTTCGGACAAGTTGCTGGCTAGGCTGCAACCAGCAAATCGCAGGGGGAAACCAAAACTCCCGCACCGCTCGAAGGGAGGCACCTATGAGACGCCACATCGGAATCGTCGGCGCCGGAATCGCCGGCCTGCACCTGGCGCTTTATCTGCAGAAGCACGGCATTGCCGCCACGCTGATCACCGACCGGCGGCCAGAGGAGTACCGCGACATCCGCCTCATCAACACGGTCGCCCACCACCATGTGACGATCGCGCGCGAGGATTATCTCGGCGTCAATCACTGGAACGACCCGAAGCAGCACTATTACTACCATGACCATTTTTTCAATTTTCCGCAGCCGCTCTCCTTCCGCGGCGACTTCTCGCGGCCGAGCCGCGCCATCGACTACCGGATCTACCTGCCGGCGCTGATGCAGGACTTTCTCGATCGCGGCGGCATGATCGAATACCGCCAGATCGAACAGGCCGACATCGCTCCCATGGTCGGCCGCTACGACCTCCTGGTGGTCGCCACCGGCAAGGGTCCGCTCGGCCAGCTGTTCAGCTACCGGCCGGAGCACACACCCTATTCGCAGCCGCAGCGGCGGCTGTGCGTTGGCCTCTATACCGGCGTGCGCCAACCGGACCCGATGAACGTGACGCTGTCGGTGTCGCCCGGGCACGGCGAGATGATCGTGATCCCCACCATCAGTTTCGACGGCGTCGCCACCGCGCTGTTGATGGAGAACGTCCCCGGCGGCGACATGGAGGAACTGGCGACGCTGAGCTATGACGCCGATCGCAGGCATTTCCTGCAGGTCCTGCTCGGCAAGCTCGAGAAGCATCATCCGACCACCTACCACCGCATCGATACCGCGCGCTTCGACCTCGCGCAGCCCAACGACCTGCTGCAGGGCGGCGTGGTGCCGACCGTCCGCAACACTGTGGTCCAGTTCGACGGCGGCAAATGCGCCATCGCGCTCGGCGACGTCCATTCGGTGGTCGATCCGATGATGGGACAGGGCGCCAACATCGCTTCCTATGCGGCCTTCGTGCTCGGCGAGGAAATCGTCAAGTCAGACGTGCTGGATGCGCGCTTCTGCGAAAAGGTGGACCTGAGGCGGCAGGATCGCGTGCTGGCGGCGGCGCGCTGGACCAACATCATGCTGCAGCCGCCCTCCGAGGCGCTGGGGATGCTGATCGGCACCATGAGCCAGAACCAGGCGCTGGCCGACGAATTCACCGAGAACTTCAACTATCCGGACCATCAATGGGACCGCGTCTGCTCGGCGGCGCGGATCCAGGCCTGGATCGAGGCCAAATCGGCGCCGGCGGCCGAGCCGATGCGGGCGAGCGCGTGAGGAGCACCAGATGCGGCGGGTCGACCCGGTCGCCTTCCGCCAGGCCGCCTCGCGCTTCGTGACCGGGGTCGCGGTGCTGACCGCGCTGGACCGGCGCGGCGAGGTCTGCGGCATGACCGCCAACAGTTTTGTCAGCATCAGCCTGGCGCCGCCGACCGTGCTGGTCTCGGTGAAACCCGGCCGGATGCATGAGGCGATTGCAGCGACCGGCCGCTACGGCGTCAGCGTGCTGCCGGAAGGCGGCAAGGAACTGTCGCGGCATTTCGCCGGCCGGCCGGCCGCCGACGCTCTCCCAGCTTGCGAAACCGTGCAGGGCCTGCCGAGGCTGTCCGGCTGCATCGCGTTCTTCGCCTGCGAATTGATCCGCACCGTCGATGTCAGCGACCACACTTTGTTCATCGCCGAAGTATCGAACTGCGATTACTGCGACAACCTTCCGCTGGTGTTCTTTTCCAGCCGCTATCATCTGGGCCCGGGTATGCCGGTCGATCATTGAAGGAGAAATTTTTCGTCGTCCCTGCGAACGCAGGGACCCATAACCCCGGTCGTCTGTAGTTTGATGAAGGTTACTACTCCGGCGCTCTAACGAGAGGCCGCGGCGTATGGGTCCCGGCTCAGCGCTCGCTACGCTCGCTTGGCCGGGACGACGATGAATATATTAACTGCGCATCGCTCACGCGTTCTTCAGAGCGACGCGGAATTCGGCTTCGGTCTTCGACTTCACCTCATCGAGCGTGACGCCGTCGGCGAGCTCGATCAGCGCCATACCGTCCTTGCCGTGCTTGTCGATGGTGAAGACCGCAAGATCCGTCACCACCATGTCGACCACCTTCTCGCCGGTCAGCGGCAGGTTGCAGGTCTTCAGCAGCTTCGGGCCGTCCTTGGCGGAATGCTCCATCACCACCACGACGCGCTTGACGCCGGCGACCAGATCCATCGCGCCGCCCATGCCCTTGACCATCTTGCCCGGAATCATCCAGTTGGCGAGATCGCCGTTCTGCGCCACCTGCATGGCGCCGAGAATCGACAGGTCGATATGGCCGCCGCGCACCATGCCGAAGGAATCCGCCGACGAGAAATAGCTGGTCGACGGCAGTTCGGTGACGGTCTGCTTGCCGGCGTTGATCAGATCGGGGTCTTCCTCGCCCTCATAGGGAAACGGCCCCATGCCGAGCATGCCGTTCTCGCTCTGCAGCACCACGTCGACGCCGTCGGGGATGTAGTTCGACACCAGCGTCGGAATGCCGATGCCGAGGTTGACGTAGAAGCCGTCGCGCAATTCCTTGGCAGCGCGGGCAGCCATCTGTTCGCGGGTCCAGGCCATCAGACTTCCTCTCAGGTTGCGGCGGCGGCAGCGTCACGCTTGCGCGTGGTGCGTTGCTCGATCCGCTTGTTCGCATTGCCGACTTCGATGATGCGTTTGACGAAGACGCCGGGGGTGTGGATGTGGTCGGGATCAATTTCGCCGGCGGGCACCAGGTGCTCGACCTCGGCCACCGTGATCTTCGCCGCCGTCGCCATCATCGGATTGAAGTTCCGCGCGGTCTTGCGATAGACCAGATTGCCCGCGGTATCGCCCTTCCAGGCGTGGACGATGGCGACGTCGCCGAACAGCCCGCGCTCCATAATGTATTTCTCGCCGTCGAATTCCTTCACTTCCTTGCCTTCGGCGATCAGGGTGCCGACGCCGGTCTTGGTGTAGAAGGCCGGAATGCCGGCGCCGCCGGCGCGGATGCGCTCGGCCAGCGTGCCCTGCGGCGCGAATTCGAGTTCCAGTTCGCCGGCGAGGTACTGCTGGGCGAACAGCTTGTTCTCGCCGACATAGGACGAAATCATCTTCTTGATCTGCCGGGTCTCGAGCAGCCGGCTCAATCCGATACCGTCGACGCCGGCATTGTTGGAAACCACGGTCAGGTTCTTGACGCCGGAGTCGCGGATCGCGTCGGACAGGGTCTCGGCGATGCCGCACAGGCCAAATCCGCCGGACATGATCATCATGCCGTCCCTCAAAATGCCCTCGAGTGCCGATTTGGCGTCCGGATAGACCTTGTTCATGAAAATACGACCTGATGGGAGTAAGGCGCTGGCGGCCACATTGGCTGGGATTATTAGGCGAATTCTTCGCAATGCGTCAATGACGGGGCGGTTTGCGCGCGCGGGGGGCTGGATTGCGCTATAGCGGCGTCGAAAGTGCGCTCCCTCTCCCGCGCTTGCGGGGGTGGGTTGGGGTGGGGGAGCGGCATCGGGACTCGCGGAGAGAGCCCCCACCCGCCTCGCTGCGCTCGGCACCCTCCCCCGCAAGCGGGAGAGGGAAGAAGCGGCCTTGAAAGCGTCAAGAAAACCTATCAGGTTGCAGGGGTTAGCCTGCCGCTTCGGGGAATTCGACAGCGGCCCGGCGACATCAAGCCACATCAACCTGACCACTTGAATTCAACCAGACTTGGATATGTCATTGACGATGGCCCAGGGAATGAAGCGCCTCGGCATGCCGGTTGCGGCATTTTTCGGCGTGGCGCTGATCGGCCTGATCGGGACCTCCTGGTTTCTCAACCGCGACGCCCTGCGTCATGCGGTGGAGGCCCAGATCCGCGCCGTCACCGGCCTCGACCTGGTCGTCAACGGCCGTATCGACGTCTCGGTCTTTCCCGGCAGCTACGTCTCGTTTCATGACGTCGGCCTGAAGGGCGGGGCGACCGCCGACCCCGCGCTCGCCGTCGACGTGCTGACCGCCAATCTGCGCCTGCTGCCGCTGCTGCTGCGACGATTCGAGATATCCGACGTCATGATGCTGCGCCCGCACATCCGCGTCGTCCGCGACGGCGATGGCGGCAGCAACTGGACGCCGTTCATCGATACCATCGCGCGCGCCATGCAGCCCGGCGCCGAGAACCAGTTGTCGTTCTCGGAAATCCGAATCCAGGACGGCCTGCTCACCTACCGGGATGCCGACAATCGCGTGGCCGAGACGATCGGCGACATCGACCTGTCGCTGGCGTGGCCGTCGATTTCGCGTTCCTTCGCAGCCACTGGGCAATTCGACTGGCGCGGCGAACGGGTCGACGGCTCGATCAGCGCCAGCGACTTCGTCGCCGCGCTTTCCGGCGACCGCTCCGGCCTGAAGGCGCGGCTCGCCAGCCCGCCTTTGAAGCTGGCGTTCGACGGCACCGTCGCCAACCGCACCAGCCTGATGATGGAAGGCACGGTCACGGTCGACAGCCCCAGTCTGCGCAACGCCATGCGCTGGGCCGGCCAGCCGCCGCCGGGCACCGGCGGGTTCGGCCGCTTCGCGCTGAAGGCGCGCGCCAATGTGGTCGGCCCCTCGATCGCGCTGACCAACGTCAATGTCGAACTCGACGGCAATGTCGCCGAGGGCGTCATGACCTACGCCAATAACGGCCGCCAGACGCTGCAGGCGACGCTGGCCGCGGGCAATCTCGACTTCACCCCCTACATCTCCACCTTCCGGCTGCTCGCCTCCGGCGCGCGCGACTGGAACCGGCAGCTGTTCGACCTGAACGAACTGTCCTCCACCGACCTCGACATGCGGCTGTCGGCGGCCAGGGTGACGGTGGGTTCGACGAAACTCGGCCGCACCGCGTTCGGCGCCAATCTGCGCAGCGGCGCGCTGGCGCTCAGCGTCGGCGAGGCGCAGATGTATGGCGGCATCGCCAGGGGCTCGTTCGGTATCGCGCGCTCCGACTCCGTCGCCGACATCAAGGCCCAGTTCCAGTTCACCGACGTCGACCTGCAGGCCTGCGCCAGCGAGTTGTTCGGCGTCACGAAGCTGTCCGGCCGCGGCAATCTCAACGTTTCGCTGGTCGCCTCCGGCGCCAGCCCCTTCGGCCTCGCCCAGTCGCTCGACGGCAGCGCCACCCTCACCGGCCATGACGGCGCCATCGCCGGCTTCAATGCCGAGCAGCTGTTGAAGCGGCTGGAGCGCCGGCCGCTGTCGGGCGCCGGCAATTTCCGCGCCGGCTCGACGCCCTACGACACCCTGACCATCGCGCTGAAGTTCAGCGACGGCATCGCCACCGCCGAGGACATCCGGCTCGAAGGCCCGGCGGCCCGCCTGACCCTGACCGGCACCGCCTCGGTGCCGATGCGCGAATACGACATGAAGGGCATCGCCAGCCTGGTCTCGGCGCCAAACGCCGCAGCAGCCTTCGAACTGCCGTTCGTGGTGCAGGGCCCGTGGGACGATCCCCTGATCTTTCCGGATCCGGAAAGCCTGCTCCGCCGCTCGCCGGGTGCCGCGCCTTTGCTCGACGCGGTCAAGGACCGCAAGACGCGCGATGCGGTGAGATCGGTGCTGGAGCGGATTACGGGAGGGCGGCCCGCCGCGGCACCGGATGCGACGGCGCCGGCGGCAGGTGCGCCGGCGGAAGCGCCAAAGGCGAACTGAGGGCTTAACGCCTAGGTTCGGCGCGGCTCATGCCCGTCACCGCCGCCGTCGCACTACGCGCCAGGAAAGTGCGCTGATGTCGGCGGCCAAATTGACTGTGCAAGGAGGGAAGGGATGATAAGAGAGAAGTTATGCCTGTGAGTTGATGCCGGTATAGCCGATCAATGAACGACTCGTACGATCAGCGCCACCACAACCTGCCTCCGGAATTCCGAGCCGCGTTGCGGGAATTCGAGGTTCGGTCCCAGAAACAATTACTCGTCGATCAAATCGAAAGCACCTTGTTCCGCCGTTCGCCGACCAAGTGAGGCGAGGTGCGCCTTCGGTTAAACCACCCGACGTTGCCAACGTCAGCATTTTATAGAGGTGATGGGTTCCGCAGAACTTTAACCCTATCCTACGCACTTACCTCTTTTCCATATCTCAAAATTGAGATATAAGCGGCCGTGCCCTGGCGAGTCGAAATCCTCGACGAAACCGTCGCCGCAGAGATCGCCGCGCTGCCGGCCGACATGCAGGCGCGATTTCTTCGGCTTGCCGAGCGCATTGCGTCAGCCGGGCTGCAAAGCCTGACTGAGCCGCATGTGAAGCACCTTGAAGGCAAGCTGTGGGAGTTGCGGCTCACCGGCCGCGATGGAATTGCCCGCGCGCTCTATGTCACGGCGATCGGCCGCAGGGTCGTTGTGGTCAGGGCATTCGCCAAGAAGACGCAAAAGACGCCGCGTGCCGAAATCGAACTCGCGCTCCGGCGCGCAAAGGACATCACATGACGATCCAGTTCGAAAAGCTGAAAGCCCGCCTGCTCGCCAACCCCAAGGTCAAGGCCGAGTATGACGCACTCGCTCCGGAGTTCGAGATTGCCGCCGAACTGCTCCGGGCCAGGCTGCGCGCGGGCCTGTCCCAAGCCGAACTCGCGGAACGGATGGGCACCAGCCAATCCACCATCGCCCGGCTTGAAAATGGTCACTCGCTTCCGAGCACCAAGACACTGCTGCGCTACGCCGAGGCCACCGGCAGCAAGTTTCAGGTGCGGCTGTCGGCGGCCTGACGCGCCACCCCATTCTACTTCCGCGTCCCGTCCTCGATGATCTCGACGATTCGCGACATGTCCTGCTGGGCGCGGCCCTGAAACACCCCGTGCTTCAGGACAAGCCGCACCGCCTGGCTCACCCACATGGGAACGCCGAGTTCCTCGCCCTGTTCGATGGCGAGATCGACATCCTTCATCAGGATCTCGATGGTCGCGCCGAAGTCGAAGCTGCGCGGCAGCACGGCGTCGGGGAAGATGTGCGTCGTCGCGAAATTGCGGCCGGTGCCATTGTTGAGGATTTGCAGCATGGCGTCGTCGGGAATGCCGGCCTTGCCCGACATGGTCATGGCCTCGGACGTGGCGACCAGTGCTACGGCACAAAGCATGTTGTTGGTGAGCTTCATGACCTGCGCGGCTCCCGGCCTGTCACCGGCAACGACGATCGTTTGGCCCCATTGCTGGAACACCGGCATCAGGCCGGCAACTCTCGCCGGATCGCCTGATACCATCATGGCCAGCGTTCCGGCTTTGGCTCCGGCGACGCCGCCGCTGATCGGGACATCGATGACGGTGACGCCGGCGGCTGCGCATGCCGTCTCGATCTCGCGGATGAAGGACACGCCGACCGTGCAGGTGTTGACCAGCGTCTTCAGTTCCTTCCCGGCGAGCAAGCCGTCGGGCCCGGACAGCGCATGCCGAAAGATTTCCAGCGTCGGCAGCGAGACGATCACCGTGTCGCAAGCGTCAGCCAGTTCCCTTGGCGAGGTTGTCCGCCGCGCCTGACGCTCGAGCAGCGGCAGCATGGCTTCCTCGCGGACATCGCAGACCCATAATTCGTGCCCGCCGTCGAGCAGCTTGCCCGCCATGGGTTGACCCATGTTGCCGAGGCCGAGGCAGCCGATGCGCATCGTGGTACTCCAGTGAAGGGGGCGACCAAGCCGGAAGCGATCCCGCTCCGCGGTCTCGAAATGGCGATCAACAATTGCGGCTATGCGCCGGGCGCCTTGTAATCGGTCTGGTGCACTTCGACGATGGTGCCGTCAGGGTCCTGCAGGAAGATCTGATACCAGCCGGCGACGGCCCACACGCCGTAGTCGGCGAATTGAACATTCTTCTCCCTCAGCATGGCCTTGAACGCCTCGATATCATCGGTGCGAAAAGCGATATGGCCGCGATCGAGCGGATTGAGACTCTGCCTGGTCCGGAATGCGACGCCGAGATCCTGCGGCGAGATGTGAAACTCGGTCGTGCCATCGGTGAGAAACTCCACCTTGCCCGCGTAACCCTCCGACGTGATCCGCGCATCCTTGTAGCTCGGGACCGGCTTCATGTTGAACAGCGACCGGTAAAATTCAGCGACCGCGCCAACGTCCTTGGTCGAATAGTTCACATGATGGAGTTTCAGTTCCATGGGATTGCCCTTCCTGTCGATCAGACAGCGAACCTACGCGGAAAGCCATCGATCATAAAGGTGGCCGCGATGACGCGCTGTGTGACTACCTGACGGGCAAATCACCAGGGTGGGCTTGATTTTCCGGTCAAGTTATTTATTTCTGTTTTTCCGAAATATTTCCCTTCACGACTGACCCAAATCGAATCTATATCCATCCCGTCCCGGCCCTCTCAGAGGGGCGTATCATGATCGTCGCGAACGTTGGGCATGGGATGCGATGGACGCGGCTGCGTCGGGCGCGCAGGTGGTCGCAGGGCGGGATCAACTCCGTGAGCGATCGAGCGGCGTGTCGACGAACGACGCTGTTGCGTACGGCAAAATCGTGTGGACCCGACGCCTCGACGCTGGCGTCAAGTCTTGCGGAGGTGCTGAAAGCCCGACCGGGCCGAGGCGCCGGTTTCCGCCAGGCGACGGAGACTAGACAGCCCGCTACTCCGGGGTGAGCGCGAGATAAGCCGTAAAGCCATTGCGCAGGGAAGGCCGGAGTGTTTCCGCTGAACCTGTATGCTCAT
>JAUXWH010000277.1 GCA_030681365.1 Bradyrhizobium sp.
CGTGACCGTCAACATGCTGGGACGCGCGGGCAAGGTGGTGATCGACAAGGAAAACACCACGATCGTCAAGGGCGCCGGCCAGAAGAAGGACATCGAGGCGCGCGTCGGCCAGATCAAGGCGCAGATCGAGGAGACCACCTCGGAATACGACCGCGAGAAGCTGCAGGAGCGTCTTGCGAAACTCGCCGGCGGCGTCGCGGTAATCCGCGTCGGCGGCGCCACCGAGATCGAGGTCAAGGAGAAGAAGGACCGCGTCGAGGACGCCCTCAACGCGACCCGGGCTGCCGTGCAGGAAGGCATCGTGCCGGGCGGCGGCGTGGCGCTGCTGCGCGCCAAGAAGGCGGTCGGCCGGATCCACAACGAAAATTCCGACGTGCAGGCCGGTATCAATATCGTGCTGAAGGCGCTGGAAGCCCCGGTGCGCCAGATCGCCGAAAACGCCGGCGTCGAAGGCTCCATCGTGGTCGGCAAGATCCTCGAAAACAAGTCGGAGACGTTCGGCTTCAATGCGCAGACCGAGGAATATGTCGACATGGTCGCCGCCGGCATCATCGACCCCGCCAAGGTGGTGCGCACTGCATTGCAGGACGCTTCCTCGGTTGCCGCGCTGCTGGTGACGACCGAAGCCATGGTCGCCGAACTGCCGAAGGAACCGGCGCCGCCGATGCCCGGCGGCGGTGGCGGCGGCATGGGTGGTATGGGCGGCATGGGTTTCTAAAGCCGTCCGCTCCCGACCTGTTCGATCGACGAAGGCCGCCTCCGGGCGGCCTTCTTTTTTGGCAAAAAAGCTCTACGGTAACGCCCGATTCTGGATCCCCGGGGAACGTTCAATGCGCGCACTTTTATTCTGCCTGGCCGGTCTGATGACGGTTTCGCCGGATTTCGCTTTGGCCCAGGCCAAGCTGCCGGCCAAGGCGGCAGCTGGTGCCGCCGAGATCAGGTATTTCACCGCGATCGACGGCCTGATGGACGGCCATGCCGACGTCGTGCTCAAGGAAACCCGCCAGGGCAATACGGTCACCGCGGCGGTGCTCGACGTCTGCTACCCCGTCGACAAGGGAAGCGACCGCAAGGACCGCTTCGTCGCCACCCTCGCCGTCAACGGCCAGACCCTGACCGGCACCACCCAGAGCCTCGGCGACAAATCGCCGGTCACGATCCGGCTGGTGCGCAAGCCGACCGGCGACAGCTTCGAATTCCGCGGGCAGATCAGCATCGGTCAGGCCGTGACGGAAGTGACATCGACTGATAATTCCGATCTCAGCGAAAGGGAATACCAGGAGAACCAGACCACCGACGACGGCATCACGGAGAGCCCGAAGGATTTCACCGAAGTGTCGCCGGAATCGATTGGCGTGCGGGTCAAGCTGGACGCGACGCCGGATTTCCTGAAAGGCCTGAAGGGGCAGGACCTCGAGGTTTTGCTGAGCAGCCTCAGCGTCTCCTGCGACGCGATGCGCGCCGGCCATCAGACCATCCATATCAATACGGATCCGGAGCGGTCAGCCGCGCTGGTTGCCAAAGCCAAATCGTCGCCCGGCGTGGTCGCCGCCGGCTGGACCAGCGGCATCGTGGAGATGGACCGCACGATCCGTTTCAGTGCCGCCGACTGGCGCGATGGCGACAAGCTCAATCGGGAGAAGCTGGCGGCGGCGATTTCCGGCGTGCTGGCCAGGACGCTGGCGGCGAAAGTTTCGGCGTCGGCGTGGGACGCCAATACCGGCAAGCTGAAGGTGACGTTGAAGCGGCCGAGCCAGATATTCCCGGCACTCGGCCTTACCGAGACCGTCGAAATCATCGCGATGGTCTCGCCCGACAAACCCGGTACGACCGACCGGCTGATGCTGTGGATCGGCAGCCCCGCTATTTCGACGGCGGACGAAACGTCCGGCCCCAAGCTCCATCTGGCGGAGGAGTCCAGCCTCGACGAGGAAGGCGAGTTGAGGGACGACAACGGCTCGGTCGATGCGCTGGCCAGGGAATTCAAGGGGCAGCGCTGGGACGGCGACAGGAACGCCTGGAAATAGAACGGTTCTTGCGGATCCCCGGGAGAGCGTCGCAAACGCACCCTGTCCATGCATTCGTGCATTTGACATGCCGCGCCGCAGCGGCAAAGAACGGTCGATATTCGCACGAGAAGCCTCAGGGAATTGATGGCGCGCTGGGACGTAGTGGTGATCGGCGCCGGCCTTGGGGGCTTGATGGCCGGAGCGATGCTGGCGCGCGCCGGACGCAAGGTGCTGGTCATCGAGCGCAGCAACTCGGTCGGGGGCGCCGCGTCGAGCTACAAGTCCGGCGACCTGTTCATCGAAGGCTCGCTGCAGGAAACCAGCGACCCCAACCACCCCGGCGATCCCAAGCACGATGCGCTGACGCGCGCGGGCGTACTCGATGCGGTCAGGTGGATTCCGGCGGGCTCCCTGTACGAGGCGCGCGGCGGCCCGCTCGAGGCGCCGTTCGTGATGCCGGATCGTTTCGACGCGGCGCGGCAGGCGCTGTCGGAGCGTTTTCCGCGGGCGCGCGCCGGGATCCACCAGCTACTCGACGAGATGGCGCACATCGCCTCAGCCGCAGGCTCGCTCGCGCAGGACGGCCAGGAAAACTCAATCTTGATGCATTCGCCCGACTGGCCGCTGTCGCTGTCGCAAAAGCTCGACGCGGTGTTCGGCGACGACGAAGCCGTCAAATGCGCGCTCGCCGCCAATCTTTCCTATTTTCACGACGACCCCGCGACGCTGTGGTGGATGCATTTCGCGATGGCGCAGGGCAGCTACCTGCAAAGCGGCGGACGCTTCGTGCAGGGCGGATCGCAGCGGCTGTCGAGCGCGCTGGCCCGCGCCATCCGCGCCGCCGGCGGCGAGGTGCTGCTGCGCCGCGTCGCGACCGGCATCGCGCTTGACGCCGACGGCCGCGCCGGCGCCGTCACGCACGCCGCCAAGGACGGCAGCGACAGCCGGACCGTGGAATGCGCCCGCGTGATCGGCAACGCCGCGCCCGGCGCACTCGCAGCCTTGATGCCGCAAGCCGCGGCGGACCGGCTGCAGGCAAGTTACGCCAGCCGCGCGCCATCGATTTCGCTCTTCGCCATGACGCTCGGCCTTAGCCGGCCGCCGCGCGAATTCGGCGTATCGGCCTATTCCACGCAATTGCTGCCGCGCCAGCTGCGGCGGTTGTCCGATTTTCCGCAAGGCGCCAGGCTGATGGCCGACGAACCCGGGGAACGAATGCCGCCGATGTCGCTGGTCGACTTCGCCGCGATCGATTCCGGGATCCCCTCGCCGCCTTACGTGCTCTCGGTCTACGGACCCGATTTGCTGTCGAACTGGAACAGTTCGGACATGGACGCCTACCGCGAAAAGCGCGGGCGCTGGCAGGACGCGATCGTTCGCCATCTGGATTCGCTCTATCCCGGCCTTGGCCAGGCCGTGGTCGCGTCATCGTTCAACACCGCATTGTCGGTGAGGCAGTATCTCAATGCGCCTGACGGTGCGGTCTATGGCTTTGCGCCGACGCCGCCGCGATCGATCGGGCAAGCCGTGGACCGCTCGCCGCGCACGGCGGTTCCGGGTCTCTATCTGGCGTCGGCCTATGCCGGCTTCGGCGGCTATAGCGGCGTGGTGCAGGCCGGCGGCGCCTGCGCCGACATGATCCTGAGCGAGGGTTAGGAGAGCGCATTTCTTCCCCCTCCCCGCCACGCGCAAGAGCGCGTGGAGGGGGGAGCGAAGAGCATCTCAGTTCGTATTGATGCGGAAGCGCAGCGTCCTTGGTCCGACCAGCGAGACAAGATCGCCCTGCCGCTTCCAGGTCGCGACCTCGCCAAGGGCCGCGACCAGTTCATCGTCGGCTTGCGCCCGTGCCGGCGGGCAGCCGCGGTCCTGCAACGGTCCCGCGACGAAAATCACCGTGTTGCCCGCCACCGAAAACTGGCCCTTGCCGGCCTTGCACCACAGTTCGAGGATCACCTCGCCGGCATCGCCGATTTCCAGCGACGGAATCCGCTTCGATCCGGGCTGACTGGCCACGTCGAGCATCATCTCGAGCCCGAACGGAAAGCCGTCATCGGCGCGGGCCAGGCCGGGATTGAAGGCCGCCGCGATCATGACCAATGCGGCGGCCGGCATCAAAAACCTGGTTCCTGAAATCATGAGGCCTCTCGAAATGTCGCTGCACACAAAGCCAGCGTCGTTCTAATGAATGCGCACGACCTTGGCCAGATCGGGCGCCGATCGGCGCAGCAACGCCCAAATCAGGATCCGCTCACAACCGCGCGAAGTCCGGGCGGCACGGCCCCCTTGCCGCGACACCCATGCTAAGGTTGACCGCGACAGGCTGAGCCATGAGACTTTAGTCTAACAAACCCGATCCTGTCGTTTCTCAGGCCCTTGGGGCCATTCCCCGGAGACGTTAATCTGTGAAAAATATCGGCTCAACGCTCGCGACCGTATGGCGGATCGCGGCTCCCTATTTCCGTTCCGAGGACAGATGGGCCGGCCGCGCGCTGCTGGCGGCGGTGATCGCCGCCGAGCTTGCCATCGTCGGCGTGACGGTCCTGATCAATCAATGGAACGCCCGCTTCTACAACGCGCTGCAGGAGTATAACTGGGACGCGTTCGCTTCCGAGACCATCTATTTCTGCGTGGTTGCCGCCTTCTTCATCCTGATCGCGGTCTACCAGCTCTACCTCAATCAATGGCTGCAGATCCGCTGGCGGCAGTGGATGACCAAACACTATCTCGGCGAATGGCTGGATCAGTCCAACCATTACCGGATGCAGCTTCAGGGCGACGCCGCCGACAACCCCGACCAGCGCTTGACCGACGACGTCAAGCTGTTCGTCGATCGAACCCTCAACATCGGGGTTGGCCTGTTGAGTTCGATCGTCACGCTGGCCTCGTTTGTCACGATCCTGTGGGGACTTTCCAACGCCGCGCCGCTGCACCTGTTCGGGCGGGATTTTGCGATTCCCGGCTACCTGGTCTGGGCCGCGTTGATCTATTCGGTTCTCGGCACCGTGCTGACCCATCTGATCGGGTGGCCGCTGGTCGGGATCGATTTCCGGCAGCAGCAATACGAGGCGGACTTTCGTTTCAACCTGGTGCGGGTCCGGGAAAACTCCGAACAGATCGCACTGCTGCAGGGAAACGAGGCCGAGCGCGAACGTCTGCTGGTCCGGTTCGGACGCGTGGTCGAGAACTGGCTCGCCATCATGTCCCGCACCAAGAAAGTGACAGCCTTCACCGCCAGCTATTCGCAGGCTTCGGTGATCTTTCCCTACATCCTGGTGGCGCCGGCCTATTTTGCAAAGAAGATCTCGCTTGGCGGCATGATGCAGACGGCATCGGCCTTCTCCAGCGTCCAGGGCGCGCTGTCGTTCTTCATTACCATCTATCGCCAACTCGCGGAGTGGCAGGCGGTGGTGAATCGGCTCGACGGATTCGAGGCGGGGATATCGGCGGCAAGGCAACTTGCGACCCGCGATGACAGGATTCATGTCGTCCCGGCGGCCGGCGACGGCGCCATCGATCTCAAGGGGCTGACCGTTCAACTGCCGAACGGAAGGCCGCTGGTGACCGTGGACGGATTCAGTCTGCGCAAGGACGAGCGCACGCTGGTCACCGGGCCTTCCGGTTCGGGCAAGTCGACGCTGTTCCGGGCTATTGCCGGCATCTGGCCGTTCGGGGAGGGCTCGATCGCCGTTCCGCCGCGGGCAACCTTGATGATGCTGCCGCAGCGCCCCTATTTTCCCACCGGATCGCTGCGCGGGGCGGTCGAGTATCCCGGCAAGGAAGGCTCGTTCGCGGCCGCTCAGATCAGCCAGGCGCTCGAAGCGGTGGGATTGCCCCGGCTGGCGTCCCAGCTCGACGAACACGGTCACTGGAACCGGACGCTATCGCTCGGCGAGCAACAGCGCCTCGGGCTCGTGCGCGCGCTGTTGCATGCGCCGCAATACCTGTTCCTCGACGAAGCAACGGCCTCGCTGGATGAGCCTTCCGAGGCGGCGCTGTATAGTTTGCTGCGGGAGAAACTGCCGGCCACCACGCTGGTTTCGATCGGCCACCGTTCGACGCTCGACGCCTTCCACCAACGCAATGTCGTGCTGGCCCGCGACGGCGCTGAATTTGCGCTAAGGGAAGGCGGCGAAAACGCCAGGCCGTCATAACGACAGGCGTTGGACGGTGCTGCCGGGTTCCGGCGCTGACGCGCGCCGGTAGCGACGGCACCCAAACCCGGCAACAGCTTCCGCGAGAGCGCTGGGGGTAGTCGTTACCGCGGAACGCATCGCTTGCCGCCTGCAGCCCGCGTCATCCGCGTCCCAAAACAAAAGGGGCGGCAGATTGCTCTGCCGCCCCCAAGCTGTTGAGAGGATGACTTACTTCAGGTTGGCCATCGCGGTCAGGTCAGCCGAGAGCTTGACAATGCCGGCCGCGCCGCACCACTTGGAGCCGACGCCACTTGGATTAATCGGCGTGAAGCTGCCGTTGAACGTCGCGGTATGGTCGCTGGTGAAGGCGTTACAATCACCCTGCGACAGGTCGGTGTCAGAGTAGCGAATATCCAGCGTGAACACCTTGTAGGTGAAGCCAATGCCGATATTCCAGGTGTTGTAGTCGGCGTAGTCGATGCCATTCGGGAAGGCAGGAACGCCGTAGAACGAGTCCGACGTGCCCAACCACTGGCGACCGAACTCACCCGACACATACATGCCAAGACCGCTGCTGCCGAACCAGGTGCTCGGCGCGATCGCCTTGCCGACGATCGAAGCGTAGGTGCCTTCGGCGCCGGTATTCAGGAAGTTCGGCGAATAATAAACGTTGCCGCCCATCGAGAAGTAGTCGCTGAAGGTGTAGTTCACCTTGCCGTAGACCTCGAAGAAGCTGACGTCCTTCTTCATGACGTTGCCGTTGAGCAGCGCATTGGCTTGGCATTCGGCGCTGAGCGGGACTCCGGCCGTGTCGGTGGCAGCGCCGTAGTGGCAGGTTCCGCCCGGATAGAGGTAGCCCCAGGCTCCGACGTCGACGGCGAAAGCACCAAACGTCGCGCGGGCACCGCCGTAAGCGTCAACTTCGGCAGCGGCCCGGTTGGCAAACGCGATGCTTGCAGCAGCCAAGCCGACATAGAGCTGGAAGTCCTTGGTGACGTTGTAGCGCGGTTCGAAATAGGCGCTGACAGAGGGCTTGTGGTTGGACTGACTGATGCCGCGGAAGACGTAGTCGTTGGTGATCGCGCTGCCGAAGGCGATATCCCAGGGATCGAACGCCACCGGCGGCGGGGCCTTGTAGGCCTTGACACGCATGTCCGCCGCGACAGCCGAACCGGATACCATTGCCAGCGCCGTTGCTAACAAAACCAACTTCTTCATGACGATCCCCATCACCTTCAAGACAGTCCGGCTCCGGGGCCCCCAGGGACGAGCGGTAACCGACTGCAACCAAATTCCTTAACCTGACTGCAATCTGGAACGCGTCACCGGTTGCGTGAAGCAAAAAAGACAAGCATCTGCCGCCTTTTTAGGCGTTATGACGGTTTCAAGGAATTCTTGTCAGTGGGTGTTGTATTCCGACAACAATTATTGCGGGCCTTTGCGCTTTCCCGTGTCGGTTGAGGCACATTGGCGGACCGATGGCCCCCGGGGAATTGCGGAACGCCCCCCAATAAGCCGCCGCGAATCGGAGAGCTGGAGTCGTCCGTCCCTGTCGTTCGCCCCAAACGCAGCAAAAAGGCCGCAGCGGACGCTGCGGCCTTTGAAACACCATTCGCTGTCTACTGCGCTCTTTACTCGATACGCGTGTCGTCATCTCCGCTCGAGGGCGATTGCTCCCAGGACGGCGTCGGACTGGAGGCCGCGGGGCTCGGAGAGGCCCAGCTCGGTGCCGCAGGTGCCGCCGCCATCGGTTCCGGAGTCATGGCCGTCTCGGAGCTGGGCGCGACAGGTTTGGGCGCGACAGGCTTGCGTGCGCGTTTGGGAGCTGCGGACTTGGTAGCTGCGGGCTTGGTAGCCGCAGGCTTGGGAGCCGCCTTCCTGGCCGGGCTCTTTTTGGCACTGGCTTTCTTCGCCGACTTCTTGCCGGATTTTTTCGGTGCAGATTTCTTGGCGGCTTTCTTCGCGGACTTCTTTGCCTTCTTCGCCGACTTCTTCGAAGATTTCTTGGCTGCTTTCTTCGCGGTTTTCCTGGATGATTTCTTGGCTGATTTCTTCTTCGCCGTCACAAGACTCTTCTTGGCTTTTTTAGCCTTCTTGCCCTTGCTCTTCTTCCCTTTAGCCATCGTGAACCTCCTGTTGCCGCGACCAAATGTCTATCAGGTGTTTCAAGTCGTCCGCTTCCGCACGGGGCCAATCGATTCAGTTCGATCCTGGCCGGGGACCGCCTGTAGCCCAATCGAGAAGCTCAATCGTGTGCACCACAGGAACTGACGTACCGCCGGCAATCTGAACCATGCATCCAATATTGCCCGCGGCAATCATGTCCGGCTTCACTGTCGCAATATTGGCGACCTTGCGATCGCGCAATCTGCCGGCAATGTCGGGCTGGAGAATGTTGTAAGTCCCCGCCGAACCGCAACACAAATGGCTCTCGGGCACATCTTTCACCACGAATCCGTTCTTGGAAAGCAATTCTTTCGGAGCCTGCGTGATTTTCTGTCCGTGCTGCAGCGAACAAGCGGAGTGATAGGCGACGGTGATATCGCGCTGCTGTAGCGATGGCTGCAGTTCGATGCCGCTGACGTATTCGGTGATGTCCTTTGTCAGCGCGGAAACCGTGGCGGCGGGGCCGGCGAAATCGCGGTCCTCGCGCAGCATGAAGCCATAGTCCTTGATCACCGCGCCGCAGCCCGAGGCCGTCACCAGGATGGCATCGAGACCGTCCCGTCCGGCCTCCCCGAGCCATACGCCGATGTTGGCACGGGCGCGCGCCAGCGCATCGGTGTCGCGTCCGAGATGATGGGTCAGCGCGCCGCAGCATTGCTCGTTCTTGACCAGCACCACCTCGATGCCGTGCCGCGTCAGCAGATTGATGGCGGCCTGATTAATGCGCGGCGCGAGCACCTGCTGGGCGCAGCCCTGCAGCAGCGCGACCCGCCCGCGCCGCTCGCCGATCGCCGGGAAGACGCTGCCTGGGGCCGGCCCGGAGGGCGGCAGGCGTCCGGGCGCCAGCGCCAGCATCGCCTTGATTCGCCGCAACAAACCCGGCGACGCCGCGGCCGTCCCCGGAGTCGGCAACAAGGCGCCGAGGGGCCGGCCGAGCCGCGCCAGAATCATGCTCCAGCGAAACAGTTGCGGCCGCGGCAGCACAAAGGCGAGCACCGCCCGCAGCGCCCGCTCGGTCAGCGGCCGGGTGTAGTCCCTTTCGATCCTCACCCGCGCCTGATCGACCAGATGCATGTAGTGCACCCCCGACGGGCAGGTGGTCATGCAGGCGAGGCAGGAGAGGCAGCGGTCGATGTGCTTGACCACTTCCCTGGTCGGCGGCCGGTTCTTTTCCAGCATCTCCTTGATGAGGTAGATCCGCCCGCGCGGGCTATCGAGTTCGTCGCCGAGCAGCACGTAGGTCGGGCACGTCGCGGTGCAGAAACCGCAGTGCACACACGCGCGCAGGATCTTGTCGGCTTCCGCGATATCGGGGTCGGCGAGCTGCGCCAGGCTGAATTCGGTTTTCATGTCGCGGCTCCCCTGGTCATCCGGCCGCGGTTGAGGATGTTCTTCGGATCGAAGCTGTGGCGGACGCGTTCGCTCAGGCGCGCAAGGCCGTCCTGCTGCGGATGGAACACGTCGATGGTGCGCCTGACCTGCTCGGACGCCCGGATCAAGGTGGCATGGCCGCCGGCGGCGTTGACGCGCGCACGCACCAGCGCCGCCTGCGCGTCCGGTTTCGGCGGCAGCGCCGCCCAGATCAGGCCGCCGCCCCAGTCGTAGACCACGTCGCCGCCGGTGTCGCGCGACAGCGCCTGGCCGAGCGCCCCGCCTGTCGCCGGCGGACAGACGATCCGCCACACCGGCCAGGCGCCCAGCGCGCCGTCGGCCGCGAACGGTTTGACATCGCGAATCGAGCTCCAGATCGTCGCCGAGGCGGCATCCTCGAGAATTTCGGCGGCACCAAACGGCGTCAGCGACGCGGCCAGCGCCGCCGCGCGATGTGCCGCCGAGGCCGTGATGCCCTCCAGCCTGAGCAAAGTGAGTGCCTGCGATCCCATGTCGCCCAGCCCGCTGATATCAGCGCGAAACGCCGATGCAGGCAGATGCGCCGCCCCCGATACGTCGAATGGCGAGCCCAGCGCCGCCGTCATCGCCCGGTTCGCGGTGACATCGTCGAGCCCGTGCAGCACCAGCGTGCGTTCGCTTTCGGGCCGCGGCATCACCTTCATGGTTACTTCCGTCATGACCGCGAGCGTGCCCCATGAGCCCGCCAGCAATTTGCAGAGGTCGTAGCCGGTGACGTTCTTCACCACCTTGCCGCCGGCCTTGAAACTGTCGCCGAAACCGGACACCGCGTGCGCACCCAGCAGATGGTCCCGCGCGCCGCCCGCCCGGATGCGGCGCGGACCGGCGAGGCCCGCGCCGATCATGCCGCCGATGGTTCCGGTATCGGGCGTACCTAGCAGCGCCGAAGTATCGATCGGCTCGAACGCAAATTGCTGATTCTTGGAGTCGATCAGGGACAACACGTCGGCCAGCGGGGCGCCCGCCTGCACGGTGATGATCAGCTCATTGGGCTCGTAGGCCGCGACCGCATTCAGCGCCGACAGGTCGAGCAGCGCATTGGTCGCCATCGGCTGGCCGATCAGCCGCTTGCTGCCATGGCCGATGATTTCCAGCGGCTGGTCGCCGGCAATCGCCGCCCGCACCGCGTCCTCGACGTCCTTGGCGTCACGTATTCTCAGGGTGTCCACGCGTGCCTGCTCAAAACCGGGGAATGTCAGGGAACGCCAGCTTGCCGCCATGCACGTGCATGCGGCCGAGCTCGGCGCAGCGGTGCAGGGTCGGAAACACCTTGCCGGGATTGAGCAGGCCCTGCGCGTCGAACGCGCATTTCAGCCGCTGCTGCTGGTTGAGATCGATCTCCGAGAACATCTCCGGCATCAGGTCGCGCTTCTCGACGCCGACGCCGTGCTCGCCGGTCAGCACGCCGCCGAGTTCGACGCAGACCCTCAGGATGTCGGCGCCGAACGCCTCGGCCTTGTCCATCTCGCCGGGCTGGTTGGCATCGTACAGGATCAG
>JAUXWH010000280.1 GCA_030681365.1 Bradyrhizobium sp.
GCATATCCTTTACTCCCGTCACAATGTCCGGGTTTACCGCTTCATCCTGCGCATCGTGCGCGACACCACCATGGCCGAAGACCTCGTCAGCCAGGTCTTCCTCGACGTGTGGCGCACCGCCGCCCAGTTCGAGGGCCGTTCGCAGGTCTCGACCTGGCTGTTGTCGATCGCCCGCTTCAAGGCGCTGACCGCGCTGCGCCAGCGCCGCCACGAGGACATCGACCAGGAAGACGTGCTTGAGATCGCCGACCAGGCCGACACGCCGGAGGCCTCGCTGGACCGCAGCAACACCTCGGCGATCCTGCGCGCCTGTGTCGCCAAGCTGTCGCCGGCGCACCGCGAGATCATCAATCTCGTCTACTACCATGAGAAGTCGGTGGAAGAGGCCGGCGCCATCATCGGCATTCCCCAGAGCACGGTGAAAACCCGGATGTTCTATGCCCGCAAACAGCTTGCAGACTTGCTTAAGGGCGCCGGCGTCGACAGCCTCGCGGCATAAAATCGAGTAATTTCAACGGGCTGACGGAGACCCCGGCGCAGAAAAAAGGATTTGTGGCGGCGGAAGAAGTTACCTCCGACGAAACAATTGAAACAATCCACGACATCACCCGGAAAAACTCGGCCCCTATACCTGCAATCACCAACGCAACGCCAACGCCGAACAGGAGAACGAACATGCTGAAGCCTTCCTTCCGCTTCTTCATTATCCCGCTCGGCGCGGTCTGCACCTTGGCCACGCTGTCCGCCCAAAACACCGCCCCTCGTGCCCAGCGCGACACCGGAACGATGTTGGTCCGCGATCAAGTGGTCGATTGCAGCAACAAGAATCCCTCGGAGGTCTGCGTGATCTCCTACGACAGCGAGACCACCCGCTGAATTCAGGTTTCCAGCCCACCAAGCCCCTACCAAGTCTTCTGACCTTCCAAGTTACCTCCAACGACCCGGATGGGATGCCCCCCTCCGGGTCGCTCTGTATTTGGGGGTCGTTGACGGGGTCGAGACCGCACCCGCCGATTCTCTCACAAACAAGTGACGCTGCCGATGGCCGCCGACGTAACGCCCCGGCCCGGCAGCCCGAAGAACCGTGACGCCCCCAACGTGGCCGCGAGGCTGTCGCCGGGATCGTTCACGGGATCTCATTCGATGCTCAACCTCGTTCTCGCGTTGCTCGCCGGAATCGTCACTGTCGCGGCACCCTGTACGCTGCCGATGCTGCCGATCCTGCTCGGCGCCTCCGTCGGCCAGACCGGCAAAGTGCGCCCGGCGATGATCGCGGCGGGTTTTGTCATGTCGTTTTCGGCGACCGCGCTGGCACTGAGCGCCATTACCCGGATCTTCGACTTCGACCCCAACATCCTGCGCACCGCCGCGACCGTGCTGCTGCTCGGTTTCGGCCTGCTGATGATCTGGCCGGCGCCGTTCGAGTGGCTGTCGGTCCGGCTGAACGGGCTGATCGGGTCAGGCCCGGCCGGCAGCGCCCCGTCGCGTCAAGGCAATCGTGAAGGCAATCTCGGTGGATTTGTGCTGGGCACCACGCTCGGCCTGGTCTGGACGCCCTGCGCCGGTCCGGTGCTGGGCTCGATCCTGACCGTGGTCGCGACCTCCACGGATACCGCATGGGCAAGCGTGCTGCTGGTGGTCTACACCATTGGCGCCGCGATCCCGATGCTGGCGATCGCCTATGGCGGCCAGGCCGTCACCACCCGCGTCCGCAGCATCGCTGCGATCGCGCCCCGACTGCAGCAGGGGTTCGGCGCCGTAGTGATCGCCTTCGCGGTCGCCTCCTACTTTCAATACGACACGCTGATCGTGGCGTGGCTGACCGGATTTTATCCGAACGGCCAGCTCGGACTCTGACCCCAGGATCCAAACCAAAGGGAGTTTTCCATGAAGAAACGTTTTCTCGCCGCAACCGCGTCCGTTCTTGCCCTTGGCCTGATCGGCGCCGCCAGCCTCGGTATCGGCGGCGAGGCCGCGCGCGATGCCGCGGCTCCGATCGCGGTCGCAGCGCTGCAGGGCGCAGCCCCCGAATTCACCGGGATCGGCAAATGGTTCAACTCCGCGCCGCTCAAGGTCGCCGACCTGCGCGGCAAGGTGGTGCTGGTGAATTTCTGGACCTATGGCTGCGTCAATTGTATCAACGCGCTGCCGCACGTGGTCGCGCTCAATGAGAAGTACAGGGATCGCGGCCTCGTCGTGATCGGCGTCCACACCCCGGAATTCCCGTTCGAGCGATCGGCGTCCAACGTGCAGGCCGCGCTGAAGCGGCACGGCATCACCTATCCGGTGGCGCAGGACAATGATTCGAAGACATGGAACGCGTGGCGCAACCAGTACTGGCCGGCGCAGTACATCATCGATCAAAGCGGAAGAATCGTGTTCCAGCACGCCGGCGAAGGCCAGTACGAGCAGATCGACCGCACCGTCGCGCGGCTGCTCAGCACGAACAGCTGAGATCGCCTGCAAACGCGGCGCCATGCAAGAGGGCGGCGCGGGAACCTGCCATTCGTTCGTTCGCGATATCCGCAAGCGCCATTGCATGATATCCAGACCGCATGATCCAACCTTGACGGATGGTGCCGATGTTCGAGGGCTGGGATGCCGTGGTGCTGGCGCGGGCGCAGTTCGCCTTCACGATGTCGTTTCACATCGTGTTCCCCGCCTTCTCGATCGGGCTTGCCAGCTACCTCGCGGTGCTGGAGGCGCTCTGGCTGTGGACCGGGCGCGAGGTCTTCATCAACCTGTTCAATTACTGGCTGAAGATTTTCGCCGTCGCATTCGGCATGGGCGTGGTGTCGGGCATCGTGATGTCCTACCAGTTCGGCACCAACTGGTCGGCGTTTTCCGACAAGACCGGCCCGGTCATCGGCCCCCTGATGGCTTACGAGGTGCTGACCGCCTTCTTCCTCGAGGCGGGCTTTCTCGGCGTCATGCTGTTCGGCCTGGAGCGGGTCGGCCACCGGCTGCATTTCATGGCGACGCTGATGGTGGCGATCGGCACGCTGATTTCGGCATTCTGGATCCTGTCGGCCAATTCCTGGATGCAGACGCCGGCCGGCTACGCCATCAACGCCGAAGGCCAGTTCATCGCGGCCGACTGGTTCAAGGTGATTTTCAATCCGTCGTTTCCCTATCGTCTCGTGCACATGGTGCTGGCGGCGTATCTGACCACCGCGCTGGTGGTCGGGGCGGTCGGCGCGTTTCATCTGCTGCGCGACCCGCATCTCGCCGGCCCCCGCGTGATGTTTTCGATGGCGATGTGGATGGCCACGTTGGTGGCGCCGATCCAGATTCTTGCCGGCGATCAGCACGGCCTCAATACGCTGGAGCACCAACCCGTAAAAATCATGGCGATGGAGGGCCATTTCGAGAGCCACAAGGACGGCGCGCCGCTGATCCTGTTCGGCTGGCCGGACCAGGCCGCCGGCAAGGTCAAATACGCGGTCGAAATCCCGAAACTGGGTTCGCTGATCCTGAAACATTCGCCCGACGCGCCAATGGCCGGCCTCGATACCGTGCCGCGCGAAAACTGGCCGCCGGTCGCCATCACCTTCTGGTCGTTCCGGATCATGGTCGGCATGGGCGTGTTGATGCTGGCACTGGGCCTGTTCAGCCTGTGGGCGCGCTGGCGTGGCACGCTTTATCATTCGCGGTTGATGCTGATGTTCGCAATCGCCATGGCGCCTTCGGGCTTCATCGCGGTGCTGGCGGGCTGGATCACCACCGAGACCGGGCGGCAGCCGTTCACGGTCTACGGGCTGTTGCGGACGGTGGATTCGGCCTCGCCGCTGGCGGCCCCGGCGGTCGCCTCCTCGCTGATCGCCTTCATCATCGTCTATTTCGCGGTGTTCGGCGCCGGCGTGGTCTACATGCTCCGGTTGATGGCGGCGGCGCCGCATCAGGGCGAACAGGGACCGAGCGGCGATAAGCCGGCACGCGCCGCCGGCATCACCCCCGCCGCCGGCGCCGCGCGGAGGGCCGCCTCATGACCGCCGCCATCGACATCGCCACCGTCTGGGCGTTCATCATCGCCTTTGCCGTCTTCGTCTATGTAGTGATGGACGGATTCGACCTCGGCCTCGGCATTCTGTTTCCGCTGTTTCCCAAAAAATCCGATCGCGACGTCATCATGAACAGCGTCGCCCCGGTGTGGGACGGCAACGAAACCTGGCTGGTGCTCGGCGGCGGCGGCCTGATGGCGGCGTTTCCGCTGGCCTATGCGGTGCTGATGCCGGCGCTGTACACCCCCATGATCGCGATGCTGATCGGCCTGATCTTCCGCGGCGTCGCCTTCGAATTCCGCTGGCGGACGCGGCCCAGCGAGCGCAATCGCTGGGATATCCCGTTCTTCGCCGGATCGCTGCTGGCGGCGCTGGCGCAGGGCATTGCGCTCGGCGCCATCCTGCAAGGCGTCCATGTCGAGGGCAGGCAATATGCCGGCGGCTGGTGGGACTGGCTGACGCCGTTCAGCCTCCTGACCGGCATAGCGATCGTGATCGGCTACGCCCTGCTGGGCGCGACCTGGCTGGTCATGAAGACCGAGGGGGGGCTGCGCGACAAGGCCTATCATCTGAGCTGGTTTCTGCTGTTCGCGATGATCGGCGCCATCGGCGCCGTCAGCATCGCCACGCCGTTCCTGCACATCCAGTACTCGCAGCGCTGGTTTACCTGGCCGGGCATCGCCCTGACGGCGCCGGTGCCGGTCGCGGTCGCGGCCGTCACCGTGCTGCTGCTGCGCAGCCTCGCCAACAAGCGGGACTATCAGCCGTTCTTCCTGACGCTGACGCTGTTCGCCCTGTCCTATGCCGGGCTCGGCATCAGCATGTGGCCCTATATCGTGCCGCAGAGCATCACCATCTGGCAGGCGGCCTCGCCCGAGAACAGCCAGATCTTCATGCTGGTCGGCGTCGCCGTGCTGATCCCGCTGATTCTCGGCTACACCGGCTGGGCCTATTGGGTCTTCCGCGGCAAGGTGAAGGCCGGGAGCGGCTATCATTGAAGGCGCCGGAGCCAAATCCACCGCCGCTGAGGCGGCGCCTGCTATGGTTCGCGGCGCTGTGGCTCGGCGGTGTCGGCGCGGTGACCATCCTGTCCTACGGCCTGAGGCTGTGGATCGCGCCGAAATAGGGCCGTGTGGCCGACCCCCGCGTGGCCGCCACCAACCAAAATATCGAAAACAACCCCATGTACAGAAAAGATAGTATTGATGTCATGGATGTTTTACCCCCGGCAGAATTTGGAAAATGCCAAGCCTATGGGGGTGCGCCGCCCCAAACTTGCCATCAAGTTGCCACTGAGATTTGATGGTTCCATGATTTGGCGAAGGCGCCACCGGGAGAGCTCTGCATGACGAAGTTTCGCCACCTGATCTGGACCATGGCCGCCGCGGCCGGACTGCTGCTTTCGGCCTCGCAGAGCTTTGCGCAAAAGCCCGATGTCGGCGACCAGCCGGGCCTCATCGCCCCCGACGAAGTGGAGCTGGACCCGCAATTCAGGCGCACGGCGGTGCTGTACCGCACCTCCGAGCCGCCGGGCACCATCATCATTTCAACGAAGGATCGTCATCTCTACCTGATCCAGGGCGGCGGCCGCGCGCTGCGCTATGGCATCGGCGTCGGCCGCGAAGGCTTCCAGTGGCAGGGATTATTGAACATCACCCGCAAGGCGGAATGGCCGGACTGGACCCCGCCGCCGGAGATGATCGCGCGCCAGCCCTATCTGCCGCGCTTCATGGCCGGCGGACCGGGCAATCCGCTCGGGGCGCGTGCGATGTATCTCGGCAACACGGTCTACCGCATCCACGGCACCAACCAGCCGGATACGATCGGCACGGCCATCTCCTCCGGCTGCTTCCGGCTGGTCAATGCCGACGTCGCCGACCTCTATGAGCGGGTCCCGGTCGGCACCAAGGTGATCGTGCGGCAGAAGCCTCAACTGTAAGCCGCAGCGGCTCGTTTCACGACCGTCCCGTTTCCTCCGCACATTGGCGAGAAAAAGATGTTCCGTACCTTCCGAGGCGGCCTCCTGATTGGCATGGCGGTCGCGATTGCGATTGCGGCTATTGCCATCACCTATGAACGATACGACACCAAGACCCTGAAGCGGACGATCCGGCGCGGCGACGTGCTGTGCGGCGTCAACAAGGGACTGCCGGGCTTCTCGATCCCGGACGAAAAGGGCGACTGGACCGGCTTCGATGTCGATTTCTGCCGCGCGGTGGCGGCGGCGATCTTCGACGATCCCACGAAGATCAAGTTCATCCCGCTCGACGCCGGCGAGCGCTTCAAGGAACTGCAGAGCCGCAAGGTCGACATTCTCGCCCGCAACACGACCTGGAGCATGTCGCGCGAGACCAACTACGCCCTCTACTTCCCGGCCGTCGCCTATTATGACGGCGGCGGCTTCATGCTGCCCGCTTCCCGCAAGATCGACTCGGCGCTGGAGCTCGACGGCAGCAAGGTTTGCGTGCAGGCCGCGACGACGACGCAGCTCAACCTCGCTGACTACTTCCGCGCCAACAACATGAAATACACGGAGATGAAGTTCGACAAGTTCGACGACGTCTTCAAGGCCTACAGTTCCGGTCAGTGCGACACCTTTACCGCCGATATTTCCCAGCTTTACGCGCTGCGGCTCAACCTCGGCAAACCCGACGACCACGTCATCCTGCCCGACGTCATTTCCAAGGAACCGCTGGCACCCGTGGTGCGGCAGCGCGACGACGACTGGATGATGATCGTGAAGTGGACGCTGAACGCGATGAAAAATGCCCAGGAGCTCGGCATCGACTCCAAGAACATCGACGACGCGCTGAAGTCGAAAAAGCCGGACGTGATGCGGCTGGTCGGCACCGCGGGCGCCTACGGCGAGGATCTCGGCCTGCCCAGGGACTGGGCCGCGCGCATCATCCGCCACGTCGGCAATTACGGCGA
>JAUXWH010000285.1 GCA_030681365.1 Bradyrhizobium sp.
CGCGCTTTGGCCGGTGGCCACCGGCCAAAGCGCTCAGTCGCTTAAATCGCACATTTTGGTCAAAGTGCAGATACAAGGGGTTCTTTCCGCGGATAGAGACCCCTCATCCGGCGCTGACTTTGTCAGCGCCACCTTCTCCCACAAGGGAAGAAGGGAGGAAAGGCAGACGAGATTCTCAACCGTCATTGCCGGGCTTGACCCGGCAATCCATCAACTTGAAAAACGCTTTTCCTGGATCGATGCGCGGGTCAAGCCCGCGCATGACGAGTGTAGATTGCGGCCGCCACCTTTACTTCGGCTGCAGCTTCAGCGCGGCCGAATTGATGCAGTAGCGCAGGCCGGTCGGGCCGGGGCCGTCCTCGAACACGTGGCCGAGATGGCCTGAGCATTTCGAGCACAGCACTTCGGTGCGGACCATGCCGTGGCTGACGTCGCGCTCCTCATCGATATGGCCCTCCGCCGCGGGCGCCGTAAAGCTCGGCCAGCCGCAGCCGGAATCGAACTTGGCGTCGGATTCGAACAGCGTCTGGCCGCAGCCGGCGCAGGTATAGGTGCCCGGCCGATGCTCATGCTCGTATTCGCCGGAGAACGGCCGCTCGGTGGCCTTCTCGCGCAGCACCGCGTACTGCATCGGCGTCAGTTCCTTCCGCCACTCGGCCTCGCTCTTCTCGATCTTGCCATCCCTCGTTCTGGTGTCGGACATGCATTCTCCTCGTGATTTGCGCTTTTAATTGGTGGCCTTGGCAGCGCTCACCAGCGCCGGCTTCGCCGTATAATGTTCCGCAAAAATCTTCTTCAGGTTCTCGACCTTCGGAAGGTCGTGAATACGGATATAGGGCTGGTTCGGGTGCAGCGTCAGGTAATCCTGGTGATAGGCCTCCGCCGGATAGAACGCCTCCAGCGGCCCGACCTTGGTCACGATCGGCTTCTTGAAGACCTTGGCGGCGTTGAGCTGGGCGATATAGGCCTCCGCCACCTTCTTCTGCTCGTCGGAATTGGTGAATATCTCCGAGCGATAATGGGTGCCGACGTCGGGGCCCTGACGGTTCAGCTGCGTCGGGTCGTGCACGACGGAAAAGAAGATCTGCAGCAGCTTGCCGTAGCTGATCTTCTTCGGGTCGTATTTGATCTCGACCGTCTCGGCATGGCCGGTCGTGCCGGTGGTGATCATGCTGTAGTTCGCGGTCGCCTTGCTGCCGCCGGCATAGCCTGACACCGCGTTGAGGACACCGGCGGTATGCTGGAATACGCCCTGCACGCCCCAGAAACAGCCGCCCGCCAGGATCGCGGTCTGGACGCCGTCGGCGGCCTTGAGGTCGAGGGCGGGGGCGGGGATGATCACGGCATCTTCCGCGGCGCGCGCGGGCGCGATGGCCAGGGGTGAGGCCAGGGCCGAGATCGCCAGTGCGCCGAGCGCGGCGGCGCAGAGCGAAAGACGGGTGAAGCTGCGGGACATGAGGTTTCCTCTGGGGTCAGCGGATTGATTGATAGTCTAGAGCTGCCGCCGCGGTTCGCAACGTCGGCGGCGGGCCCGATGTCCCCAAGATACGCGGCGGGGCCGCGGTTGTTACGGCCGGATGCACACGAGTTCGTGAATAAAAGCGGAGCCCTTCCAGCGCTTTAGGCGCCGGGGAACCGCGACGCGGGAGGCGGCGTTGAAAACCGGCTGCTGCATTTTCGCATCGGCATCCTCAGCGGGGAATCGATCCGATGGCGAATCCTGATATTCGCAAGGGAATGCCATCCGTCGAATTGCCGCGCGAAGAATTCGAGCGCCGCTATCGCAGCCGTTTTGTCGATCCCGCTTTCGAACCGCTGGCGCGCGAACTCGACGCCATCGTCGCAGCCGCCTGGGACGGCTATTCCAATTCCCGCAAGGCGCCGCGCACCCGCAAGGCCGGCCCGGGCTTTGCCGATCCGGACTATGACCTTTCGGTGGATTGGCTCGCCGCGCGCGAGGCCATTGTCGAAGCGCAGCGGCGCCACGACGATGCCGGCGAGACGCCGCGCATTCTCCTGATCAACGGCTCTTCGCGCAGCGAACACACCTGTCCCGGCGAAATGTCGAAGAGCTGGCGGCTGGCCAAGGTCGCCGAGCCGGTATTTCAGCAGATGGGACTGGCCGTCGACCTTCTCGACCTCAGCCGGCTGACGTCCGAATTCGGCAGGCAAATCCATCCCTGCAAATCCTGCGTCTCGACCGCCATGCCGCTGTGCCACTGGCCCTGCAGCTGCTATCCGAATTATGCGCTCGACCAGACCGACGACTGGATGAACGAGATCTACCCGCTCTGGGTCGCCGCGCACGGCATCATGATCGTGACGCCGGTGAACTGGTATCATGCGCCGACCGGCCTGAAGGCAATGATCGACCGCCTGGTCTGCGCCGATGGCGGCAATCCCGATCCCACCTCGACCCACGGCAAGAAGGCCGCCGAGGCCAAGGCGCTGGAATTGAAGGGCTGGCCCTATCCAAGACATCTCGATGGCCGGCATTTCGCGGTCGTGGTCCATGGCGATGCCGCGGGCGCCGAGACGCTGCGCCGCTCGCTGTCGGACTGGCTCACCGACATGTCGCTGGTGCAGGCCAGCCGCACCGCCGAGCTGGATGGCTACATCGGGTACATGGAGCCGTACGCGACCTCGCATCAGGCGCTGGATCAGGATGAGGACTTTCAGGAGGAGACGCGCAACGCGGCGCGGGCGCTGGCCACCGCCGTGAAGCTGAGCCGCGAGGGCAAATACCGGCGGCCGGATGACGATCTCGAAGCGCCCCGTCCGAAGTAGTGCGAAGATGGTATCAGGTTAGGGCGCGACTTTTGACTGGACGAAAAGACAAGCGAATTCAACGGGTTACTTACTGTACATGGGGTTGTTTTCGCGATTTTTGGCTGAAGCACCCTCTGTGCCTCTGATCCATTCCGCCAGTTCCCGCCATGGCTGCACCGACCAGTGGCCCGAAGCGGCGCCGGATGGCGAGGCCAGCACGAACACGACAGGAAAATCGCCCTCGGCCTGCTGCCGGCCCAGCGCCACCGCCTTCGTCGGCCGGCCATAGAAAAGGCTCGCGGCCTTCTTGCTGGTGAAGGCGATGGTGTTCGGCCGGTAGGTCAGCATCTTGTCCCGGAAGGCCTGGATATCGACGGGCGATTTTAGCGCCTGATGGTCCATCCCCGCGCCGAGCTTGCAGACATCGGTGAAGCCGATGCCGAGCTTCAGCAACGCGGGAAACTCATGCGGCTCGTATCGGCGCGGCGTGATGCCGACCTCGTGGATGGTGCGCCAGAAGCGATTGCCGGGACCGGCGTAGTAGTGGCCGAGATCGGCGGATCGCTGTCCGGCGGCGGTGCCGACGAAGACGAGGCGAAGGTGGGGCTGGAGTTGGTCGGGGAGTTTTTCCGACATGGGCTCACCCATCCTGCGCGCGCCTCGTTCTGCGCCACTGTACAACCATGTTCGCGACCCCATAGCCGCAGATCAGAAGCAACAGCCTGGCGGCATACAAGGCAGATGAAAAAGGGCGGCGCCGAGTGTCCCCAGCGCCGCCGCGATTCTAAGCGTATGCAGCATCCGACCTGCTCAGAGCACCTTGTTGCTCTCCTTCACCTTCTCCGCATCCAGATAAACCTGCCCGCCCATTTCCTTGAACTTCTGCGACATCGTCGCCATGCCATCCTCGATCACCCCCGACATGGTCATCCCGACGGCACCACCGGCCACCGCGCGCTTGTCCGGGTCGTTCAGCGTCGCCGCGTAATCCCGCACGTCCTGCGTGATCTTCATCGAGCAGAACTTGGGGCCGCACATCGAACAGAAATGCGCGACCTTGTGGGCGTCCTTCGGCAGCGTTTCGTCGTGATAGGCGCGGGCGGTTTCCGGGTCGAGGCCGAGGTTGAACTGGTCCTCCCAGCGGAAATCGAAACGCGCGCGGCTAAGCGCGTCGTCGCGCAGCTGGGCTGCGGGGTGGCCCTTGCCGAGATCGGACGCATGCGCGGCGATCTTGTAGGTGATGACGCCGACCTTGACGTCGTCGCGGTTGGGGAGACCCAGATGCTCCTTCGGCGTGACGTAGCACAGCATGGCGCAGCCGAACCAGCCGATCATGGCAGCGCCAATGCCTGACGTGATGTGGTCGTAGCCCGGGGCGATGTCGGTGGTCAAAGGCCCGAGGGTATAGAACGGCGCCTCGCCGCATTCCTTGAGCTGCTTGTCCATGTTGATCTTGATCTTGTGCAGCGGCACATGGCCGGGGCCTTCGATCATGACCTGGCAGCCCTTCTTCCAGGCGATCTGCGTGAGTTCGCCCAGCGTCTCCAGTTCGGCGAATTGCGCGCGGTCGTTGGCGTCGGCGATCGAACCGGGACGCAGGCCGTCGCCGAGCGAAAACGACACGTCGTATTTGCGCATCAGGTCGCAGATTTCCTCGAAATGGGTGTAGAGGAAGCTTTCCTTGTGATGCGCCAGGCACCACTTCGCCATGATCGAGCCGCCGCGCGACACGATGCCGGTGACGCGGTTGGCGGTGAGGTGGATGTAGGGCAGCCGCACGCCGGCATGGATGGTGAAATAATCGACGCCCTGCTCGCACTGCTCGATCAGCGTGTCCTTGTAGAGCTCCCAGGTCAGTTTTACCGGATCGCCGTCGCACTTTTCCAGCGCCTGGTAGATCGGCACGGTGCCGATCGGGATCGGCGCAATTCGCAAGATCCATTCGCGCGTGGTGTGGATGTTGCGCCCAGTCGACAGGTCCATCACGGTGTCGGCGCCCCAGCGGATCGCCCACACCATCTTGTCGACTTCTTCCACGACGGATGATGTCA
>JAUXWH010000294.1 GCA_030681365.1 Bradyrhizobium sp.
CGACAATATCGATCTCGTCTTTGTCGGCGGCTATCATCAGGAGTCGGGCCTGATCCTGCGCCAGATGCGCGATCAGGGCCTGAAGACCGTGCTGATGGCGGGCGACGCCCTGAACGACAAGGAGTTCGCGTCGATCACCGGCCCGGCCGCCGAAGGCACCCTGTTCACCTTCGGTCCCGATCCGCGCAAAAAGCCGACCGCCAAGGCCATTGTCGACAAGTTCAAGGCCAAGAACATCGATCCCGAAGGCTACACGCTCTACACCTATGCCGCCATGCAGGTGTGGGCGAAGGCGGTCGCCAAGGTCGGCTCGACCGATCCGAAAAAGGTGATGGAGGCCATCAAGGCCGGCGAATGGGACACCGTGCTCGGCAAGATGGGTTTTGACGCCAAGGGCGACATCAAGGCGATCGACTATGTCGTCTACAAGTGGGACGCCAAGGGCAACTACGCCGAAATCAACCCCAAGGGGTCGTAGCCCAAGGCTTTTTGGACGGGATACCCGGGCGCCCGCTACCCGTCCCCCTCGAAGAATCAAACGCTCCGGTTCGCCGGGGCGTTTTTTTGTTTTGAGGGAACGTTCCATAGCGAGGAAACGGAACTCGAAAAAAGTTCCTTACCGCGTTCGACATTTTTTTGATCGGATTACTGGAACCAAAACCGCCGGATGCTCTTAACGGTATCGGGCTGGGTTCCATCTCTTTGATTTTGCTTGCATCACCCCTGTTCCAACTTGATCTCTTGTTGGGCAGCCAGTCTTAATGAGGGCAGAATCGCATACCAGCATCCAGATTCGCGCGCGTCCGCTTTGAGGAGACACCATGAGTGATCTTTCCCCTGGAGCGTCATCATCGCTTCGCCGCGCCGCCAAGCGCAAACCAGGGGTCAACGGCAAGCCGGATCCGATGCAGGATCTGTTGCACGCGCTGCAGGCGATGCGTTCAGGCGATTTCTCGGTTCGAATGAGCGGGGACCATCTCGGGATCGAGGGCAAGATCGCCGACACCTTCAACGAGATCGTGGCCGCCAATCAGCGAATGGCGCAGCAACTTGAGCGCGTCGGCCAGGTCGTCGGCCGCGAGGGAAAGACCCGTCAACGGGTCAAGTTCGACCTTTCCAGCGGTTCCTGGGCCGACATGGAAGGTTCGGTCAACACCCTGATCGACGATCTGTTGTGGCCGACGCGCGAAGTCACCCGCGCGGTCGCCGCGGTCGCCCAGGGCGATTTGTTGCAGACCGTCCAGCTCGATGTCGATGGCCGCCCGCTGGGCGGCGAATTTTTGCAGTCGGCCAACATCGTCAACACGATGATCAAGCAGCTCAGCGTGTTCACGTCGGAAGTGACGCGCGTCGCCCGCGAGGTCGGCACCGAGGGCAAGCTCGGCGGCCAGGCCCAGGTGCCCGAAGTCACCGGCGTCTGGAAAGACCTGACCGAGAGCGTCAACTCGATGGCCAACAATTTGACCGGCCAGGTCCGCAACATCGCCGAGGTCACCATCGCCGTCGCCAATGGCGACCTGTCGAAGAAGATCACCGTCGATGTCCGCGGCGAAATCCTGCAGCTGAAGGAAGCCATCAACACCATGGTGGACCAGCTGCGCGCGTTCGCCTCGGAGGTGACCCGCGTCGCCCGCGAGGTCGGCACCGACGGCAAGCTCGGCGGTCAGGCGATCGGGCCCGGCGTCGCCGGCACCTGGAAGGACCTCACCGACTCCGTCAACGCGATGTGCGGCAATCTTACCGCCCAGGTCCGCAACATCGCCAACGTCACCACCGCGGTGGCACGCG
>JAUXWH010000299.1 GCA_030681365.1 Bradyrhizobium sp.
TTGAATTGGATGTCGCGCCGCAGGTCGAATTTGTCGGCGACGTAGTTGAGGTAGAGCTCGGTGTGGGGTTGGGCCGAAAAGTGCTCTTCCCACTCCCATTCCTTGAGAAGCTCCTTCGAGAACGAGTAGCCGTACGTCCAACTTTCTGAGTCGAAGCGCGCGCCCGGATAGCGGTTCCAGTACCAGGTGCCGCCGACCGCGCTGCCCGTTTCGAAGATCCGGACCCGCAAGCCGAGTTCGCGCAACCTGTAAAGTTGATAGAGACCGGCGACGCCAGCGCCGATGACGACCGCGTCGAACTCTGGGCGAGTGCCCGTTCGTGTCTCGTGCCGGACCGCTTGCACCGTATCCATGCTGTCCTCCTTTGTCTGTCAGGACCCGTGAGGTCGCCAGGAGCAATGCTGCCTCATCTGCAGCGCGACAATCAAGATGGGAATCCCGCGACAATCAGGATGAGAATGCGCCGCTGCTGGGGTGACGAAGGGAGGGCGTAGCCCGACCGGAGTTGCCGGTCGTCGTCGTCACGCTGCCCTCTCTCGCCATCTACGACCAGATCGCCGCGACCGTGGGAGAAGCCGCATGAATGCGACCGACAAGATCGACGCCGCCCGCATCGAGCTGCTGCTCGGCGACGCCTGGCTCGAAAAGGGAGCCAATCTCTTGTGTTTTGGCCCGCCTGGCGGCGGCAAATCGCATCTGGCGGCGGCGTTCGGCATGGCCCTGATCGAAAAGGGCTGGCGCGTGTTGTTCACCAGAACCACCGACCTCGTGCAAAAACTCCAGATCGCGCGCCGCGATCTCGTGCTCGAAGCGGCGATCACAAAACTCGATAAATATCACCTGCTGATTCTCGACGATCTCGCCTATGTCACCAAGGATCAAGCAGAGACCAGCGTTCTGTTCGAGCTGATAATCGACCGGTCCGCGTCTTGCCCGGCGCCAGCACCGGTACGGGCGCGGTGTCCGTCCGGTCGCGGGCCACCCCGATCGCGTCCGGCGGGCGGGCGGCAACCCCTACCGGCTGAGCGGGGCCGCGAAGGGAAGCGCCGAGGAGGATGCGGCAGCCGATCAGTGCCTCGACGCTCACGGCGCCCAGCATCGGGAATTGCAGCATCGACCAGAAGATCGCCATGAGCAGCAGCGTATGCCGGGCCTGGACATGGTTGGTGACGAAGCCGACCACGACGGCGGCGAAGGGGAAGACGAAGAAGAACGCCGATCCGATCAGCCCGAACTGTTCCGGACTGAGCTTCAGCTCGTCCATGATCGGCTTGGCGGCGAGGCCGACGACCATCTTGTCGGCGAAGTTGATCAGCATGAAGAGGAAGATCAGGGCCGTGATGCCCCAAGCTCCTATGGCGGGCCGGTCCTGCGGCGTCATGCGCCGCATATGACAAGTCCGGCTTGTGGCGCGCAAGGGTCCCCGCGTCGCCGACATCAAGATCGAGTGACGCAAGAGAAAGGGCGCCCGCAGGCGCCCTTTCGATTCAATCGGCGGAGGATCAGCCCTTGATGAACGGGCACTTGCCGTCCTTCATCGGGCGGAACGCTTCGTTGCCGGGCACGGTGGCCAGCAGCTTGTAGATATCGTCCTTGCTCTTGGATTCCGCCGGCGACTTCACCTGGAACAGGTACATGTCGCGCTCGACGCGGCCGTCCTCGCGCAGCTTGCCGTTCTTGGTCATGACGTCGTTGATCGGGATCTCGCGCATCTTGGCCATGACGGCCTTGGCGTCGTCGGTGCCCGCGGCCTGCACGGCCTTGAGGTAGTGTAGGGTGGCGCTGTAGGCGCCGGCCGTCAGCATGCTGGGGATCTTGTCGCGCTTGGCGCGGAAGCGCTTGGTCCAGGCGCGGGTCTCGTCGTTGAGATCCCAGTAGAACGACTCGGTCAGCACCAGGCCCTGCGCCACCGGCAGGGTGAGCGCCACCACGTCGGTCGAGAAGACGAGGAGGCCGGCCAGACGCTGGCCGCCCTTGACGATGCCGAACTCGTTGGCCTGCTTGATCGAATTGATCGTGTCCTGGCCCGCGTTGGCAAGGCCGATGATCTTGGCCTTGGACGCCTGGGCCTGCAGCAGGAACGAGGAGAAGTCCTGCGTGCTGAGCGGATGCCTGACACCGCCCAATACCTTGCCGCCCGACGCCGTGACGACCGTCGTCACATCGCGCTCGAGGGCATGGCCGAACGCATAGTCCGCGGTCAGGAAGTACCAGGAATCTCCGCCACCTTTGACGATGGCGCCGCCGGTCACCTTGGCAAGTGCATAGGTGTCGTAGACCCAGTGCGCGCCGGTTTCCGAGCAGGCGGCCCCGGTGAGGTCGGCCGAGGCTGCGCCGGTGTTGATATCGATCATGCCCTTTTCCTGGGCGATCTTCCGCACCGCGAGCGCGACCGAGGAGGTGCCAATGCCGGTGATCATCTTCACGCCGTCGACGTCGTACCACTTGCGGGCAATCGCCGCGCCGACGTCGGGCTTGGTCTGGTGGTCGGCCGACAGCAGCTCGATCGGCCGGCCGAGAACCTTGCCGCCGAAATCGTCAATCGCCATCTGGGCGGCCTCGACCTCACCCAGATTAAGGTCGGCATAGACGCCGGAAAAGCCCTCGGTGATGCCGATCCTAAGCGGCGCGGGCGCCTGGGCCTGCGCGATGGCGACGACACCCACGGCGGCCATGCCGACCGCGGCAGCGACTGCACCGGCGAACCGGACGGTTGTTCCCAAATTCATGACTCTTGTCCTCCCAGCAACGCTCCCCGTTGCGACGCGCGAATGTAGCCGCTGGGCGTGGCCGACGCCAGTGCTGGACAGGCGCGCCAAGCTCCGATTAATTCGCTTCACCGCAAGGGGGGCGGATGGCCGAACAAGAAACAATCCTCGAGGCAAACGGGCTGACAAAGGAGTTCAAGGGCTTTGTCGCTGTGAAGAACGTCGACTTGCGCGTTCGCCGCCATACGATCCATGCTCTCATCGGCCCCAATGGCGCCGGCAAGACCACGTGCTTCAACCTGTTGACGCACTTCCTGTCGCCGACGGCCGGCCGCATCCATTTCAACGGCCGCGAGATCACCGGCAGTTCGCCCGCGGCCATCGCGCGCATGGGGCTGGTCCGGTCGTTCCAGATCTCCGCCGTGTTCCCCCATCTCTCGGTACGCGAAAATGTGCGGGTCGCACTTCAGCGCAAGCTCGGCAATTCC
>JAUXWH010000301.1 GCA_030681365.1 Bradyrhizobium sp.
GGCGGGCTGGCGGATCGCCATCGCGATGCATCCGGGCTTGTCGGAAGGAATCACCTCGCCGGAAATCTGCGTCGTCATCGACGCCGCCTCGCGCAGCATGCCGGCGGCGAGATGAACGTTGAACCCGGCCCAGCCGGCGGTCGAGCCGGTCTCCGCGGCCATCAGCTCGATGAATTGCGGCGTCTTGCTCGCCAGCACGTCGGCGGCCTTGAGCAGGATCATGCGGCGCTGGCTCGGGCCGGTCGCAGACCATGCCAGAAACGCCGCCGCAGCGGCGTCAGCGGCGCGCTTGACGTCGGCGATCTTGGCCGCCGCCGCGCGGGTGGCGACCTCGCCCGTCATCGGATTGAGGCGCTCGAAGGTGACGCCGTCGATCGCCTCGACGTCCTGGTTTTCAAGCAACAGGTTGATCTTGTTCATTGCGATGTTCCCTCCATGATTTGCCGGCTTGGCGCCGGTTTCGATTCCACCGAGATAGGCCCTGCGCACCGCTGGGTCGGACTGCAGCGCCTGCGCCGTGCCGCTGCCGACGATCTTGCCGTTCTCGATGAGATAGCCGCGGTCGGCGAGCGCGAGGCTTTCGCGGGCGTTCTGCTCGACCATCAACAGGCCGACGCCGGTTTCGCGCACCTGCCGCAGCGCTGAAAACAATTCGCGCACCAGAAGCGGCGACAGGCCGAGCGATGGTTCATCCAGCAAGAGAATGTCCGGATTGGACATCAGGGCGCGGCCGATCGCCACCATCTGCTGCTCGCCGCCGCTCATGGTGCGAACCATCTGGCCCAGCCGCTCGTTGAGGCGGGGAAACAGCGACAGCACCTGCTTGCGGCGCGCCGCCTCGCTGTCGCGCGCCCGTTTCGGATTGGCGCCGAGCAGCAGGTTTTCACCGACCGTCAGTTCGCCGAAAATGCCACGCCCTTCCGGCACTGACGCGAGGCCCGCCTCGACGATCTCGTGCGCCGGCAGAAGTGAGATATCACGGCCGGACAGTGCGACGCGCTTGCCGGACAGGCACGGCACGATGCCGGCGATGGCCTTCATCAAGGAGGTCTTGCCCGCGCCATTGGCGCCGAGGATGACGACGATCTCGCCGCGATCGACACTAAGCGCCGCATCGCTCAACGCGCGGTGTTGGCCGTAGGCGACGCTGACGGCTGAAACCTCAAGCATCGGTGGATACCCCGAGATAGGCCTCGATGACATCAGGATCGGCCAGCACCTCGTCCGGCCGTCCCTCGGCGATGCGGCGGCCGCTGTTCATGACGACGCAGCGGTCGCAGAGCGAGCGGATCGCGTCCATGACGTGCTCGACCAGCAGGACCGAGAGCCCCTCCGCCTTCAGCGAGCGGATCAGTTCGATGCCGATCAGCAGTTCCGAGGGGTTCAACCCGGCGAGCCATTCATCGAGCAGCAGCAGCCGCGGCTTCAGCGCCAGCGCGCGCGCCAGCTCCAGCCGCTTGCAGTCGATGTAGGTTAGCCCCGATGCCGGAACCGATGCCCGATCTGCCAGCCCGACACGCCGCAACAACCGGTCGACGGATTCGTCGATTTCGCCGCGCGACAGCGGCGGACTATGGAATGCGAGGCCGGCCTTGACGTTTTCGGCGCAGTCCATGCCGTTGAGCACACGGACCAGCTGAAACGTACGCGCGAGCCCGAGACGCGCAATGCGATGGGCCGGCATGCCCTCGATGGCCTTCCCGGCAAACCGGATGCTGCCGGAGTCCGGACGCAGTACGCCCGAAATCAGGTTGAGCGCGGTGGTCTTGCCGGAACCGTTGGGACCGAGCAGCCCGACGATCTGTCCGGACTGCACCGCAAGGTCGACGGAATTGACCGCAACCAGCCCGCCGAAGGCGCGGGTCAATCCCGAGACTTCGAGCACCGGCTCTGACGACGCGGCCGTCATGCTTGCACCTGTGGCGCCGCTGACGCTGCGCGGCTTCGGGCAAAGCGCTCCCACAATCCGGTCACGCCCTGGGGCAGCGCATAGACGATCAGCAGGAACACGACGCCGATGATCAGGGTCGAGGTGGAGGGAAACCGCGCCGACAGAAATTCGAACAGCAGCGTCAGCGGGATAGCGCCGACCGCCGGCCCCCACAGTCGGTGCGCGCCGCCGAGCAGCGCCATGATCACGACCTGAAACGAAATCGTCGGGTTGAACGCGATCGAGGGCTCGATGTAGGTCCAGCGCGGCGCCATGATCGCCCCGACCAGGGTGATGAAAACCGCGCTGATCGCGAATAGCGTCACCTTGGCCAGCCTAACATAGATCCCGCAATGTCTACCGACGGTCTCGTCCTCGCCGATGATGCGCAATGCAAAACCGAGGCGCGAGCGGGCGATCAGCCAGCCGATCGCGAACACCGCAACCGCGAGCGCGAGCAGCTGCCAGTAGATGTCGTTCTGGGTGATGTCGACGAACACGTAGCGGCCGAGCACCCGCGTCTTGTTGACCTCGAACCAGATCACGAGCTGGCGGACGAGTTCGGCAAGACCGAAGGTGAAGATGACAAAGTGCAGGCCGCTGAGCCGCAGCGTTGAAATGCCGACGATGACAGCCATCAGCGCGCCGATCGCGGTCGCGATCAGCAGCACCAGTGGCCAAGCCAGCACCTCGCCCAGCACCGCCACCGTATAAGCGCCGACGCCGAAGAACGCGGTGGTCGCCAGCGACACATACCGCGTCGGCCCGGAGAACAATCCCCATGCGGTGGCGAGCACCGTGAATTGCAACAGGCTGATCGCGAGGGAAAGATAATAGGCATCGGCGTAGAACGGCAGCAGCGCCAGCACGACAAGGCTGAGGCCACCTGCGCTCAGCGCCACGATTTGCGTCGGGCTCATCGCTGCGCCCTTCCGAACAGGCCCGCCGGCTTGACCAGCAACACGCCGAGAAACAATGCAAAATTCACCGCCAGTGTCAGCCCGGGATCGACGAAGGTCGCCACCAGGGATTCGCTGAGGCCGAGCGCGAGGCCTGCGACGAGGCAGCCGAGCAGATTGCCGACGCCGCCCATTACCACCACCATCAGCGCCTTCATGGTGAAGATGACGCCCGACGACGCGCTGAAGGTGAGGAACATGCTGACCAGCACGCCGGCCGCGGCCACCATCGCGCCGCCAAGCGCAAACGCAAAAGCCGATACCGAGGTGACGTCGATCGCCACCAGCCGCGCGGCGGAGGGATCGACCGCCACGGCGCGGATCGCGGTGCCGAACCGGGTGCGGGTCAGCGCGAGATACAGCGCGAGCCCGAACACCACCGCGAGGCCGAACGCGATCAGCCGGTTCATCGCCAGGATCTCGCCGAACAGCGTGACCGGGACCGCGAGGAACGAATAGCTGAAATAGGCGCCGCCGAACATCGTCAGCATGATGCCCTGGACGATGAACATCATGCCGAAGGTGGCCAGCAGGCTGTCCACTTCGAGTGCGTCGCGCGTCGGCGCACGGCGCACCAGCGGCGTGAGCAGAACCCGATACAGGATTATGCTCACGCCGAAGCCGATGGGAACGACGATCGCCAGCCCCAACAGCGGGTTCAATGCCCATCCGGTGAACAACCAGTAGGAAGCAAAGGACGCCGCGACGAGAAACTCGCCGTAGGACAGGTTCATGATGCGCGCCACGCCATATTGCAGGGTCAGCCCCATGGCGATCAGCGCATACATGCCCCCGAGCATGAGGCCGGTGAAGATGGCGT
>JAUXWH010000302.1 GCA_030681365.1 Bradyrhizobium sp.
GGAATGACCGACCAGCCGTGCCGTCGCGGCACCTGCCGCATCGAGTAATGCCGCGGTCCAGTCGGCCATGTCGGCGATAGTCGCAAGCGGCGCGCCGCCTGAGCGTCCATGGCCCGGCAGGTCCGGAGCCAGCACGCCAAATCCGTGATGCGCGAACCACCGCGAATGCAGCGCCCATGTTGTGTGATCGAAGCCGGCGCCGTGCAGCAGCACGATGGTCGGCAGGGACTTGTCGAATTCGCGGCCGCCGGTGGCGACGAAGGTATCGGTGCCGTTCACGATGAGTTGCATGGCTCAGGCCTTTTGCGAAATACGGAGCGCCTGGCCGAGATCGTCGACGATGTCGGCTGACGATTCGATGCCGACCGACAGCCGCACCAGTTCCTCGCCGACGCCTGCGGCCTTGAGCTGGGCGGCATCCATCTGCTGATGGGTGGTGCTGGCGGGATGAATGACCAGCGTCTTGGCGTCGCCGACATTGGCGAGATGGCTGATCATGCGAAGCGCCTCGATGAACTTCCTGCCGGCGGGACGGCCGCCCTTGATGCCGAAACTGACGATCGAACCCGCGCCGCGCGGCAGCAGCGTTTTCGCCAGTTCGTGGTCGGGGTGGTTCGGCAGCGAGGGATGCAGCACCCATTCGACCGCCTTGTTCGCGGTCAGTGCCTCCAGCACTACATGGGTATTGGCGATATGGCGGTCCATGCGAACGCCGAGCGTCTCGACGCCCTGCAGCAGCTGAAACGCATTGGTCGGCGACAGACACGCGCCGAAGTCGCGCAGGCCCTCGGTGCGGGCCCGCATGATGAAGGCGGCCTGGCCGAACTGCTCGTCGAAGACGATACCGTGATAGCCGGCATAGGGCTCGGTCAGCACCGGGAATTTGCCCGACGCGCGCCAGTCGAAGCGGCCGCCGTCGACGATCACGCCGCCGATCGCGATGCCGTGGCCGCCGATCCATTTGGTCGCCGAGTTCATGACGATATCGGCGCCAAGCTCGATCGGCCGGCTGAGATAGGGTGTCGCGAAGGTGTTGTCGATCAGGAGCGGAATTTTCGCGTCATGCGCAATTTGCGCGACCTTGGGAATATCCAGCACTTCGAGACCGGGATTGCCGATGGTCTCCCCGATCACCAGGCGCGTATTGGGCTGGATCGCGGCGCGGAACGCGTCAAGTTCGCGCGGTTTTACAAAGGTAGTGGTGATGCCGAAGCGCGGCAGCGTATGCGCCAGCAGGTTGATGGTGCCGCCATAGAGCGAGGCGGAGGCGACGATATGGTCGCCGGCATTGAGCAGCGTGGCGATCGCCAGATGCAGCGCCGCCATGCCGCTCGCGGTGCAGACCGCGCCGACGCCGCTTTCCAGCGCGGCCAGCCGCTCTTCCAGCACCGCCGTCGTCGGATTCGAAATCCTTGTGTAGATGTGCCC
>JAUXWH010000261.1 GCA_030681365.1 Bradyrhizobium sp.
CCGATCTCGATCTGGCTCGCCAACCAGAAAACCATGGACCCCAAGCTGCTGCCGGTCATCAAGATGGTCGGTGAGGAGTTCGACAAGGCCAAGCCGGGCATTGCCATCCGCTCGGCGCACGTCGGCATGGCCGCCTCCAACACCTACGTCTTCCTGACCGAAGTGCTGCCGCGCGCCATCAAGAAACATGGCGGCGTCGATCCGGAAGCCCTGCGCAAGGCGGCGCTGGAACTCGATCTCCCCGAAGGCGGCACCATGCTCGGTTTCGGCGTCAAATTCCACGCGGACGGCCCGATGGCCGGGCAGAACGAACGCTCGTTCCCGGTGGTCATCCAGTACATCGACGACAAGTCGTCGGTGGTGTGGCCGAAGAGTCAGGCGATGCGCGAGGCCGTGCTGCCGCTGCCGGCAGGCTCGACCTACAGCAACAAGTAGACGTCCCAAGAACAACAAGTCCCAATACAGAACAAAAGGGACCGTCGTGCTGGTAGTTGAGGGGTTGGTAAAACGGTTTGGCGGCTTCACGGCCGTCAACAAGGTATCGTTTCAGGTCGAACAGGGCGAGATTCTCGGCCTGATCGGCCCGAACGGTTCGGGCAAGAGCACGATCTTCAACATGCTGTCCGGCACCTTCCCGCCGTCGGCGGGGTCGATGCAATTCGACGGCACCGAGATATCGGGACTTGCGCCGCATCGCATCATCAATCGCGGCATCGGCCGCACCTTCCAGATTCCGCGGCCGTTCCACCGGCTGACGATGTTCGAGAACGTGGCGCTGGCCGGCTATTTCGGCCAGGGCCGCCACAGCCGCGTCAAGGCGGAGGAAGCGGCCGAACGCGCGCTCGGCATGGTCGGTCTGACCACCGACCGCCGCGCTCTGGTCGACGGCCTCGGTGCCGCCGGCCTGAAGAAGCTGGAGCTGGCGAAAGCGCTGGCGACCGGCCCCAAACTGCTGCTGGCCGACGAAAGCCTGGGCGGGCTCGACGAGAACGAGATGGACCAGGCCGCCGACATGCTGCGCAAGATCCGCGACGAGCTCGGCATCACCATCATCTGGGTCGAGCACATCATGGGCGTGCTGATGCGCGTGGTCGATCGCGT
>JAUXWH010000316.1 GCA_030681365.1 Bradyrhizobium sp.
AGAAACTTCATGTCGAACGCGTAGAAATCCGCGGTCATGCCGTCGGTGGAGGTCACCGCGCGCAGGCCGACGACGTATTCGTAGGTGCGGCCGTCGCCCATCACGCCGACGGTTTTGACCGGCAGCAGCACGGCGAAGGCCTGCCAGATGGTGTCGTAGAGGCCGGCCTTGCGGATCTGGTCGATATAGACGGCGTCGGCGTTGCGCAGGATGTCGAGCTTTTCAGTCGTGATCTCGCCGGGGCAGCGGATGGCGAGGCCGGGGCCGGGGAACGGATGGCGGCCGACGAAGATTTCGGGCAGGCCGAGTTCGCGCCCGAGCACGCGGACCTCGTCCTTGAACAGTTCGCGCAGGGGCTCGACCAGCTTCATGTTCATGCGGGCCGGAAGTCCGCCGACATTGTGGTGCGACTTGATGGTGACCGAGGGGCCGCCGGTGAAGGAGACGCTCTCGATCACGTCGGGGTAGAGCGTGCCCTGCGCCAGGAAATCGGCGCCGCCGATCTTCTTCGCCTCGGTATCGAACACGTCGATGAAGAGACGGCCGATGGTCTTGCGCTTCAGTTCGGGGTCGGTGACCCCTTCGAGTTCGCCGAGGAATTGCTTTGACGCATCAACATGCACCAGCGGGATGTTGTAGTGGTGCCGGAACAGGTCGACCACGGTCTTGGCCTCGTCGAGCCGCAGCATGCCGTGATCGACGAACACGCAGGTGAGCTGGTCGCCGACCGCTTCGTGGATCAGCACCGCCGCGACGGCGGAATCGACGCCGCCTGACAGGCCGCAGATCACCCTGCCCTTGCCGACCTGCGTGCGGATCTTCTCGATCGCTTCCTCGCGGAAGGCGCGCATGGTCCAGTCGCCGGTGAGGCCGGCGACCTTACGGACGAAATTGCGGATCAGCTTGGCGCCGTCGGGCGTGTGCACCACTTCGGGGTGGAACATGAGGCCGTAATACCGGCGCTTCTCGTCCTGGATCACGGCGAACGGCGCGTTGGCGCTGGTGCCGGCGACGGTAAAGCCCGGCGGCATCCTGGTGATGCGGTCGCCATGGCTCATCCAGACCGGATGCTTTTCGCCCATGCCCCAGGTGGAATCGAACAGCGCGCTTGCGGCCTTGACCTCGACATCGGCGCGCC
>JAUXWH010000321.1 GCA_030681365.1 Bradyrhizobium sp.
AGATGATTCTCGAACGCGATCAAGCGACTCAAAAACTGAGCAATTTGTCGACAGCGCTGTCGCAGTTGAGAGAAGCCAATGCCCAACAGGCTCCAGAAGCCGTTCCCAAGCCGTCGTCGTTGGAACCAGGGCATACTGACAGACTCACCATCAACAATGTTCGACTTCAAGAACAACTGATGGAAACCACTGCGTACAGCAAGAGCATGGAACAGCAGTTGCAAGCGTCGCAATCCGAATGCTACCGATTGTTCGAAGAGAACAGCCGACTTGCTGAATTGGTAGAGAGAAAATCGGCAGCGATGCATGCAGCTGCGGCTGCAGCCGAAGTTTCGATGCAAGAGAGGTCAAATGCTGGAGGGCTGGAGGAACAGTCCACCGACAATGTTGATGAAATGGAACGCTTACAGACGGAGAACAAGACGATGTTCCAGCGGTTGGAGCGATACTCGGAAGAGGTCCGAGAGCTCGATGGGCGGCTGGCCAAGCAGCAATTGGAGCATGACCGGATGTTGGAAGAGAAGACATCCCAGTTTGATGTCGATCTTCAAGGATTGCGTGCACATCTCTCCCACGAATCGACCGAGCGTCAACAAATTGTCTTGAAGTTCGAAGACGAGTTCCAAGCCACCAAGGCCGAATGTGGGCGACTGATAGAGCAAAACAACCGGTTGAGAGAGCTGTTGGAGTGCAAGGAAGGGCTGGAAGTTTTGACAGAGGTGCCCCAAGAGCGTGACCAAATGATCCAGGAACGCGATCAAGCCAGCCAAAAACTCGACCAAATTATCCAAGAATGCGACCAGGCACTGGAATCTCGAGAAGAAGCCATCCAATCCCGTGACCAAGCCATCCAAGAGCGTGATCGAGTGACTCTCAAACGTGACCAAGCCATTCAAACCATCGGTCAAGTGACCCAAGAACGTGATCAGGCCATTCAAACCATCGGTCAAGTGACCCAAGAACGCGATCAAGCCATCCAAATGCGTGATCAAGCCCTCGAAGCCCGAGACCGAGCGACCCAAGCACACGATCAGGCGATTCAAGAACGCGATCAGGCAATCCACGGGCGCGACCAAGTGGTCCAAGAACGGGACGAGCTGATCCTAGCCCGCGATCAAGCCCTTCAAGTTCGTGATCATGTGTCCCAGAAACGCGACCAAGTGACCCAAGAACTCAATCAAGCAACCCAATCCCGTGACCAAGCCATTCAAGAGCGTGATCGAGTGACGCTCGAACGCGATCAAGCCACCCAAGGACGTGATCAAACGGCTCTCGAACGCAATCAAGCACTCCATTCCCTCGACCAAGCGATCCAGGAACGCGATCAAGCCATTCAAGAGCGGGACCAAGTGACCCGAGATCGCGATCAGATGAGCCAAGAACGCGATCAAGCCACCCAAGATCGTGATCGAGTGACGCTCGAACGCGATCAAGTTCTCCAGATTCGTGACCAGATGATTCTCGAACGCGATCAAGCGACTCAAAAACTGAGCAATTTGTCGACAGCGCTGTCGCAGTTGAGAGAAGCCAATGCCCAACAGGCTCCAGAAGCCGTTCCCAAGCCGTCGTCGTTGGAACCAGGGCATACTGACA
>JAUXWH010000265.1 GCA_030681365.1 Bradyrhizobium sp.
CGCGATCGGCCATCCGGTCGGCGCTTCCGGCGCGCGGGTGCTGGTGACGCTGCTGCACGAGATGGCAAAGCGCGACGCCAAGAAGGGCCTCGCCACGCTGTGCATCGGCGGCGGCATGGGCATCGCGATGTGCATTGCACGCGACTAAACAAACGGCAGCGGATGCGCTGAATGATGAAAAGATCATCTCGCAACTGCGCAATGCAGAGTCGATAACAAACGCCCGGCCTCAGTGCCGGGCGTTTTGTTCTTGATGTTGGTCAAGCGGCCCGCTTAATTCACGGCTAGAAAAAACTGCAGCCGAAGAAACACCAAGGGAAGGATTCGACATGGCACGGGTTGCGTTGGTGACGGGGGGTACAAGAGGTATTGGCGCTGCGATCAGCAAGGCGCTGAAGGCCGCCGGCTACAAGGTCGCCGCCAGTTACGCCGGCAATGACGCGGCCGCGGAAAAATTCAAGGCCGAGACCGGCATCCCCGTCTACAAATGGGACGTCAGTTCGTTCGACGCCTGCGCCGCCGGGGTCAGGCAGGTTGAGGCCGATCTCGGCCCGGTCGACGTGTTGATCAACAACGCCGGGATCACCAAAGACGGCGCGTTCCACAAGATGACGCTCGATCAGTGGAATGCGGTCATCAACACCAATCTCGGCTCGCTGTTCAACATGACCCGTCAGGTGATCGAGGGCATGCGCGCCCGCAAATTCGGCCGCGTCATCAACATCTCCTCGATCAACGGTCAGAAAGGCCAGTTCGGCCAGGTCAATTACTCCGCCGCCAAGGCCGGTGACATCGGCTTCACCAAGGCCCTGGCGCTGGAGAACGCCAAGGCCGGCATCACGGTGAACGCGATCTGCCCGGGCTATATCAATACCGAGATGGTGCAGGCGGTGCCGAAGGAGGTGCTGGAGAAGAGCATCCTGCCGCTGATCCCGACCGGCCGCCTTGGCGAGCCCGAGGAAATTGCCCGCACCGTGGTGTTCCTCGCCGCCGACGAGGCCGGCGGCATTACCGGCTCGACCATGACGGTCAACGGCGGGCAGTATATGGTGTGATTGACTTGTCATTCCGGGATGCGCCACTTGGCGCAGGCCCGGAATCCATACTCACGATCGTGTTATGGATTCCGGGTTCGCTCGCTTTGCTCCCGCCCCGGAATGACGAACTTCATGACCTCCCGCACCGCCACCTTGATCGGACTGACCGCGATCCTGATGTGGTCGCTGTTGTCGGTGCTGACGGTTGCGACCGGAAAAATCCCGGCGTTTCAGCTGGCGGCGATGACGTTCGCGATCGGGGCCGCGGTAGCGTTCGCCAGTTTCCTCTTTCGCCCCGCGGCGTTCGGCGCCCTGAAGCAGCCGCTGACCGCCTGGATCGTCGGGGTCGGCGGCCTGTTCGGCTATCACGCGCTGTATTTCCTGGCGCTGCGCTTCGCGCCGCCCGCCGAGGCGGGCCTGCTGAATTATCTCTGGCCGCTGCTGATCGTGTTGTTCTCGTCGCTGCTGCCCGGCGAGCGGCTGTTGCCGCACCACATCGTCGGCGCCTTGCTCGGCCTGGCCGGCACGGTGCTGCTGTTCACCGGCAGCGGTGCCAGCTTCGAAATGGGCCAGTTGCCCGGCCTGCTCGCGGCGTTCGTGGCGGCCTTCGTGTGGGCGGCCTATTCGGTGATGTCGCGCAGACTCAAGGCGGTGCCGACCGATGCGGTCGCGGGCTTTTGTCTGGCAACGGCGCTGCTCGCCGCCTTGGTGCACGGGCTGGTCGAAACCACGGTCTGGCCCGACACTTTGGCGCAGTGGCTCGCGATCGCAGCGCTCGGCGTCGGTCCGGTCGGGGCCGCGTTCTTTGCCTGGGACGTCGGCATGAAGCGTGGCGACATCCGCGTGCTCGGCGCGGCCTCCTACGCCACGCCGCTGCTCTCGACCGCGTTCTTGATCCTTGCGGGTTTTGCCAGGCCGAGTGCGAACATCGCCATCGCGGCGGTGTTGATCGCCGGCGGCGGCCTGATCGCCGCGAGGGATATGTTTCGCAAGCGAGTCACGCCGTCATCCTGAGGTGCGAGCCTCTTCGGCGAGCCTCGAAGGATGGGCCGTTTGCACTCTTCTTCGCATCCTTCGAGGCGCGCCCAAGCGGGCGCGCACCTCAGGATGACGGCGGTGTTTGCTTCGACGTCGCCGGCTCCCAACCCTTCGGCGCCAGTTCGAATTTCGTAAACTCGAAGCCGGGCGCGACGGTGCATCCAACCAGCGTCCAGTCACCGCAACTCTCTGCGGCCTGCCAAGCCTGCGGCGGCACGATCGCCTGCGGCAGTTCGCCGGCGGCGAGATCGGGACCGAGCCGAACGCTGCGCCGACCGTCCTCGTCGGCCATCCGCAAGCTCAGCGCATCGCCCGCGTAGTAATGCCACATCTCTACGGCGTCGATGCGATGCCAGTGCGAGCGCTCGCCGCGCACCAGCAGGAAATAGATCGCGGTCGATAGCGAGCGCCCGTCGGAATCGACGCGGGCATCGCGAAACGTCTCGCGATAATGCCCGCCTTCCGGATGCGGCTTCAGTTCGAGCTGCGCGATGACATCGGCAGCGGAGGGCAACCCGGCCATCAGGACTTGTTCTTGCGCTCGCGCAACTCGCCGAACACGGCGGCCGCATCGGCGCCCTTCATCCGCAGGCTGGCCGCCACCGATGGCTCGTCGGCGCGCAGGAACACGTTGGCCTTCTTCTCGTCGCCCAGCAGCGTCGGGACCGTCGGCTTGTTCTCCGCGCGCAGCCGCGTCACCTCTTCGGCGCGCGCCTTCAGGGCGGCGTTGTCGGGTTCGACCGTGAGCGCGAATTTGACGTTGGCGGCGGTGTATTCATGGCCGCAATAGAGTTTGAAATCGTCGGGCAGCGCGCGCAGCTTCAACAGCGAGTCCCACATCATCGGGTAGTCGCCTTCGAACACCCGGCCGCAACCGATCGAGAACAGCGTGTCGGCGGCGAACAGCGCCTTCTCGCCGTCGAACA
>JAUXWH010000298.1 GCA_030681365.1 Bradyrhizobium sp.
TCTGGCGCTTTTCTTGGCTGGCTTGGCAGAAATCAAATAGCCTTGAGCGTGCGATAGGAGAACCAGACCATCTTCAATGGCAGCCAGCCGTCGCGAAAGCGCGAGAATCTGGGTTTCGCCAAACGTGCGCGCCTTGTAGGATCGGCGTCTCGACGATTTCAGGTTCTGCTTGGCGGCGCCGAAAATCGGATCGAAATCGCCGAGCGGATCGAATTGCCGAAGTAGCCGCGCTCCCGTAGCCGGTCGCAGGCGTCATCTCCCTTAGGAGCCGCGTCGCCCTTGCCTCGGCCGTCTGTTTCAGAACCATATCCCAGCTGTCCCGATAGGTGTCGCGCACGCGCTCGCGTTCCGCGAACGTGCCGTCTCTGGAGTTACCATCGACGAACAAGAATTCCTGGGCGGAGCCGAACTTCGGCATGCGCGCGGATCGCGTTTTCAATGAGGCCCCTCTCTTTGCGGCAGGGAATGAGAACGCTGGCGGAAATTTGCGGTCAGGAAAATGGCGGACCGGCCATCCTATGATTTAGGTGCGCAGGCACAGCTGTTTGATTCCCGGCGGTGGCGCGATGTACCGATGGATAAACGGCCCAAACCCGAGCCAGCGCCGCGGCAGCAATTGGCGCTGTTCCTGACTGACCACCTCGAAGTCGGCGAGGTTCATCAGGTTCTCAGGAAGTCGGCGGTGGCGATATAGATGACCCTCGGGCTGGTTGCTGGTCGGCGCTGGATAGCGGCGTGCAGGTGTCTCTCACCCGCATTTCCACGGGTGGGCAGACAGTGCTAGGACACCAGCGTCATCAACGGCTGCCCACCAGCCTGCCCAATCCCGGCTCCATGAAAAACGACCAGATCCTCGCCCTGATCTCCGAATTCTGCCGGCAGGCGGACATGGCGGAATCGACCTTCGGCCGCCGTGCGGTCAATGACGGCAAGCTGGTCCACCGCCTGCGCGAGGGCAAGCGCATCACCATCGATACTCTCGACCGGATCCAGGCCTACATCGCCGCTTCCACGCCCGGCGGGCTGCCGCTGCCGCGCGGGCATGAGGTGCCGCCCGAAAGGCGCGATCCCCGCGGCAATTTCCGGTTTTTCGAGAATCGGCAGAAGTATCTCCTGTTCGTACATACTTGCAGCGAAAAGCGGGTGATCGCCGAGCGCGTGGCGCTCGAACTGGGCAGCATCCACCCGCGGCCGCCGGCGCTGCGGGTATTCGATGCCGGGGTCGGCGACGGCACGGTGCTGGCACGTGTGATGCGCTCGATGCACGGCCGCTTCCCCCATATGCCGTTCTATATCGCCGGCAAGGAGCTCAGCCTGGAGGATGTCCGGCTGACCCTCGACAAGGTGCCGGACCGGCTGTTCGAGCACCCGGCGACGGTTTTTGTGCTGACCAACATGTATTACGCGGAGGCGCCTTGGCTGACGCCGGCCTCGCCTTCGGCCGCCGCGGGCATGATCTGGCACGAG
>JAUXWH010000307.1 GCA_030681365.1 Bradyrhizobium sp.
GACCGGCTGGCGCGAGACGCCGAGCTGCTCGGCGAGCTCGTTCTGCCGGATGCGGTGCCCCGGCGGCAGCGTGCGATCGACAATGCCGTCGAGAATACGCGCATAGACCTGGTCGATCAGATTCGGGGTCGGGTCGAGCGGGATCATTGGGTCGGGTCCGATATGGAATACGGAATTCCGTATTCGGAAATTTAGCGGGTGACCCCGACTCCGTCAAGGCAGGGTTGCTCAGCCCCCGATCCGTTTCCAGAACAGCAGCGTCCCGCTCAAGCCGCCATGCGGCTTGAAGGCGTAGTCGGGAATTTCTCCGGCCAGGGTAAAGCCCAATTTCTCGTACAGCGTCGCCGCGCCGCCGTCGGTCGCGGTGTCCAGCACCAGCAGCGATCGTTTTCGCTTCACCGCGATCTCCTCGGCCGTCCGCATCAGGGCGGAGGCGATGCCGCGGCCGCGATGGCTGCGGCGGGTCATCATCTTGGCGATCTCGGCGCGATGCGGCTGATTGGGCGGACAGTCGAGCAGCAACGTGACGGTGCCTGCGAGCACATCGCCGTCGAAGGCGCCGAGAATGATCCGCTCGTCGCGGCCGGCCGCCGCCAGCGCGTTGTCCCAGAACGCGCCGGCCGCGTCCGGCTGCAGCGGATGCATGAAGCTGACGGATCCGCCATGCGTGACCGCCTCGATCAGGATCTCGCTCAGCATGTTCAACGTATCGGGCGAAGCGCTCAGCGCGCTAATCTTGATCGTGGACATGACGGCTGGCCCCGGTAACGAAAGATTTGAATCGGTGGCGTGAGTTCGATTCCGTGCATCGCGCTAGTTCCGTGCGAGCGCGACGAGATAAGTGCAAGGGTTCTTGGTTTCGTTGGCGAAGGTGGTCTCTGCCGGCGCGCCGAAGCCGAGGCAATCGCCGGTGGCCAGCACGCTGCGCTCGCCGTTTTCGGTAATGACGAGTTCGCCCGATTGCACCCAGACCGCCTGGCGGATCCGCGCATAGGACGAGGCCGGCAGCACGACGCTCTTGCCGGCGGGCATTTCGACCTGGATGATTTCGACGGGATGGTCGGGCCGGCCGAACACCTGTTTGCGCGAATAGCCCGTCGCGGGATCGCGCCACACCGGCTGATCGGCGGCGCGCGACAACAGCGGCTGTGTGCCTTCGCCCTCCGCGCGCACCAGCAAGCCCGCCAGCGTCAGGTCGAAGGCGCCGGCCAGCCGCACCAGGATGACCGCGGTGGGGCTCAGTTCCTCCCGTTCGATCTTGCTGATGGTGGCCTTGGAGACGCCGGATCGTTCGGCCAGTTCCGCCAGCGACCAGCCGCGGGCGTCCCGTTCCAGCCGCAGCCGGCGCGCAATACGTGCCCCGGTATCGTCTCCTATAATTAACATTTGTCTCTTATAGTAGATTTGACGGTTTCAAGCAAGGGATGTCGTGATCAGTTCGCGGCCAGAAACTCCAGCACGGTCTCGCAATATTTCTGCGGCGCCTGCTCGAACATCGGATGCGTTGTGCCCGGGATCATCGCCGTCGTGGAGCCCGCCACATGCGCCGCCAGCGCGCGCAGCACCTGCGGCAGCGTGCCCTTGGTGTTGCCGCCGCCGATGAACAGGGTCGGCGTCCGGATCGCCTCGGCGTCGGCCTTGGAGAATGGCGGGCGGTTGTCGCGCACCTGGCCGATCAGCGTCATCGCGTTGTCGCGCAACAGCTGCTTCGGCGACGCCGGCAGCCGGTTCCAGGCGCCGGGGCCTTCCAGCGTGTCCAGGAAGTACGCCAGTCCGCCGTCGATATCGCCGGCCGCGATCTTTTCCGCCGATGCCGCGAAACGCGCCGCCAGCGGCGAGGGCCCGCCCTTGAAGGCGGGATCCAGCGTGGCGTCGAGCTCGCCGCCGGGTTCGGCCAGGATCAGTCTGCGCAACAGGTCCGGCCGCCGCTGCGCGACGCGAAACGAGATGTGCCCGCCGCGCGAGTGCCCCATCAGGTCGACCGGCTGGCCGTCGAGTTGCTCGATGAAGCCGATGACGTCGTCGACATGCTGCGCGATCGAATAGGTGTCGCCGGCGCCGTCCCAATGCTCGGGAAAGAAGTGCCGCAGCGAGAGCGCGATCACGCGATGCTTCGTCGTCAATGGCCCGAGCACTGCCGACCAGATCCGGAAATCGCACAGCGAGCCGTGTACGCAGACCAGCGGCGGGCCTTGCAGCTGTCCTTGGCCGACCTCGAGATAGGCCATGTCGTATCCGTTGACGCGAAGGGTCTGCATGGGGGACTCGCTGGATGGGGTTAGGGGATGATCATCCTTCCGGGATGCGCCCCTTGGCGCAGGCCCGGAATCCATACTCATTATCGTGGTTATGGATTCCGGGCTCGCGCCAAGCGGCGCGCCCCGGAATGACGAGTTGTTGACACCACCATGTTTCCCCGGAATCGGGTGGATAGCAACAATCTCCAAGCCTATCTTCCGGGTCAGCATCAAGCTGATAGATGGAGCCACAACATTGGAGGCAGCCATGACCGGCCACTCTTTTGCAATATTCGATACATCGATCGGCCGCTGCGGCATTGTGTGGGGCGCGCGCGGCATCAATGGCGTGCAGCTGCCGATGGGCAGCGAGGACAAGACCCGCACCCGGATTCGCCAGAGCCATGGCGACCTCGCCGAGGCGCCGCCGCCGGCCGAGGTGCAGCACGCGATCGACGGCATCATCGAACTGCTCGCGGGCAGGCCGAACGATCTCGCCGACGTCGTGCTCGATCTCGACGGCGTTCCCGAATTCAACCGCGGCGTTTACGATATTGCCCGCCGCATCCCGCCGGGCAAGACGCTGACCTACGGCGATATCGCGAAGAAGCTCGGCGGCGTCGAGCTGTCACGCGACGTCGGCCAGGCGCTCGGGCGCAATCCCTGTCCGATCGTGGTGCCCTGCCACCGCGTGCTCGCAGCCGGCGGCAAGCCCGGCGGATTCTCCGCCAATGGCGGCGTGGTGACGAAGCTGAAAATGCTGGCGATCGAAGGCGCGGTGGTCAATCACACGCCGAGCCTGTTCGATTGATCTTCTCCCTCGCCCCGCAAGCGGGGCGAGGTGATAACAGCTAAACCGCCTCGCACGAGAACCCGTTGCCCGATCGCCGGATCTTACCCGTCGAGGGCGACGGGAAATGCGCCGTGCAGCACAGCGTGTCGGTGTCGCAATAGCGCTCCAGGAAACCGCGCCGCGTCGCCGCTGCCTCCGCCTGATCGACGTCGAATTTCGCCGATAGCTCCGGGTAGCGCGTCTGCAGCGGCGAGTGCATCAGATCGCCCGAGAATACCGCGTCGTCCTTGCCGCGGCCGAAGGCGAACGCGACATGTCCCGGCGTATGTCCGGGTGTCGGCAGGATCCGCGCGTGATCGCCGATCGCGTAATCGTCGCGCACGATCTCGGCCATTCCGGCTTCGACCACCGGCAGCACGCTGTCGCCGAACGGCGGCACCGGCGTCTTCGCGTTCTGGCCGGTCCAGTAGTCGAATTCGTTCTTGGCGAATACGTAGCGCGCGTTGGGAAAGGTCGGCACCCAGCGGCCGTTCTCCAGCCGCGTGTTCCAGCCGACATGGTCGACATGCAGATGGGTGCACATCACGAAGTCGATGTCGCCGACGGCAAAACCGGCCGCGACCAGCGCGCGCAGATAGGTGTCGTCGGTCTTCATGTTCCATTTCGGGCGCAGCGGCCGCGGCTTGTCGTTGCCGATGCAGCTGTCGATCAGGATGGTGTGATGCGGCGTCTTCACCACATAGGACTGGAAGCACAGGATCAGCACATCGCTGCCGTCGAGCGCGCCGGCCGCTTGCATCCATGCCCGGTTTTCCGAGAGCAACTGCGGCGTCAGGGCAGGCAGCATTTCCAGCGCCGGCAGGAAGGTGGTTTCCTGCTCGATCAGGCGGTGGATGGTGAGATCGCCGACGCTGAATTTGAGACTCATGGCAACTCCTGGGCCGTTATGCCGGCGGCGGCACCGAGATCTTGACCGACGGCCGCTCCAGCATCCTCTCGTGGAAGGCGTCGAGGTTCGGGAAGGCCTTGCGCCAGCCGCAATCGGCAAACCGGAAGTCGGCATAGCCGAGCACGCAGACCAGCGCGATCTGCGCGATATCGAGCTGCGGCCGCGCCAGCATCTCGGTCTGCTTCTCGAACCGCGCCATGCCGTTCCAGGCGCGGGCCCAGTGATCGTCGGCCCAGGCCTGCCAGCGCTGCGGCTCCGGCCGCACCATCTTCTCGTAGCGGCACAGCAGCATCGAATCGAGCATGCCCTGCAGCATGGAATGATCGCTCTTGACCTTCCATCGGATGGCGCCCGATGCCGGAACGTGCTTTAGGCCGCCGGCCAGTTCGTCGAGATATTCGACGATGACGTAGGAATCGAGAATGTCGTCGACATTGTCGAGGATCAGCACCGGCAGCTTCTTCAGCGGCGTGATGCGCGAATATTCGTCATTGGGCTGCCCCGGCGCCACGGTGGCCGAGATGAATTCGATTTTGTCGATCAGTCCGAGTTCGATCGCGGCAATCCGCACCTTGCGGGCAAAC
>JAUXWH010000309.1 GCA_030681365.1 Bradyrhizobium sp.
GGCGGGCAGCCAGTTGAGCTGTACCGAGAAGATGATCACCAGCACCATGCCGAGCCAGTAATGCGGCACCGAGACGCCGGCGATCGCGATCGAGGTCGCGACCTTGTCGATCCAGGTGTCGCGGAAATAGCCGGCGAGCAGCCCGAAGAACAATCCGAGCGTGAAGCCGATCAGCGCGGCCGCGATCGCCAGCGTCACGGTATTGCCGACCGCGCGCATGACTTCCGAAAGCACCGGGCGGCCGGTCGCAATGGAATTGCCGAGATCGCCGTGGAGCGCCTTCCAAATCCAGATTCCGAACTGTACCGGCAACGGCCGGTCGAAGCCGTAGGCGATGCGCATTTGCGCCGCCAGTTCCTGCGACGCATCGGCCGGCAGAACCGCGACCAAGGGATCGCCGGGCGTGATGTGCACCAGCAGAAAGCACACCAGCGCCACGCTGATGACGATCGGGATCACATAGACGATGCGGCGGGCGATATAGACGAGCACTGGGTTACCTTCTTCTTTCCTTCTCCCCTTGTGGGAGAAGGTGGCGCGGACGAAGTCCGCGTCGGATGAGGGGTCTCTATCCGCCGAGGCGAACCCCTCACCCGTCTCGAATGCGCTAAGCGCATTCGAGCCACCCTCTCCCACAAGGGGAGAGGGTAGAAAGCGCAGAGTCAGCCAATCACGGCGTCATGGTGATCGACGAGAAGTCCACGAACCAGCTCTTCGGCTGCACGAAGCCCTTGATCTTGGGGCTCATGGCGCGCGGGGAGACGTCGTGGGCGACATAAAGGAACGCCGCATCGTCGACCGAGGCCGCGTGCAGTTCAGCCAGCGCCGCGTCGCGCGCCGCCGGTTCGAAGGTCTGGCGCGCCTTGGTCACCAGTTCGTCGAACTTCGGGTTATTGATGAAGCCCCAATTGTTCGAGACCGGGGGCGCCATCGACGATTGCAGGAAGCGGACCAGCGCGAAGAACGGGTCCATCGCCGCATAGGTAACGTTGGTGGCGTTGGCGCCGTTGGCGGTGGGATCCTTGGCGCCGCGGCGCCAGTTGGTGAACAGCGTATTCCACTCGATGACGTCGAGCTTCACGTCGAAATAGCACTCGCCCAAAGCCTGCTGCAGATACTCGTTCATCGGCAATGGCTGCATCTGACCCGACCCCGAGGCCGAGGTCTGGGTCTTCACCGCCAGCTTCTTGTTCGGGCCGTATCCGGCTTCCTGCATCAGCTTCTGCGCCGCCGCCTTGTCATACTTGATCTGGAAGGTCGGCTTGCCGCGCCAGGGATGACCGGGCTCGAACGTGCCGGTCGCCGGCACCATCAGGCCGGCCAGCAGGCCGTCCCTCAACCCTTCGCGGTCGATGCACAGATTGGCTGCCTTGCGAACGCGGATGTCGTTCCAGGGCGAGCCTTCGACGCGCGAGAACTGCCAAGGCCAGACATGCGGCGACTCGTTGGTCTGGAGCTGGAAGCCGCGCTGCTTGATTTCCTTTACTGCATCCGGCGCCGGGGCTTCGATCCAGTCGACCTGGCCGGAGAGCAGCGCCGCGGTGCGGGCATTGGCCTCGGGCATCGGCAACAGCAGCATCTTGTCGACCTTGGGAACGCGCGCCTTGTCCCAATAGGCTTCGTTCTTCACCAGTTCGAGCCGTTCGCGCGGCGTGAACTTCGACATCTTCCATGGCCCGGTGCCGGAGGCCTCGCGCGCAAATGCGGCCCAGGCGGCCTGCGACTTGGCCTTGGCGTCAGCGCCTTCCGCCGTCTCGAACAGCTTCTGCCATTTCGCCGGGCTCGCCATGAACAAATTGGTCAGGTTGATCGGCAGGAAGCTGTCAGGCTCCTTGGTGGTCAATTCCACCGTGAGATCGTCGATCTTGCGGGCGGACGCCAGCGTCGGCATTCGCGACGCGGTGACGCCGACCTGACTCGGATCGAACTGCGGTGCATCCTGCTTGAGCACCTTTTCCACGTTCCAGACCACGGCGTCGGCGTTGAACGGAGAGCCGTCGTGGAATTTGACGTCGGGACGAAGCTTGAAGATCCACTTCGTCTTGTCGGCATCGTCGACCTTCCATTCGGTCGCAAGCCCGGGAATCACGACGCTCGGCTTGTCGGCGGAGGAGAGGTCCCACAACGTCAGGCCGTCATACATGGTAAGGCCGGTGAAGCGGTTGCCTTCGAAACCCTGGTCGGGCTGGCCGAGCGTGCGCGGAATATCGGCGGCGGTCATGCCGATGCGCAGCGTGGTTTGCGCGAGCGCTGCTTGCGGCAGCGTGGCAACCAACCCAACCCCAAGCACCGCGAAAGTGGCAACCCGGTATTTCCAAGATTTTTCAGCACGCATCCCACCAACTCCTTCTCGTTTTTGATGACTATTTCTTATGCAGCGTTATGCAACGCGCATGCCAAGGGAAGCGATTATTCTCCCAAAGCGCCATTTGACGCACAATTCGTTGTTACTCCGCGCCGAGGGCGAGACTGGATGCCTAATCTGGCATCAAGTTTGCAGCGCACAATCCGTTTTCCCTCAGCGGAGTTTGATGCACGCGCGTCCGAAATTCGATGCTTCTTGCTGTCGCGGGTCTCGCCGTCAGCGCCGGTCCCGCCGCAACATGACAGGCTCGGCAGGGATTGGGACAGGTTCGCTGCCTCCCGTTCAGGCAGCGGCGCGTTCAAACTGACTAAACTTGTACCGTTGCTCTGGCGGAAGCGGGGACCAGTCTCACGTTCGGCCCCGAACTACGCCATCGGGCGGCGCTTTGGGCCGACCTTCTACGCTCCATCCAGGCGGCGAGACTACGCCAAGGAAGTCGTCATACTCCGCGAAAGCCTGCGCGGGTGATGACAACCGAGACGCGCCCGCTATTTCGTCAACAGCGCGAACGCGCCGTTCCAGTTTTCCGGCGGCGGGTTCTTTTGATAGCCGGCGATTCGCGCCTCGTACAAATTGTACAAATACTCCAGCGCCTGGACGTCGTCGGTCTTGCGGCCGCGTTCGATCGCCGCCAGCGCGCCGTCCCAGTCGCGGCTGCGATAGCACGCCAGCATCTCGATGGTCAGGTTGCGCAATCGCTGAAACGTCTCGGACTGCGCGGTGTCCTCGCGGCCGGCGATGGCATAGATCACCTCGGGCTCGGTCTTGCCCTTGACCATGATGAAGTCGAGTTCGAGAATCGCAAACCGGTCCTTGACCGCCATCGCGGTCTTCGAGCCGATGATGATCGGAAAGCCGTATTCCTTGGACTGCCCTTCCAGCCGCGACGCCAGATTGACGCTGTCGCCCAGCACCGAATAGTCGAAGCGCAGGGTGGAGCCCATATTGCCGACGACGCAGACGCCGGTATTCAAGCCGACGCCGACATTGATCGGGATATAGGCTTGACCGCCGTCCCGCGCCTCGATCTCGCGCTGCTGGTTGAGTTCGTCGATCCGCTCCAGCATGTCGAGGGCGGCTTCGCAGGCGTTGATCTCGTGTTCTTTGTCGTCGAGCGGCGCATTCCAGAACGCCATGATGGCGTCCCCCATGTATTTGTCGATGGTGCCCTTGCGATCGAGAATGGCGTTGGTCAGCGGCGTCAGGAACCGGTTCATCAGCGCCGTCAGCCCCTGCGGATCGTGCTTGTAGGATTCCGAGATGGTGGTGAAGCCGCGGACGTCGGAGAACATGATCGTCATCTCGCGCTCCTCGCCGCCGAGCTGGAGTTTTTCCGGCGACTGCGCCAATTGCTCGATCAGCGCCGGCGACAGATACTGGCCGAAGGCCGAGCGGATCTGCCGCCGCTGCTTCTGCTCCCGCACGAAGCTGGAGAACACCAGCGTCAGGTAAATCGCCATGGTCGACGCCAGCGGATAGGTGAAATCGATCAGCAGGCGATGCTGGGTGTAGAAATACCAGGAGGTGCCGATCAGCGCCGACGCAAACAGGGCGCCCACCGCCACCAGCGTGACCGGTCCGAACATTGGCGCGAACGCGATCACCAGAAGCCCGAGGATGAGCGCGAAGAAGAATTCCGCCGATATGGCCCAATAGGGCTGCGTCAATACGGTCCGGGTCAGAACGCTTTCAAGCACCTGGGCGTGAATTTCGACGCCGGGCAACACCGGATCGACCGGCGTGGTCTTGGTGTCGAGCAGTCCGATCGCCGAGGTGCCGATCAGCACCAGCTTCTGCGCGATCTTTTCGGGCGGGACGCGGTCTTCCAGCACATCCAGCGCCGAAACGTAGATCGACGGATCGCGGCGCGCGAAATGCACCCAGACCTGGCCGTTGCGATCGGTCGGGACCTCGAAGCCCGGGACGCCGACGCTTTGCATGCCGCCTTCGTTGGCCTTGGTCAGAATGGTGCCGGAGCCGGACGCCACCCGCAGCATTTCGAAATTCAGTGACGGGATGGTTGCGCCCTGCGCCACCATGAGTATCGGCACCCGCCGCACGATACCGTCGCGCTCGGGCTTGATCGTGAACAGGCCCCGCCCCGCCGCCGCCTGCTCCAACACCGGAACGTTGCGCAGCAGGCCTCGAAACCCGATCAGGAATTTTTGCGGCTCCTCGCCGCGCATCGCCAGCCCCGTCACCGGCAGCGATTTGTCGAATTCGCCGAGCACATAGGGAAATCCGGATTGGCCCAGCACCACGCGGGAGCGCTTGAGGGAATCGGCCAGAATCTGATCGTTGCTCGGCAGCGCGCGCAGCTTGGTCCTCGTCTCCTCGTCGAGGTTGCGGAAGGTGTCTGCCGCGAGCCCGGGATTGAGCCGGTCGGGCTCCGCGAACACGATATCGAAGCCGATCACGACGGCGCCCTGCGCGGTGAGCCTGTCGACCAGATCCGCGACCCGGGTCCGCGGCCACGGCCATTGGCCGAGTTTCGCCAGGCTCTTCTCGTCGATGTCGATGATGGTGACCGGCCTTGCCGTCTTCATCCGGGGCTGGATGACCTGGAAGCCATCGAAGGTCCTGAGCCTGAGCTCCTCGACCGCAAAGGGATCGGCGACGCGCAGCGCCGCCAGCCCGACCAGGATCGCGAGGCAGACCAGCCTGGCCACCCCGAACCTGCGCTTGAACCAGCGCCGCAATGCCCCCAGCCGCTTCATTCCGTTTGGGTATCACATCGGGGGATTGCGGCACCAGATGCCGGTTCCCCGACCTACCCGGCTGGCCCAAACGCCTCGATCCCTAAAATTTTAAGCAAACTGGCGAGACCGATTTCAGCCTGTTTCGCGCTTTTCGACCGCTTTCGCCCGGTTTTAAGCCAAACAAAAGCTCCCCCGCCCATCCTCACCGGCGAAACGATCCGGTCACGAGAGGGCTAACGAGCCCTGCCGATGCCCGGACATGGGGCGTCAGATGGGGATATCAGGTCACTCGCGCGCGTTGCGCGCCGTCATGCTTGCCGTGCTTGCCTTGGGCATGGCCTGGTTCGGACCCGCGGCAGAACTGTCGGCGGAAACGCTGAAAGCGTCGGCGGTACCGGATCCGGCCGAACGATCCGCCGAACCGTTCGGGCTGTTTGCATCGCATCTCGCCGGCGGCGGGCTGCTGGCCAAATGGCAGGGCGTTCAGCGCCGTCTCGACGATGAGATGGTGCAGCTCGCGCTGTGCGAGGGCGATCCCGATCGCTGCGCCTCGCCGGCGGCGCTGCAATTTCTCGCCATCGTCGACATCGCCAGGACCCGCGACGGCCGCGCCCGCTTGGGCGAGATCAACCGCGCCATCAACCTCGCGATCCGGCCGAGGGGCGATCTCGAACAATATGGACAGATCGACGTGTGGACTTCGCCGCTGGCGACGCTGACCCGGGGCGCCGGGGACTGCGAAGACTACGCCATCGCCAAATTCATTGCGCTGCAGCGGGCCGGCGTCCCGGCCGACGACCTGCGCATCGTGATCATGCGCGACACCATCCGCGGCGAGGATCACGCCGTTGCCGCGGCAAGGCTGGACGGGCAATGGCTGACGCTGGACAACCGCCGCATGGCGATGGTCGAGGACGCGCAAGTCAGAAACTACCGTCCGAGTTTCGTGCTCGATCGCGACGGCGTCAAACGCTACGACGAGGCGCCGATGCCGGTGCTGGGCGATCGCAGCCTCGTTTCGGAAGCGGCCAGCCATTCCGGAATCGAAACGTCGCCGATGTAACGTTACCGTCGGCGACTCCGTCACATCGAAGCAATTTGCAACACCGTTCAATATTGCAGTGCATCTGACGCGCGCGCAGCATTTCGCTTGGCGAAACTATCGAGAGAGAAATTTTCTCTTTTGTGCTCCGCGTCTACCTTTGATTGACGTCATCGTTCGCACCGGCATACCATTCCCGGAGATCCGCCAGAGATCGCTTGGGAGGGAAGGATGACACGTTCACCGCGCGTTGATTTTGCTCGCCGTTATTTTCGTAACCCCGCCATCAGGCTGCATCCGTCGGGCCGCCTCACCACCGCCGCCATCACGATCGGGTTGAGCCTGGCGATTTCGGCAAGTGGCGCCATCGCCCAGAACGTCGCCAAGGGTTCGCCCGACCACATCAAGGCCGTAACATCGGCGGTCGACGGCGCCTCGATCAAGGCCAATACCGCGACCTCGAACGACTGGCCCACCATCGGCCTCGATTACGCCGAGACCCGCTTCAGCAAGCTCAACCAGATCACCACCGACAACGTCAAGAAGCTTGGTCTGGTGTGGACCTATCCGCTGGAGTCCTCGCGCGGCGTCGAGGCGACCCCGCTGGTGGTCGACGGCATCATGTATGTGACGGCGTCATGGAGCGTGGTGCATGCCGTCGACGCCCGCACCGGCAAGCGGATCTGGACCTTCGATCCCGAGATCGACAAGTCGAAGGGCTACACGGGCTGCTGCGACGTGGTCAATCGCGGCGTCGCGCTGTGGAAGGGCAAGGTTTTCGTCGGCGCCTATGACGGGCGGCTGATCGCGCTCGACGCGGTGACCGGCAAGAAGG
>JAUXWH010000011.1 GCA_030681365.1 Bradyrhizobium sp.
GGCGAGCCCGCCTGGTAGGCGAACAGGTCCACCGTGTGCGCGGCGTGGTGCCACAGCAAATGATCGGTCCAGCTGCGCGGCTGGCCCAGCGCGTTCATGTTGGAGCGGCGGAAGAAGAAAGTCTGCACATCCATCTGCTGGATATTGAACTCCCTGGCGGCGATCTTCCTGTGCACCCATTGATGGCTGGGATTGAAGCGGCGGGTATGGCCGCACATCGCGACCAGCCCGGTCTGCTTCTGCAGGTCGACCACGGCCTGCGCATCCTTCAAGGCATCGGCGAGCGGGATCTCGACCTGGACATGCTTGCCGGCCTTGAGGCAGGCGACCGACTGCGCCGCATGCATCTGGGTCGGCGTACACAGGATGACGGCGTCCACCTCCCTGAGCGCCAGGCTGTCGGCGAGGTCGGTCGCAACATGCGCGATGCCGTATTTGGCGGCAACTTCCTTTGTCGGCTCCAGCCTGCGGCCGACCAGCGACACCACCTCGACGCCGTCGATGTTCCTGATGCCGTCGAGATGCTTGATGCCGAATGCGCCGGCGCCGGCCAGCGCTACCTTGATCGTCTTCGCCACGTCAGTTGTTCTCCAGAATCAGATGGCCTACCGCGGTGTTGCTGGCGGGCACATGGTAGAAGCGATGCCGCACGTTGGGCTTGTTGCTGCCGCCATTGACGTCGTCCATGGCGCCGCGCGCGATCAGCCACATCACGAGTTCGATGCCCTCGCTCCCGGCCTCGCGGACGTAGTCGATATGCGGCATTTTCGAAAGCCCCTCGGGATCGGCGATCAGGCGGTCGAGGAAATTGTTGTCGAACTCCTTGTTGATCAGCCCGGCGCGCGGCCCCTGCAGCTGGTGGCTCATGCCGCCGGTACCCCAGATCTGGACGTTGAGCGGCTCGTCGTAGGACAGGATCGCCTTGCGGATCGCCTTGCCGAGCATGTAGCAGCGCCGGCCCGAGGGCGCCGGGTACTGCACGACGTTGACGGCGAACGGGATCACCGGACAGGGCCACGCCTGCGGCTGGCCGCACATCAGGCTGAGCGGCACCGTCAGGCCGTGGTCGATGTCCATCTTGTTGACGATGGTCAGGTCGAAATCGTCCTGGATCACCGACTGCGCGATGTGCCCGGCGAGTTTCGGATGACCGATTACCTTCGGCACCGGGCGCGGACCCCAACCCTCGTCGGCCACCGCGAACTCGGCCGCGGTGCCGATCGCGAAGGTCGGGATCAGATCGAGGCTGAACGCATTGGCGTGATCGTTGTAGACGAGGAAGATCACGTCCGGCTTCTGCTCCTTCAGCCACTGCTTGGAGAAATCATAGCCCTGGAACACCGGCTGCCAATACGGCTCCGCGGTCTTGCCGAGGTCGATCGCAGCGCCGACCGCCGGCACGTGCGATGTGTAGACGCTGGCTGAGATACGGGCCATTTACTTCTTCTCCCCGGTATAGCGGTTGCCTTCGATGGTGCGGCCGCCGCTGACCATCATGTTGCGGTATTCGTCCTCGCTCATGCCGGTCATGCTGCCGGCCATCTGCTGAAAGCTCTTGCCGTCGGTGGCGCCGATCTTGGCGAGGAAGTAGATGTTGCCGCCGAGCGCGATGCAGCGGTTGAGGTCGCGCGCCATCACCGCCAGCTTCTGGTCCTCCGTCATCGGCCACTCGTCGAGATAGGCGCGCTCGTCGGCCTTGAAGCGGGCGCGGTTCTCCGCCTTCATCAGGGACATGCAGAACTGGTTCAGGTGATAGCCCTGGCGCGACATCTCGGCGTCGAAGATCGTGGTGCCGGGAACGTCCGTGTATGGTTTGTCGAGTGACATGGGTTGGTCTCCTTCAGGAGTGGTCCGGCCAGTACAGCCGCATCGGGTTGTCGACCAGAAGCTTGCGTTGCAATTCAGGCGTCGTCGCAACGTGCGGGATGAAATCGACCAGCAGCCCGTCGTCCGGCATATGGTCTTTCAAGTTCGGGTGCGGCCAGTCGGTTCCCCACAGCACGCGATCGGGGAAGGTTTCGACGATGCGCCGCGCGAACGGGATCACGTCGCGGTAGGCATTCTGTTCGCCGTTCAGCGCCGGCGGACCCGCGACCGACAGCCGCTCCGGGCAGCTGACCTTGGACCAGACATTCGGGTGTTCCCTCATGAATTTCACGAACAATTCGAATTCGGGGCCATCGACCGGCTTGGAGACGTCGGGCCGGCCCATATGATCCACCACCACCGTGGTCGGCAGCGAGGTGAAGAAATCCCACAATTCGGGCAGGTCCACCGCCTCGAAATAGATCACGACGTGCCAGCCCAGCGTGCCGATGCGGTCGGCGATCTCGGTCAATTCTTCCTTCGGCGTGAAGTCGACCAGCCGCTTGACGAAATTGAAGCGCACGCCGCGCACGCCGGCGTCGTGCATGGCGCGCAACTCCTCATTGCTGACGCTGCGCTTGACGGTGGCGACGCCGCGCGCCTTGCCGCCGGAGTGAACCAATGCATCGACCATGGCGCTGTTATCGGCGCCGTGGCAGGTGGCCTGCACCACCACGTTGCGGGAAAAGCCGAGATGATCGCGCAGGGCATAGAGCTGCTGCTTCGACGCATCGCAGGGGGTGTATTTGCGCTCCGGCGCGAACGGAAATTCGGCGCCCGGGCCGAACACATGGCAATGCGCGTCCACCGCGCCTGCCGGCACCTTGAAGCGGGGTTTTGACGGGCCGGCGTACCAATCGAGCCAACCGGGTGTCTTCTGAAATTCCATCGTCGTCTGACTCATTCTTTTTCGGGCTTCACCTTGCCGAGGATCCGGTCGGCCTCGGTGCGCCAGTCCGGACTACGGGCAAATTCCTCTGTCCCTTTCGAGCCGAACAGGCCTTGGTCGGCGAGGTCGGCAACCCAGGCCTGGCGTTCGGCGGTACCCTGCGCCGACCACGGCGTGAGCCCGATCTCGCGCACGGTCTCCGCGACCTCGCGGACCTCTTCGCTGCGGCGGCGGCCGTGCTCGATCACGCGCTGGAAGAAATAGGCGCCCTGCTTCTCCCAATCGATGCCGGGAAAGGTCTCCTTGAGCGACGCCAGCACCGCGTCCTCGATGCCATAGGCCCGCGCCGTGGTGAAACTCTCGATCACCATGGCTTCCATGCCCTTGATCATGATGCTGCGGCACATCTTGACCGCCGAGGCGACGCCGAGTTGATCACTCGATACCTTGGCATTGAATCCGAGTTCGATCAGCAAGGGCGCGAGTTCACGCGCGCCAGAGCCGCCCAGCAGCAGCGGCACCTTGATCCGGTAGGGCGGGACCGAGGTCATGACGGCGCCCTCGACATAGCGTCCGCCGGCGCCGTCGATCAGGCCAGCGGCGCGTTGCTTCGCGCCCGGCGAGGCCGAATTGAAGTCGAGAAACCAGGCGCCCTGCTTCAGTCCAGGCACGCAGGCCTGCGCCACCGGCACCGCCTGGCTCGCGGTGACCGCGGACACGAGCAGGTCAGCCTGCGCGGCGAGATCGGCATGCGAGGACGCCAGCGCGACGCCGATGCCTTCGGCGTGATCGCGCAGCGGCTGCGCCCGGTCATCGCCGAGCTTGATGTCGTAGGCGCTGACGCGGACGCCGTCCTTGCGTAGATCCTCGGCCAGAATCCGGCCGACCTCGCCATAGCCGACGAGACCGATATGCCACTGGTTGGAAGCAACCGACATCGCGATCAATCTATGTATTTGAGGCCGGCTTTCGCCAGCGGCTCACGCATATTGTACATGTCGAGACCGAGCACGCCGGACGCCAGCTTGGCGCGCTTGTCGCCTTCATTGGCCTCGCGCGCTTCGGCGGCGTCGGCCGCCTGCTGCGCAACAGCGGCGGGAACCACGACCACGCCGTCGGGATCGGCCACGATCACGTCGCCGGGATTGACCAGTGCGCCGGCGCAGACCACCGGAATGTTCACCGAACCCAACGTGGCCTTCACCGTGCCCTTGGCGCTGATGGCCCGGGAGAACACCGGGAACTGCATCTCGGTAAGGTCCTTTACGTCGCGCACGCCGCCGTCGATGATCAGGCCCCTGGCGCCGCGGGCGCGAAAACTGGTCGCCAGCAGATCGCCGAAGAAGCCGTCGGTGTTTTCCGCAGTGCAGGCGGCCACCACCACGTCGCCGGGCTGCAGCTGCTCGGCCACCACATGCATCATCCAGTTGTCGCCGGGCTGCAGCAGCACCGTGACCGCCGTGCCGCAGGTGTGGGCATCCGCATAGATCGGACGCATATAGGGCAGCATCAGGCCGACGCGGCCCATCGCCTCGTGAATGGTGGCGACGCCGAACCGCGACAGCTTCTCGACCGCCGCTCTGTCGGCGCGAACGATGTTGCGCTTGACCACGCCGAGATTGTTCATCGCGCCACTCATGTCACTTGCCTTTCGCCTTCAAGGCCGCATCGAGCCTGGGGAATACGCGCCGCGCATTGCCCTCATAGACCTTGTGCTTGTCCTCTGCGCTCAGGATGGTCGAGGCCTCGATGTAGCGCTTGGTATCGTCGTAGTAGAAGCCGGTTTCGGGATCGATTCCCTTCACCGCGCCGATCATCTCGCTGGCGAACAGGATGTTGTCGACCGGGATCACCTTGGTCAGAAGATCGATGCCGGGCTGGTGATAGACGCAGGTGTCGAAGAAGATGTTCTTCAGCAGATGATCCTTCAGCAGCGGCTTCTTCAGCTCCTGCGCCAGCCCCCGGAAGCGGCCCCAGTGGTACGGCACCGCGCCGCCGCCATGCGGGATCAGGAATTTCAGCGTCGGGAAATCCTTGAACAGGTCCGAGGTCAGGCACTGCATGAAGGCGGTGGTGTCGGCGTTCAGGTAATGCGCGCCAGTGGTGTGGAAGCAGGCGTTGCAGCTGGTGGAGACGTGGATCATGGCGGGAATGTCGAGCTCCACCATCTTCTCGTAGATCGGGTACCACTGTCGGTCCGACAGCGGCGGCGAGGTCCAGTGCCCGCCGGACGGATCGGGATTGAGATTGATGCCGACGAAGCCGTATTCCCTGACGCATTTCTCCATCTCGGGGATGCAGGTTTTGGGATCGACGCCCGGCGACTGCGGCAGCATCGCAGCACCGATAAAACTGTCCGGGAAGAGCCTGGCGATGCGCGCGCACAATTCGTTGCAGATCGCGGCCCATGTCGACGACACCTGGAAGTCGCCGATGTGGTGCGCCATGAAGCTGGCGCGCGGGCTGAAGATGGTGAGATCGCTGCCGCGCTCCTGCATCTTCTTGAGCTGGTTGTTGATGATGGATTCGCGCAGCTCGTCGTCGCTGATCTTCAGTTCGCTGGCCTTCGGCATGGCCGAGGGATCCTTGATCCCCGCGATCTGCCGGTTACGCCAGTCCTCGAGCGCTTTCGGCGCGGTGGTGTAGTGGCCGTGTACGTCGATGATCATCATTCTATCCTTGCCGGGCGCGACGGGGTTCAGAGCCTGCGCCGAAACCTGTGGCCTGGTGTCCGGCCCAGACCGAGGCAGGCACCATGGCCTCGCCGCGCATCAACAGCCGCGCGGTGCGCAGCAGGGCCGCGCTGGTGACGTTTTGCGGGTTGGCCGGATCGACCTCGATCTCGACACTGAACTCACCCGTCGGATGCTCGACCGAAATGGTCTTGGCATTCTCGCCGGGCACCACGGCGATGCCCTGCGTGGTCGAACCGTCGAGCACGCAGGCGGTGGCGACGGTCACCGCCGCCAGCACGCCGATGGCATCGTGGCAGACATGCGGGATGAAGCTGCGCGTCGAGATGGCGCCGCCCGCGCGCGGCGCCGAGATCAGCGTCATCTTCGGGTAATTCTTGCTCGTTACGTCGCCGAGCTGCATGGCATGGCCGCAGGCGATGCGCAGCCGCTCGATCCGCGCCTTCAGTTCGGTATCGGCATTGAGCTGGTCGACGCTCTCATAGCCGGTGCGGCCGACGTCGGCGGCCTTGAAGATCACCAGCGGCATGCCGTTGTCGATGCAGGTCACGGCGATGCCGTCGATCACGTCGCGGACGTTGCCGGTCGGCAGCAACCCCGGCGCGACCGAACCCGCGGTATCGAGAAAATTGATCTTGATCGGCGCCGAGGTGCCCGGCGCGCCGTCGATCCGGGCGTTGCCCTCATATTCGACCTGGCCATCGGGGGTCTGCACGGTGATGTCGCATTGCATGTCGGTGTTGAGCGTCAGCACGCGCAGCGTGGTGGTGGCGCCCTGCGGCTTGACCAGGCCGGTCTCAAGCGCGAACGGAACCACCGCGGCGAGCATGTTGCCGCAATTGGGCGTGGTGTCGACGGTGTCCTTGTCGGGCTGCAGCTGCGCGAACAGGAAATCCAGATCGACGCCGGGGCGCGAGCCCTTCGAGACGATGCCGACCTTGCTGGTGAGCGGATGCGCGCCGCCGAGCCCGTCGATCTGGCGCTTGTCGGGCGAGCCCATCACCGCCAGCAGCACCCTGTCGCGGGTCGGGATGTCGGCTGGCAGGTCGGCGGCGTTGAAAAACGGGCCGCGAGAGGTGCCGCCGCGCATGAACAGGCAGGGAATGGCGGTTTGCATGGCGTTCCCGGTGATTGAATTTTTCACATTCTGGCGGTTCGGGTTCGGCTTCGCCACCATCCGCCATTTCTAACAGCTATCACGTTCCGGCATGGGTGAAAGCCCCGAGCCATGCTGGAAATGCTTTAAGCCGGCAGCCCGCGCACCAGTTCGGTCAAAAGCCGCATCGCGTGCAGCGCCAGCGGCGTCGGGCGCTTGTGCGCGGAAACGGCGAGGCAGAGCACGCTGACCGGCGCCGGATCGGTCAGCCGCCGCACCACGAGTTCGCCTGATCGAGCCGACGCCGCCACGCCGCTGGCGGTGAGCACCGCGTGGCCATAGCCGGCGCAGACCAGATCGATGATCGAGGGGACGCTGGAAACCTCCCAGGCAATGTCGAGCTTGATGCCGGCCAGCGCCGCCTGGGTCTCCAGCAGCCGGCGCATCGCATGGACCCGCTCCGGCACGATCAGCGGGTAGCGCGACAGTTCCTTCATCGGCAGCGGCGGCGCGGCCGGCTTGCGCTTGCCCCTGGCCGCGCGGCTGACCAGGCCGAGCGCCTCCTGCAGCAAGGGCGTGATCTCCAGCCCGGCCTGCGCCTCGGGATTGTAGACCATGCCGATGTCGATGCGGCCGGTGGTGACCCATTCGACGATGTGGGTCGACAGCCCCTCGACGATCGCCAGCCGGGCGGCAGGCAGCTGCTTCTTGAAACGGTCGATCAATGGCAGCGTGAGTTGCCGGCCGATGCTCGGCGGCAGCCCGATGGTGACCCGGCCGACCGGCTCGTCACGGCTGGCGCCGAGATCCTCGCGCGCATGCGCCATCAGCTGCAGCACCGCCACGCTGTGGTCGAACAGCCGCTTGCCGGCGTCGGTCAGCGCCACGCCGCGGCCGTTGCGCAGGAACAATTGCTGGCGCAGCTCGGTCTCGAGGCTGCGCACCTGGCGGCTGAGCGCGGGCTGCGCGATGTCGAGCACCACGGCAGCCTTGCTGAAGCTGCCGAGTTCGGCGACGTGGACGAAATATTCAAGCTGCTTGAGGTTCATGGCCCTGCGACTGTACACCCGCGCTCAGCCGAGCCGTGCATCCTAAATCCGGGGCACTTATTGCTTTGGGATCCCGGCCTTCTCGATCACGTTTTTCCACTTGTCGATATCGGACTTCAGCCGGGCGGATATTTCCTCAGGCGTGCTCGCCTTGGCCTCGATGCCGAGTTCGAGCAGCCGCTTCTTCACGTCGGGTTCGGCGAGGATGTCCCGCAGCGCCTGATTGAGCGTCTTGACGATTTCCGGCGGCGTCCCCGATGGAGCGAACAGCGCGTTCCAGGAGACGACGTCGTAACCGGCGACGCCCGATTCCTGCACGGTCGGGATATCCGGCGCGCTGGCCGAACGTACCGGTCCGGTCGCCGCCAGCGCCCGGATTTTCCCGTCGGCGAGGTTGCCCTTCATCGCCGAGTAGCTGTCGATCATGAGGCCGAGATTGCCCTGCATGGTCGATATCAGAACCTCGGGCGTGCCCCGATGGGGAATGATCACGAAATCGAGGCCGGCCGCGGTCTTGAACAGCTCGGCCGACAAATTCTGGGTGCTGCCGACATTGATGGTGCCGACATTGAGCGACCCCGGCTTTGCCCTGGCAGCCGCCATGAAATCCGCCAGCGTCCGGAAAGACGAGTCGCCGCCGGTGGCGAAGATGAAATCGAAATAGCCCAGGCTCGAAACCGGCACAAAATCCTTCAGCGGATCATACGGCAGCTTGTTGAACAGGGAAACGCTGATCGCGGTTCCGTTCGACAGCAAGGCCAGCGTGTGTCCGTCCGCCGGCGATGAGATCACCGTCCGGGCCGCGGCAATGCCGCCCGCGCCGGGCTGGTTTACGACGTAGAAGCGCCCGCCAAGCCTGGCGCCGAGCCGTTCCGCGATCACCCGCGCGGTGATATCGGCAACGCCGCCGGCGGCAAAAGGCAAGACGATGCGCACCGGCTTGCCCGGGTATTGGGTCTGGGCCGAGGCCTGACGCTGGGGGGCGACCAGCGCCAGCAGCACCAGCACGGCCATGGATGTCCGGACCAGCATCCGGAAGACGGCGGCTTTGGAAAATGTCATCGGGATAGCCCTGATTTCGTGGCTCAATTCGCCCCCCTGTCACTTGATGGGCGGGCGCGGAAGCACGGCGTCACCTACCTCCATCCGGTAGACATAGTCGAGTGAAAACCAGGGCGTGCCGACATCGCTCTCGCTCGGGTGCGGCTCGTCATGGCGCACGAAATCGCCGATCAACGCTTGCGTCACGCCAAACTGCACGTCGCTGTCGATGTGGGGATCGGCGGGATCGTAGACCTGGGAAATCAACACCTTGAATCCCGGCTTGAAGATCAGCGCGTGGAGATGCGCCGGTCGATAGGGATGCCTGCTTTGCTGCTTCAACAGGCGGCCGACCACGCCATTGGTCGGAATCGGATAGCCCACCATCATGACCGAGCGAAACCAGAAGCGGCCGTCGGCATCGCTGGTGAATTTGCCGCGCAGGTTCATCTCGGCCTGCGCGGGATCCTGGTTCTCGTAAAGCCCGACCGGCGAGGCATGCCAGATATCGACTTCCGCGCCCGCGATCGGCCGGCCGGAAGGGTCGACCACGCGCGCGGTGACGAACAGGGGCGCGCCCGGCGTATCGGACCGGACGATGCAGCCGCCGTTCTCGACCCGTGGCGAGTTCAACCGCCAGAACGGCCCGAGCAGCGACTGCGCCGTCTCGGTATTGCCCTGATCGCCGTTGTTGAGAAGGCATACCAGCGAGGAGACGCCGAGCGAGCCGGCCATCAGGATGATTTCGTTGTGGCTGTCGGTGGTGAGGTTGCCGAGTTCACCGATAATGGCGGCGGCCTCGCGGAACTCGGCCTCGGTCAGGCGCACGTCGCGGATAAAACCATGCAGGTGCCTGACCAGCGACACCATGATTTCCCGCAGCCGCGGGTCGGCCGTCTGTTCCATCACCGATGTTGCAGCGACCGTGACATCCTGCTGACGTCCAATGATCATGGCGCACTCCCCCAGTCTGCTCCCCTCCCACCACGCGCAAGAGCGCGTGGTGGGAGGGGAGTTAGAGCATTGGCAACGCGACGCTAGTACGAATCAAATGGTGACGAAAGTGACACACGTCGCTCGCATCAAGCCGTCAACGCCGCACGCTATCACCCCTCGGCGATGCGCTTATCCAGCGCGAAGATGCCTTGATAGATCTCGGGATCGCTGACATCGCCAAGCACCTCCGGCGCCATTTCGGCGGCGCGGCGCAGCGCAACCCGGAGCGATGCCTGGTCGAGCGCCTCGATCAGCAGCAGCCCGGCAAATACGCCTTCGTCCTTCCGCATTCCTTTTTCGACCGTCGGCACCGAGGTCCTGGCGATATCGGTGGCGCCGATCTGCACCGCGGCGATGCCATCGAGTGCGGCAATATCATCGGCCAGACGCTTCGGTGATTCCGGCAGACGTTCGAGACGCAGTGCGACGATAGTGGACCCCTCGCCTCGCCCGGCCCGGGCGACCACCGCGCCGCCGCCGCGCATGAAGTTGCCGAGTTGCGGCATGATGCGCTGCGACCACGGCGTCGGCGCGTTGAGCCGTGCGAGATAGGCCGGCCCGTCGAGAACCTCGGGCGTCTGCAATTCGTAGAGAATGAAGAAGCGCTCGATGTCGGCCCTGATAGCGCGGAACACGCGATTGGCGAGGAACCCCTCGGTGGTCACCCGCTCCGTGGTGTGCTCGCGCGTCAGCCAGTGCCGATAGTCGGTCAGGTTGGGCCGCTCGACATCGCTCCAGATCGCCAGAAATCCCGCTCCGCGCATCGTCATTCCTCCCAGGTCTTTGATGTCAAGTTTTCGCCCGCAGGCCGTGCAGCGACGCCGGAATCCTGTCCGGCAGTTGTCCGAGCTTTTGCACAGCGGCCAGCATCGCGGCGATGTAGCCGTAAGGGCCGAGGCCGCAGATCACGGCGGTGGAAGCGCTCGAGGTGATCGAATGCCGGTGCAGCTCGTCGCGGGCGTGAATGTTCGAGATGTGGACCTCGATCGTCGGCCCTTCGAATATCTTCAGCGCGTCGATCAACGCGATCGAGGTGAACGAATAGGCGGCCGGGTTCATGATGATGGCGTCGGCGTTGCCGTGCGCCGACTGGATCAGATTGACGAGTTCGCCCTCGAGATTGGATTGGTGAAACGAGATCGTGATGCCGAGGGTGGCGGCGAGCTGCTGGCAGCTCGCCTCGATCTCATCGAGCGTGGTCGAGCCATAGATGTGGGGTTCCCGGATGCCGAGGAAATTCAGGTTCGGTCCGTTCAGGATCATGATTTTCGCGGCCATTGTCGCCCCCTCCGCTGTATGAATTCGTTTCGGTCCCGCCGAACCCGTTTCTGGCGTCGAACAGAACCACGAGTTGGGCGATCATGAAAGGCCGGACGCCTCCGCGGCAAGCATCCCGGTCGCGTCCGACGCCGCGAGATAGGCGAAGGCGAGCGCCGGCCCGAGCGTGATCCCGGGGCCGGGATAGGTGCCGCCCATGATCGACTGCATGTCGTTGCCGCAGGCGTAGAGCCCTGATATCGGCCGGTTGCTCGAATCCAGCACCCGCGCCGTTTCATCCGTGATCAGCCCCGCCGACGTACCGATGTCGGATGGATAAAGCCGAAGCGCATAGAACGGCGCGGTCGCGATCGGGCCGAGATTCGGATTCGCGCCGCCGGCGGACGCATCGCCATTGTGGTTCTGATAGACCGTGCCGCCGCGGCCGAATTCGGGATCGTGACCGGTTCGCGCGTAATCATTCATCCTGTCGACCGTCTCGCGCAGACCGCCGGGGTCGATCTTCAATCCTTGCGCCAGCTGCTCGATGGTGTCGGCGCCGGTCAGATATCCATCCGCCAGGGCGGCGCGCATGCCCCAGCCGCCGGGGCGCACCATGCCGAGACCGTATTTCCGCAGCGCGACCGCATCGGCGATGAGAAACGCTGGGATCGCCGAGTTGCCGTTCGCCAGCATCTCCAGCGCAAACTGATGGTAGGAGATCGCCTCGTTGACAAAACGGTGACCGTTGCTGTCGACGACCAGCGTTCCCGGCTTGCCGCGGTCGAGCACGAAGTGCGGAAACACCGCCCGGGAGCCGTCGCGCCGGCGCCGGATCGAGGCCGGAGCCCAGAAGGCGGCGCTGAGATCCCTGTCGCTGATACAGGCGCCGACTTCGATCGCCCTGTCCTGCGCGTCACCGCTCGCACCGGGCGCGACGCAGGACCACTCCGCATCGGTGCCCAGCGCAGCAAGACGCCGCCGGGCGTGACGGTTGAACCCGCCGCCCGCCAGAATGAGTCCTCCTCGGATGCCGATGTCGCGCGAGACACCCCCGGAAATCAGAACCGCTGAAGTCACGCGGCCGCGCTCATCCCGGACGATTTTCTCGAGCGAGGTGTCCGTCAGAATATCCACGCCGCGGCGGAGCAATGAATACAGCAGACGGCCGACCAGCGCGTTGCCCATCACCAGCCGGGTTCCCCTCGCATGGCGCAGCCGGTCACGCCCATACCGCGCCAGCAGTTTCGCGGCATGCAGCAGCGATTTCGCCGACCTCGTGGCGGATAGCAAATGACCGATGTCGATTCGGTCGACCATCATGCCGCCGAGCAGCGTGAACTCCGGGATCGGAGGCCGAACCAGACGGAGCGCATCGCCCAGCAACCGCCCGTCGAACGGCAGCGGCTCCAGCGCACGCCCGGCCACAACGGCGCCCTCCAGTTCCGAGCGATAGTCTGGATGGCGCGGATAGGCGCGCAGCTTTACCTCGGAATGAGTTTCCAGCACGTCGACCGCGGCAGGGCCGGCCTTCAGGAAGGCCGCGCGCAAAGCGGCGTCCGCCCGGTTGCCGATGATGTGCTGCAGATATCGCTCGGCATTATCGGCGCTGTCGGCCGTGGCGACTTCAGATGCATGCCGCGTATTCGGGATCCAGACCGAGCCTGCCGACAGCGCCGAGGTGCCACCGACAAATTTCGTCTTCTCCACCAGCAATGTCCGGGCGCCGCGGACGGCGGCAAACAGCGCGGCGGACAGGCCGGCGGCTCCGGCGCCGATTACGACGACGTCGTAATGGGAGGGAACGCCGCGCAAGTCAGGATGATGCACGGGCGTTCCTCCTCCCGTCATTCCGGGGCGATGCGGAGCATCGAACCTCAGCTGCGCAATTGCGCACCGGGGAATCTCGAGATTCCGGGTCTGGTGCTAACGCACCATCCCGGAATGACGATTTTAGTTCAGCTTCTCGATTGCCATCGCGACGCCCTGGCCGACGCCGACGCACATCGTCGCCAGCGCGCGCTTGCCGCCGCGCTTTTCCATGCCGTGCACCGCCGTCATGGCGAGGCGCGCGCCGCTCCTGCCGAGGGGGTGACCGAGCGCGATGGCGCCGCCATGCGGGTTGACGAAGTCGGAATCGTCGGCAACGCCGAGCTGACGCAGGCAGGCGATACCCTGGCTGGCAAAGGCTTCGTTGAGCTCGATCAGATCGAAATCGCTGATCTTCAGCCCCAGCCGCTCCATCAGCTTGCGGGTCGCCGGCACCGGGCCGATGCCCATGATACGCGGCGGCACCGCGGCCGAGGCGAGGCCGAGAATGCGCGCGCGCGGAGTCAGGCCATGCTTCTTCACCGCGGCTTCGGACGCCAGGATCATCGCGGCCGCGCCGTCGTTGACGCCCGACGCATTGCCCGCCGTCACCGTGCCGGGATTGCGCACGATCGGCTTCAGTTTCGTCAGGCCTTCGAGCGTGGTTTCGGGGCGCGGGTGCTCGTCCTTGTCGACGCTGACCGGACCGGCCTTGCCGCCGGGCACCGATACCGGCGTAATTTCTTCAGCGAAATAGCCCGACGCGATCGCCACGCCGGCGCGCTGCTGGGAGCGGATCGCGAACGCGTCCTGATCGGCGCGCGACACCTGAAATTCCTCGGCGACGTTCTCGCCGGTCTCCGGCATCGCATCGACGCCGTATTGCGCCTTCATCAGGGGATTGATGAAGCGCCAGCCGATGGTGGTGTCGAAAATATCCGCCGAGCGCGAAAATGCTTCCGCCGCCTTGCCCATCACGAACGGCGCCCGCGTCATCGATTCGACGCCGCCGGCAATGGCAAAGTCGATCTCGCCGGCGCGGATCGCGCGGCCGGCCGCGCCGACGGCGTCGAGACCGGAGGCGCAGAGACGATTGAGCGTGAGGCCGGGAACCGATTCCGGCAGGCCGGCCAGCAACAGCGCCATTCGCGCCACGTTGCGGTTGTCCTCGCCGGCCTGGTTGGCGCAGCCGAAATAGACTTCGTCGACCGCGGCCCAGTCGAGCCTGGGATGCCGCGCCATCAGCGCCTTGATCGGCACCGCCGCCAGATCGTCGGCGCGCACCTTGGCCAGCGAACCGCCGAAGCGGCCGATCGGGGTGCGTACAGCATCGCAAACAAACACATCGCGCATTGAATCTCTCCCTGAATGCCGCGTTTTCGGCTACCCGGCCCGAATTGATGGCGAGTTTTAGGAGCGGGCGCACGGCAGGTCAATTGAGGGCGCCCTCCCCCGCAAGCGGGAGAGGGAGAAGAGGCAGCGGAGCAGACGTGGAAAACGCGTATTACAGCGGCAAACCAATAGGATCGGCCGGCAAAATTTTGTAGGTTGCGGCCCGCATGACGATCCAGCAATCCATCCCTGTTCCGGCCGAATCCGCACCATCAGCGGAGGACACCACGCGCGTGTCGCCGATGATGGAACAGTTCCTGGAGATCAAGGCCGCCCATCCCGGGCTGCTGCTGTTCTACCGGATGGGCGATTTCTACGAATTGTTCTTCGAAGATGCCGAGATCGCCTCCCGCGCGCTCGGCATCGTGCTGACCAAGCGCGGCAGGCACCAGGGCGCTGACATCGCGATGTGCGGCGTGCCGGTGGAACGTTCCGAGGATTATCTGCACCGCCTGATCGCGCTCGGTCATCGCGTCGCGGTCTGCGAGCAACTGGAGAACCCGGCCGAGGCGCGCAAACGCGGCAACAAGAGCGTGGTCCGCCGCGGCGTGGTGCGGCTGGTGACGCCGGGCACGCTGACCGAAGACACGCTGCTGGACGCCAGGGCCAACAACTATCTGCTGGCGATCGCGCGGACGCGCGGATCGGCCGGGACCGACCGCATTGGCCTCGCCTGGATCGACATTTCCACCGCCGAATTCAGCGTCACTGAATGCACGGCCGGCGAACTCGCGGCCACGCTGGCGCGGATCAACCCCAACGAGGTCATCGTCACCGACGCGCTGTATGGCGATTCCGAGTTGGGCCCAACCTTGCGCGAATTGCCGGCGGTGACGCCGCTGACCCGCGACGTCTTCGACAGCGCCACTGCGGAACGGCGGCTGTGCGATTATTTCGCCGTCGCCACCATGGACGGCCTCAGCGCGATGTCGCGGCTGGAAGCCACGGCTGCCGCCGCCGCCGTCACCTATATCGACCGCACCCAGGTCGGAAAGCGCCCGCCGCTGTCGCCGCCGTCGCGCGAGGCCACCGGCACCACCATGGCGATCGACCCCGCCACCCGCGCCAATCTCGAGCTGACGCGGACACTGGCGGGCGAGCGGCGCGGCTCGCTGCTCGACGCCATCGACTGCACCGTGACCCCCGCCGGGTCGCGGCTATTGGCGCAGCGGCTGGCAGCCCCCCTCACCGACAGCGCGGCGATCGCGCGGCGGCTCGATGCCATCACCGTCTTCGTCGCCGACAGTGCCGCGCGCGACGACCTCAGAACCACGCTGCGATCGGCGCCCGACATGTCGCGCGCGCTGGCGCGGTTGTCGGTCGGACGCGGCGGTCCGCGCGATCTCGCTGCCCTGCGCGACGGCATCCTGGCCGCCGATGCGGCACTGGCGCGGCTCGGGCAACTCGAAGCACCGCCGCCGGAAATCGCCGCCATCATGGCGGCGCTGCGCCGCCCGTCGCGCGAGTTGGCGCGCGACTTCGCGCGCGCGCTGGCGGAGCAACTGCCGCTGATCAAACGCGACGGCGGCTTCGTGCGCGAAGGCTATGAGGCCGCCCTCGACGAGACCCGCAATCTGCGCGACGCCTCGCGTCTCGTCGTCGCCGCGATGCAGGCGCGCTACGCCGATGATACCGGCGTCAAGGGCTTGAAGATCCGGCACAACAATGTGCTCGGCTATTTCGTCGAGGTCACCGCGCAGCACGGCGACAAATTGATGTCGCCGCCGCTCAATGCGACCTTCATTCATCGCCAGACGCTGGCCGGGCAAACGCGCTTCACCACCTCCGAGCTCGGCGAGATCGAAGCCAAGATTGCCAACGCCGGCGAGCGCGCGCTCGGGCTGGAGCTGGAGATTTTCGAGCGGCTATCCGCGATGGTGATGGAAGCCAGCGACGATCTGCGCGCCGCCGCGCATGCCTTTGCGCTGCTCGATGTCGCGACCGCATTGGCAAAACTCGCGGTCGACGACAATTACGTGCGGCCCGAGGTCGATGGCTCGCTCGGCTTTGCAATCGAGGGCGGCCGGCATCCCGTGGTCGAGCAGGCGCTGAAGCGCGACGGCCAGCCTTTCATCGCCAATGCCTGCGATCTTTCCCCCGGTCCCGCTCAGAAATCGGGTCAGATCTGGCTGATCACCGGCCCCAATATGGCAGGCAAATCGACCTTCCTGCGCCAGAACGCGCTGATTGCCCTGCTGGCGCAGACCGGCAGTTTTGTGCCGGCCACCCGCGCCCGCATCGGCATCGTCGACCGGCTGTTCTCCCGGGTCGGCGCCGCCGACGATCTGGCGCGCGGCCGCTCCACCTTCATGGTGGAGATGGTGGAGACCGCGGTCATTCTCAATCAGGCCAGCGAACGCTCGCTGGTGATCCTGGACGAGATCGGCCGCGGCACCGCGACGTTCGACGGCCTGTCGATCGCCTGGGCGGCGATCGAGCATCTGCACGAGGCCAACCGCTGCCGCGCGCTGTTTGCCACGCATTATCATGAACTCACCGCGCTCTCGGCCAAACTGCCGCGGCTGTTCAACGCCACCGTGCGGGTCAAGGAGTGGCAGGGCGACGTCGTGTTCCTGCACGAGGTGCTGCCGGGCTCGGCCGACCGCTCCTACGGCATCCAGGTGGCGAAGCTCGCCGGCCTTCCGGCGCCTGTCATCGCGCGCGCCAAATCGGTGCTGGCCAAGCTCGAGGCACAGGACCGCGGCCAGGCCGCCCGTGTGCTGGTCGACGACCTGCCGCTGTTCGCCGTTCCCTCGCGCGCCGCCGCCGAACCGGCGCCGCCAAGCGAGGCCGAGCAACTGATCGAAGCGGTGAAGGCATTGCATCCCGACGAGATGTCGCCGCGCGAAGCGCTGGAGGCGCTGTATGCGCTGAAGGCGAAGCTGCCGAGGCAGTAACCGCTCCTCATCCTGAGGAGCCGCGCGCGCTTCCGCGCGGCGTCTCGAAGGATGGCGACAGGCGATGTGCCCGATGGTTCGAGACGCACGCCGGCAGCGCAAGGGCGCTGCCAACGTGCTCCTCACCATGAGGGAGGCGGGCGTGCCACCGCAACATGGACCTCAGCGACCGGCGAACGGCTGGATCAGCTTCAGCGTGGCGGCCAGGCGGATGCTGCGCTTGCCGGCCAGCGCGGTCGCTTCCATTTCGGCGCCGCCGGCGGCGCAGCGGCCGGAAAAGCCGATGCCCACCTCGTAGCCGCCGAACAGCGGATGCTCGCTCTTGGCCGGGGTGTGTTCCTGATTGACGAACTCGCCCTTCCAGCGGCCATTCGCCGACGAGTAGGCGCCGAGATAATAGAAGAAGGCGTCGCCGCCGAGAATGCGGCCGTCATGCAGCAGCATCACGCCGGTATGGCCGCCGGCGATGCCGTCCAGCATCCTTATGTCGATCGAGTAGAGTCCGCTGACGATACCGCCGTCGCCGACCGTACCGGGGGGCGGAACGTCCTCATTGCCGAGCGGCGTCATGAGCGCGCGAAACACCGAGCCGACGTCCTCTATTACCTCACCCGCGAAGCGATAAAGTTGACCTTCCGCCGTGCCGCGCATGCGGATGGTGACCCGGTCGGAACTAACCAGCGAGCGGTGGTGCGGCGACTCGCTGTGGCGCCGGGTCCTGAGCCTGGCAATGATCTCGCCGCCCACATCCTGGTAGCTGCCGAAATGGGCGAATGCGGTATTGCCGTCAAGCATCTCGCCGGCATGGGCGTACAGCACGCTGCGGCCAGAGCCGCTGTTGATGTCGTATTCGACCTTGTACAACCCCTCCACAGCGCGCCCCGGTTTGTCCCGCCGCCAATCTAGCGGGTCTCCCGGAAGGGGTAACCATCAATCTTGCGGCGCGGCATCAAAAATGCCGGACGTCGCGGCGGAAATCAGCGCGGTCCTCGCGCCTCAGCGGCGATAGCGCTCGCCGCGCGCATAGGCCGTGCGATTTTCCTGCGGCGGGCGGCTCGCCAGGCTGGCGCGCGCCTCGCTGGCAGCGGATATCGACGGCCGCAGTTCTTCCAGGAAGATCGGCCGCGAGAAGTAGTATCCCTGCGCATAACGGATCTTGGTGGCGGCCTGCAGGTAGGCGAGTTCCTCGAACGTTTCGATGCCCTCGGCGATCACGGTCATGCCGAGCGCCTCGCTCAGCGATTCGATCGCCCGCAGGATGCCCTGGCTGCGCGGGCGCTTGTGTATGTCGGTGATGAAGGAGCGGTCGATCTTGATTTCGTCCGCGGTGATATCGGCCAGCGCCGACAAGGACGAATAGCCGGTGCCGAAATCGTCGATCGATATCCGCACCCCCAGTTTCCGGAAGATCGGCAGGATCTGGTCCTGGAAATGGGTCTTAGTGACGAAGGCGTCCTCGGTCACCTCGATCATGAAGCGCTCGGGATAGCCGGTCGCCTCCAGGGCCAGCGCGAACGGCCGCATGAATTCCGGGTTGCAGGCCTGCTTGGCCGCGACGTTGATGCTGATGGAGGTGTCGGGACCGAATGTCTCGTTGATCAGATCGATCGACTTGACGATTTCGACCAGCACCAGATGCGTCAGCTCGTCGATCAGTCCAAGCTCGACGGCCAGATTGACGAAGGTGCCGGGGGCCTGAATGACACCTTCATCGTCGCGCAGCCGAACCAGCGCCTCGATGCCCTTGATGTCCTGGGTCCTGATATCGACCTTGGTCTGGAAGGCGCAGCAAAAGCGCTTCTCCAGGATGGCGAGCCGCAGCGACTGCTCGACCTTCATTCGCGCCAGCGCCTCGCGCTCCATGCTGGAGTCGAAGAAGGCCGCGGAGCCCTTGCCGTCGTTCTTGACGCGGTACATCGCGATATCGGCGTTCTGGCGCAGCAGGTCGTAGCTGCGGCCGTGCTCCGGATAGAGGCTGATCCCGATCGATGTCGAAGCGAAGACTTCCGATCCGTCGATGAAGTAGGGGGCCTTCAGCCGTTCCAGCGTGAAGCGGATGTACTCCGCCACTTCCTGCTCGCTCTGGATCGGATTGAGCAACAGCAGGAATTCGTCACCGCTGATCCGCGACAGCATGTCGGATTCGCGCAAGTCCATCGCGAGCCGCTTGGCGATTTCGATCAGGAGCGCATCCCCAATCGGATGGCCATAATAGTCGTTGATGTGCTTGAAGTTGTCGATGTCGAGGAATGCCAGCGCGAACCTGCCTTGTTCGCGCTGCAGAAGACTGTTGGCGCGATGCTCGATCACGCCCCGGTTCGGCAGGCCGGTCAGTTCGTCATAATAGGCCGACCGGAACAGGTGATCCTCGAGGGTCTTCTGTTCGCTGATGTCGGCGGAACTCGACAGCAACAGGTTGCGGTCCCCGATGCGAACCGGCCGGTGGGTGGTGAGAAGAACCTGTCTGGCCTGGCCGCCGTTGACGCATTCTTCCGCAACTGCGTGGCTGCCCGTGCGCAACAGCTCGATGCCGGTCTTGCGGCGATGGTCCAGCTCCTTCGAGGCCGGCGTCTCCGTTTCGCTTCCGGCTATCCCCAACTGGGCGGCGGCGGCGTCGTTCACCAGCAGGAAGCGGCCCTGCTCGTCCTGAACCGTCACGCCGGTCGGGAGCATCCTGAGGACATCCCTCAGGATGCTTAATTCGGTAGCGAGAGCGAATTCGCTATCGCCTTCGGTCGCGGCGATCCGCTGCTCGTGTTGGGTCCAGCTTTGCATGCCGCCGACATTGGCGGAAGCTCTTGTAGTTTTGGTTAAGTGGAACTCAAAAAGTCGGCTTCAGTTGTGCGAGTGTATGATTCAAACAGGCTCCGCCTCGATCGTCATTAACAGAACTCTAACGCGATTCCGCAATGCCGGGCGAAGGGCACGTCCGGGCGACGGGTGCACGAAAACAAGGCGCTTCAGCTCGCGGGTATCCGGCACTGCATGGTGCAGTGAACCCCGGTCTTCAGGAACGCAATTTCGGTCTTGCCATCGAACGAGGTGAGCGCTGACTTCAACAACTTGGTGCCAAAGCCGGCCGCCCCGACGCTTTCGATCGGTGGCCCTTCGGTTTCGTCCCAGATGATGCTGAGACGGTCGTCGGTCGCCAGCCACGATACCTGCAACAGGCCGCGCGGAGAGGAAAACGCGCCATACTTGCCGGCATTGGTGGCGAGTTCGTGGAATACCAGAGCCAGGCTCACCGCGAGCTTGTCGGGAAGGAACAGCGGTTCTCCGTTCAGGTTGAACCGCACATGCCCGTAGGGCCCGAGTTCGGAGACCAGCAGATCCTTGATGTCGCAACCCAGGCCGTCGACCCTTGCGATCAGGTCGTCCGTCCTGGACAGCGCCCGCAACCGCTGGTCGACGCTGGCCCAGATCTCCGGCCGGTCGTGCAGCACCTGGTGCAGAACCGCGTGGATTGTCGATAATTTGTTCTTCAGCCGGTGCTGCAGTTCGCCGACAATGAGTTTGCGATACTCCTCTTCCCGGATCAGCCGCTTCGAAACCTCCCGTTGCTGCGAGGTGATCGATCGGTGGTGCTCGACGCCCCAGATCGTGAGGCCGCAGGCGGCCAGATACACCGCCAGCAGCGCCAACCTGGCAAAATCGGCGGTCGCCTCGCTGAAATTGAGCGCCATGCCGAGCCCGCCGCCGGCCAGCGCTGTCCCGATCCCGAGCCGGAAGCCGCCCAGGAGGGTGGCAAAGACCACGGCCGGAAAGTACGGGGTGAAGAATATATCCGCCCGGATCAGGGAAAGGCCCCACCGCGCCGCGGTCGACAGCGCGAGACAGCCGGCGGCAAATCCGATGCCGAGAAGCGGCGATGGCTGGGATATTCCCCGCCAAGTCAGTCGAAATTCGTCGATCAATTTCCCCATGACTGACATCAGCCGATCAGCAAATCCAGAATAAGGCCGAGTATAGCGCAAAACTCCGCCGTTCGCGGCGGTAAACAGCGTCGGCGGCACCCGCAGCAGAGCATGGCTTGCGTAGTTCCGGCAGGCCGGAGATAAATCCAGGATCAAAAGCGATCAGATGGGAGAGTGACATGGGACGGCTGGACGGCAAGGTCGCGGTGATAACAGGGGCGACGAGCGGCATCGGACTTCGCACCGCGGAGGTTTTCGTCGCCGAAGGCGCCAAAATCGTCATCGCCGGCCGCCGCGTGCCGGAGGGCGAGGCGCTGGCGAAAAAACTCGGCGCCAATTGCGTCTTTCGCCAGACCGACGTCATGGTCGATGAGCAGATACGCGCGCTGATCGAGCTGTCGGTCGAGAAATTCGGGCGCATCGACTGCCTGTTCAACAATGCCGGCGGCCCGGCGCAGACCGGCGGCATCGAGGGCCTCGACGCTGCCCGCTTCGACGCCGCGATGGTGACCCTGGTACGCAGTGTGATGCTCGGGATGAAATACGCCGCTCCCCATATGAGAAAGCAGGGCTCCGGCAGCATCATCAACAATGGCAGCATTGCCGGAAGGCTCGCCGGCTATTCCACCTCGCTGGTCTACGGCGCGGCCAAGGCCGCCGTCATCCACCTCACCAAATGCGTGGCGATGGAACTCGGCGAAGCCGGCATCCGCGTCAACTCGATTTCGCCGGGCGTGATCGCCACCGGCATCTTTGGCAAGGCGCTCGGCCTTTCGGTGGAGGCGGCCGAGAAGACGCCCGAGCTGATGCACGGGGTCTACAAATCGGCGCAGCCGATTCCTCGCGCCGGATTGCCCGAGGATATCGCTTACGCCGCGGTGTTTCTCGCCAGCGACGAGTCCAGCTTCATCAACGGCCATGATCTCGTGGTCGATGGCGCGATCACCGGCGGCAAGAACTGGACGGTGCAGCAGCAGGGTTATGTCGGCCTGCGCGAGAAGTTTGAGAAGGCGACGGGGTAGCCACCGTACCACCAACGTTATTGCCAGCGAGACAAGGAGCCATCGATGTCCGCAACATTCAATACGTCGCTCGGTCCAACCCCAATCCGGCCGCTGCATCTGGCCGTCATCGCCGGCCTCGCCTGCGCCTTCGTGATCGGCAAGGCCTTGCCGTCGACGATGGACGCCATCGCGGCGGCGATCGCGCCGCTGTGCGCCAGCGGCGCGCCCGGGGGCTCCTCGCTCGACACCGTCGAGCCGATCGGCTCCTACGCGTTGCCGAACGTGCCGGGCAAGCGCGTCACGATCGTTCGGGTGTTCTACGGTCCCGGCGGATTCACCCGCGCGCACCGCCATGCGGGCTCGGTCACCGCCTACGTCACCAAAGGCGAGATCCGCTCGCAACTCGGCGGCGGTCCGGTGGAGACCTTCAAGGTCGGTCAGTCGTTCTTCGAACCGCCGGGGGCGACCCATCTGGTTTCAGCCAATGCGAGCAACACCGAGCCCGCCGAACTGATCGCCGTGTTCGTGGCGGACGAGGGCGCGCAGCTGACGACGTTCATCGAGTAATTCGTAGGATGGGCAAAGCCTTCGGGGCGCGCATGCGCGCCCGAGGGCGTGCCCACCATCCATCAACGATCATTGGTGACGGATGGTGGGCACGGCGCGAAGACGCGCCTTTGCCCACCCTACGAAATCGCCTTCAGCGTCACCCGCAAGCCGTCGCGCGGCTTCGGGATCGGCCACATCTGCCAGTCCGGGGTGTAGCCGGGCTCCAGCGAGACTTCGAGATTCTGCAGGAAATGCCGCGCAAAGCATTTCGCCTGCATGTAGGCGAAGTGCAGCCCGAGGCACATATGCGCACCGCCGCCGAACGGCACCCAAGCGAAGCGGTGGCGGCCGCGCTGCGCCTCCTCGGTGAAGCGCATGGGATCGAAGGTTTCCGGATCGGGCCAGATCTCGGGCATGTGGTGGGTGAACAGCGGATTGACGCCGAGCATGGCGCCGGCCGGAATCGCGTAGCCCTTGAAGGTGAAATCGCGGACCGCGCGCCGCGGCATCGAAGGCACCGGCGGCTTCATCCGCAGTGCTTCCTTGAAGGCCATCTCGGTCAGCTTCATGGCCTCGAGATTGTCGAAGCTGGTCGGCTCGCCGGCGGCGACGCCCAGCGCCGATATCTCATTGCGCAACTTCTCCTGCCATTGCGGGTTGGCCGCCAGCGCGCCGATGAACGATGTCAGCGACGAGGTCAGCGTGTCGTGCGCGGCCATCATCAGGAAACTCATGTGGTCGACGATATCCTGCGTCGACAGCAGCGCGCCGTCCTCGTGGGTGGCGTGGCACAGCTGCGAGAACAGGTCCTCGCCGCCGCCTTTGGCGCGGCGGATCGGAATCTGCTCCGAGAAATAAGCGACGATGCGCTTGCGGCCGTTGACGCCGCGCGCCATCGCCGTGCCGGGCAGCGGCTTGCGGATCACGGCGACCGAGGCGGCCACCATGTCGACAAAGGCGCGGGTGATGTCGTCGACTTCGGGCCCGATTTCGGCGCCGAGGACCGAGGTCGCGGCAAGGTCGAGCGTGAGCTGCTTCATGGCGGGATAAAGCAGCATCGGTCCCGGCTGCGCCTTCCACTGCGCGACCCGGGCCGCGATCCCGGTGTCCAGTTCGCCCAGATAGGATTTCATCGGCCCGGCCTTGAAGGCGACCGACAGCGCGCGCCGGTGCAAACGATGCTCCTCGAAGTCGAGCAGCATCAATCCGCGCGGAAACAGCAGCCCGAGAATCCGGCCCCAGCCATGCGTCGATGAGAACAGCTTGCCCTGGTCGAACAGCACCAGTTCGTTGGCTTCAGGTCCGAGCAGCGTGAGGCTGGTCTCGCCGAACAGGTGGCTGCGATAGACCAGTCCGTATTGCGCCGCCGCCCGCTCGACCTGGCCCTTGGGATCGGCGAGCACGTGAAGCGTCTTGCCGATCACCGGCCAGCCTTCGTCGCCCGGAATATGCGTCAGCGAATTGCGCCTGGGCGGGGTGAAGGTGAACGCGGGCGAGGCCACACTTTGCATCGACATGGCAATTGCTCCTGATGGTCCCAGTCAGGAAAATAGACCCTTGTCCTCGCCTGTGCAAAGGCTGGTGCATGACCGGGCGGGGTTCCGGCGGTCCAGACCGCGCGACAAAGCCGCGCGCCGCAACAGGCTCTTTCTCGCCAAACGAGGCGGCGCCGCAGGTGATGCGTCGCCGCCTTCCGTCGTTCTCGTCAGGCCTTCTGCTTGGCGGCTTCCTTCTGCAGGTCCGGCGCGTTGATGGTGGGGATCGCGACGCGACCGGGGCCGGTGAGCGAAAGCGCCGCCGCGGCCTTGTCGTTTTCCATAATCTTGGCCATCACGGCCTGGCCGGCGCGATCGAATACCGCGCGGTTCTCGATCAGGAACTTCTGCGACTCGCGCAGTTTGGCGATGTGACCGTTGATCTCCGGCACCACGTAGCGCGCCACCATGTCCCAGCTGCGGCGGGTATTTTCCGGATTGGCCCAGTCGTGCACGAAGCCGACGATGGTGCCGACGCCGCCGGAGACTTCCATCAGGCTCTTGATGGTTTTGACCAGGTCGTCGGGGGTGCCGATGGTCGAGGCCGCCCCCTCGCCACCGGCGGTCTTCTCCACGGCGTCCTCGGGTGAAGTGAAGGGCTGCAGGCCCGGGCGTTGCAGGGTGCGGACATTATATTCGTTGTGCCAGCGCATCAGCCCCGGGCCGGCCTCCCGCTGCGCCTGCTCGCGGGTCTCGGCGATGTGCCACGACAGCAGCACGCGCCAGTTGGCGCGGCTCACGGTGGTGCCGGCCTTCCTCGCGGCGTCCTCGGCAAAACCCCATTGCGTCGGAAGCGCCATCAGGCCCTGGGTCGACATCGAGCCCAGCGAGATGATGCCGATGCCGTATTTGCCGGCCAGCGTCATGCCCGACGGCGAGATCTGCGAGGCCACCACGAACGGCATCTCTTCCTGCAACGGCAGGATCTGCAGGGCGGCATCGTTCATGGTGAACCAGTCGCTTTTGGCGGTGACGCGCTCGCCGTTGAACAGCCGGCGAATGATCGCGATCGCCTCGTCCTGGCGGTCGCGCTGCGTCATCGGATCGATGCCCAGCGTGTGCGCATCGGAGGCGAGCGCGCCCGGTCCGGAACCGAAGATGGCGCGGCCGCCGGTCATATGGTCGAGCTGCACCATGCGCTGGGCGACGTTGTAGGGATGGTGATAGGGCAGCGAGACCACGCCGGTGCCGAGCATGATGCGCTTGGTGCGCTCGCCGGCGGCGGCCAGGAACATCTCCGGCGAAGCGATGGTTTCCCAGCCCGAGGAATGATGCTCGCCGCACCAGAATTCGTCATAGCCGAGCGCGTCGAGCTGCTCGACCAGATCGAGGTCCCTGCGGAATTGCAGCATCGGATGCTCGCCGATCGGGTGATGCGGGGCGAGGAAGGCTCCGAATTTGAGGCGCGCCATGGGGTTTCTCTCCGGATCAATTGTTCTTGGGGGCTCTATGCCTGTTTGCTCGGCCCCAAGCTACGGGGCGGCAAGGGCCAAGGCAATCGCGGAAAGCGCAGCGGCGCATGGCTGTCGTGCAGGGCTGGGTGGCGTCGGCGCCGCAAGAGAAGCGTTGAACGCCAAGCTGCTTTTCTCGCTGACCGTTTTGCTCGAATGCGTCAAACTGAAGATTTCAGGCGAATTACCGCGTCATCCTGTTCCAGGCATCCAGTCCGGCGATCTTGTAGGCCTCTGCCAGCGTCGGATAATTGAAAGTGTTCTGGATGAAATAGTCGATCGTGCCCTTGAGGTTGAGCACGGCCTGGCCGATGTGGATCAGCTCAGTGGCGCCCTCGCCGAGAATATGCACGCCGAGCAGGCGTCGGGTCTTGGTCGAGAAGATCATTTTCATCATGCCGCTGTTGAGCCCCATGATGTGGCCGCGCGAGGTCTCGCGGAAGCGCGCGACGCCGACCTCGTAGGGGATGCCGCGGCTCCGCACCTCTTCCTCGGTGAGACCGGTGGTCGAAATCTCCGGCACTGAATAGATCCCGTAGGGAAAGAATTCCGGCGGCGCCATCGGCTCCATGCCGAGCGCGTGGCAGGCCGCAACCCGCCCCTGCTCCATCGAGGTCGAGGCGAGGCTCGGAAAGCCGATAACGTCGCCGGCGGCATAGATATGCGGCACGTTGGTTTGCAGGGTGAGAGGATCGACCGCGATGCGGCCGCGATGGTCGACCGTGATCCCGGCGGCTTCCAGGTTCAACCGGTCGGTGGCGCCCACCCGTCCCGCCGCGAACAGCAGCATTTCGGAAGAGACGTTGCGGCCGTCGGACAGTCTGGTGACGATGCTGCCGCTCTCGCTGCGCTCGATCGACCTGACGGTGGAGCCCAGCCGCAGCGCGACGTTGCGGTCGCGCAATTCGTGCATGAACTCCTCGATCAGCTCCTTGTCGATGAAGTCGAGAAAGGTCGACCGCGGTTCGATCAGCGTCACCGCGACATCAAGCGCCGAAAAAATGGTGGCGTATTCGACGCCGATCACGCCGGCGCCGATCACCGCAAGACTGCGCGGCAGTTTCGGAAGGTCGATGATCTCGTCGCTGTCGAACACCGTCTTGCTGTCGAACGGCACGTAATCGGGCCGGAACGGCCGCGTGCCGCAGGCGATCAGAATGTGGGCGGCGGAAACCACGCGGATCTCGCCGCTATCCGCCGTGATTTCGACCTGGTTCGCTCCGACGAAGCGGGCCTCGCCGCAGGCCGTTTTCACCGCGTTGCGGCTGAACTGGTGCTCAAGCACTTCGACCTCATGGTCGAGGGTCTTTTGCAGGCGCGCGATCAGGTCCATCGCGCCGATGTCCTGCTTGACCCGATAGGAGCGGCCGTAGAAGCCGCGCTCGCGCCAGCCCGACAGGTTGAGCACGGTTTCACGCAACGTTTTCGACGGGATGGTGCCGGTATGGACGGAAACGCCGCCGACCCGGCGGCCCTTTTCCACCACCAGAACCCTGCGATTGAGCTTGGCACATTGAATGGCGGCGCGGCGGCCGGACGGACCCGAGCCGATCACCAGCATGTCACAGTCGTACATCAAAGGCGGTCCCGAACTCGCAGGAGGCAGCAAGGCGCCGAGCGCTTTCGTCATGCAGCAATCGGGCCATCCTCACGGTCCAATTCCGTACAAGCACAGTCATATCGCTGCAGTGATGACGGACTAAAGACGAAGCCCGTCCGTCAGCGCGACCGTTATTGTTCGCGCCTTAATTGCCGCCTCCGCCACATTGCTGTCGTGGATACGGCGCGCCATTAAGCAAGTTGCCGTCAAAGCAGGGGATTGACAGCACACGGCCTTTTTATTTTGCGGTGCAGCAACTATCTGGTTCTGATGAGGTTAATAAGCCTCTCATCAAGGAGCTGCCGGTGTCTCTTGCCAACAATATCGAATTCCTGCGACGTCTACCTAAGCTGAACGGTTTCAATGGCTTGGGGGATATCGGGCGGAATTTGCGGCCACCCGTCGACAGTCCGCTGGAGGAAACCAGGGATTTTGGCACCAATCCGGGCGCACTCCGGATGTTCTCGTTCGTGCCCGATCACCGCCAGGCGGTGCCGGCTCTGGTCGTCGTTCTGCACGGCTGCGGCCAGAGCGCTGCCGGCTACGATCTCGGCGCCGGCTGGTCGATGCTGGCGAAACATTACGGCTTCGCCTTGCTGATGCCCGAGCAGCAGTCGTCAAACAACGGCAATGGCTGCTTCAACTGGTTCAATCCGGAGGATACTGCGCGCGACAGCGGCGAGGCCTGCTCGATCCGGCAGATGATCGCGCGGATGGAGCTCGACGTCGGCATCGATCCGCGACGCGTGTTCGTCACCGGGCTTTCCGCCGGCGGCGCCATGACCTCGGTGATGCTGGCGACCTATCCCGAAATATTCGCCGGCGGCGCCATCATCGCCGGACTGCCCTTCGGTGTCGCCACCAACATGCGCGAAGCGCTGAGTGGCATGTACCAGTCGCCATCCCGCCCGGCCGCCGAACTCGGCGATCTCGTGCGCGATGCCTCGAATCACAAGGGCCCGTGGCCGAAGCTGTCAGTCTGGCATGGCAGCGCCGACCGCACCGTCAACCCCGCCAATGCCGACGAGATCGTCAAGCAGTGGCTCGACGTGCATCAGCTGCCGTCCGCGCCGATGTCCGAGGCCGATGTCGACGGCTATCCCCGCCAGGTCTGGTGGAACGCGGATGGCGAAACCATCGTCGAATCCTACACCATCACCAACATGGCCCACGGCACGCCGCTCGGCATCGGCGACAATGACGAGCGCTACGGCGCGCAGGGCGCGTTCCTGATCGAAGCGGGCATTTCATCGTCCTATCACATCGCGAATTTCTTCGGCCTCACCGAGTGGATTCATCTGGCTGCCAGGGAAGCGGTGAAGGAAGACTCCAGGGAAGCTTCCAGGAAGACGGCCAAGCCGACCGCCAAGGCCGCGGCGAAGGCAAATGCAGCCGAGGGCGCGCCGGATCTGCCCGGGGTGTTCTGGCCGATGACATCGGGTCGCCGTCCGGAGCCCGCTCCGGCCGCCCCCCCAAAGCGCGCCGGCATCGATGTCACCGCCGTCATTACCCGCGCGCTCACGGCCGCCGGCCTGATGAAATAGCGGCGAGCCATGCCGCACACCGTTTCGGCCGCCGCTCGACAGCGGGTGCCGCAGGCATTGGCTGTTTTGTTCCATCGATATCGGATTTATTTGGAACCAAACGGTCGTCCTGCACGTTTGCGGGGTGCGACCGGCGGTTAAGTTCCGGCTGCTCGTTTGGGCTGAACCCGTAACCGATCGTGTTGAATGTTGAAGGTCAGTAAGCCGGGTTCTGCGGATTTTCTCGCCGGCGGCGGGGAAATGGGAGCGTTGACGCGCGCCTATGATTGGTCGGCGAGCCCGCTGGGCGAACCCGGGACCTGGCCGCAGAGCCTGCGCACCGCGGTGCGGATCGTGCTCAACACCAACCACCCGATGTTCATCTGGTGGGGCCCCGAACTGATCCAGTTCTACAACGACGCTTATCGCCAGACCATGGGGCCGGAGCGTCACCCGAGCGCGCTCGGCCAGCGCGGCCGGGAATGCTGGGCCGAAATCTGGCCCATCATCGGTCCGCAGATCGAACAGGTGATGAGCGGCGGTGGCGCCACCTGGCATGAGAACCAGCTGGTCCCAGTCACGCGTCACGGCAAGCTCGAACAGGTCTACTGGACCTATGGCTACAGTCCGATCGACGAGGAGGACGGTATCGGCGGCGTGCTGGTGGTTTGCCGCGACGTGACCGCCGATGTCGTCGCCGCCGCGGCGCTGCGCGAACGCGAGGCCGAACTGGCGCGGGTCCAGCAACTGGGCCGGATCGGCGGGCTTGAAGTCGATTTGCGCACCGGTTTCCGCAATCGCCGGTCGCCGGAGTATCTGCTGATTCACGGGCTGCCGTCGGATGCGGTCAACGAGACCCATGAGGATTGGGTGCGGCGCATCCACCCCGACGACCGCGAAGCCACCGAACAGAAATTCCGCGACGCCGTCGCCGGGGACGTGCACGAATACAGCGCACAATACCGGATCATCCGGCCCAGCGACGGCGAGGTCAGGTGGATCTCGGTCAAATCCACCATCGAACGCGACAAGAATGGAACGCCCATTCGCCTGGTCGGCGCGCACAGCGATGTCACCGAGCAGGTGATGGCGGAGCAGGCGCTTCGGCAGAGCGAAGAACGTTACCGCAAGCTCGCCGACCAGCTCGCCGAACTCAATGCGACGCTGGCCCAGCGCGTCGAGGAAAAGACCCGGGAGCGCGACCGGATCTGGAACGTGTCGCAGGATCTGCTTCTGGTGTCCGATCGCGACGGCGTCTGGCGAACCGTCAATCCGGCCTGGACCCGAACGCTGGGCTGGAACGAGGCCGAACTGCTCGACCGCACCTCGGAATGGCTGGAGCATCCGGACGACGGCGGCACCACGCGGGCGAAGTTCAAGAGGCTCGGCGAGCGCGAAACCACCGTGCGGTTCGAGAGCCGCTTCCGCCACAAGGACGGCTCGTACCGCTGGCTGTCGTGGACCGGGGTGTCGGACAAGGACCACAATTACGCCGTCGCCCGCGACGTCACCGCGGAGAAGGCCGCGGCCGAGCGGCTGAAGGCCACCGAGGAAGCGCTGCTGCAGTCGCAGAAGATGGAAGCGGTGGGGCAATTGACCGGCGGCATCGCCCACGACTTCAACAACCTGCTGACCGGCATCGTCGGATCGCTGGACCTGCTGCAGACCCGTCTCAACCAGGGCCGCACCGACAACGTCGCGCGCTACATCGACGCGGCGATGACCTCGGCGAACCGCGCCGCGGCGCTCACCCACCGCCTGCTGGCGTTCGCGCGGCGGCAGCCGCTGATCCCCAAGAGCGTCGACGCCAACGCGCTGGTGGTGTCGCTGGAGGATCTGCTGCGCCGGACCATCGGCGAGGCCATCGATCTCGAGATAACAGCGGCGGAAGATCTGTGGGGCACGCTGTGCGATCCCAACCAGCTGGAAAGCGCGCTGCTCAATCTCGCCATCAACGCGCGCGACGCCATGCCGGATGGCGGCAGGCTCGTGATCGCCACCGCCAATGCGCGGCTCGACGGCGCCACGGCGAAAACGCCCGCGCTGCCATCAGGCGATTATATCTGCATCAGTGTCACCGATACCGGCGTCGGCATGAGCCCGGAGGTGGCGGCGCGCGCCTTCGATCCGTTCTTCACCACCAAGCCGATCGGGCAAGGCACCGGCCTTGGGCTGTCGATGATCTATGGATTCGCGCGGCAGTCGAACGGCCATGTGACGATCGACAGCCGGATCGGGCAGGGGACGTCGGTGAAACTCTATTTGCCGCGCCACCATGGCAACATCGATGCCGGGCAGGCGTCGGCAGTCCGGGCGGCCGAGCATGCCGCGACCGGCGAAACCGTGCTGGTGGTCGAGGACGAGCCGGTGGTGCGCGGCGTCATTCTGGAAATGCTGGGCGAGCAGGGCTACCGGACGCTGCAGGCGGTCGATGGACCGTCGGGCCTGAAAATCCTGCGCGGCGGCGCGCGGATCGATCTGTTGGTCACCGATGTCGGCCTGCCCGGCATGAACGGCCGCCAGCTCGCCGACCAGGCACGCGAAACCCGCCCCCACCTGAAGATTCTCTTCATCACCGGCTATGCCGAGAGCGTCGCGATCGCGGACGGCTTTCTGCAGCCCGGCATGGAAATGATCACCAAGCCGTTCGATCTCGACAACCTGTCGCGGCGGATTCGCGGGATGGTTTCGGGATAGCGCTCTTTTCTTCTCCCCTCCTCCCGCGAGCGAAGCGAGTGGCCGGGAGGGAGAAGAGTGAAGTCGCCCCTACATCTCTCCCGTCAGAAACGGGTTCGTCATCCGCTCCTGGCCGATGCTGGAGCCCGGGCCGTGGCCGCAGATGAAGCCGACATCGTCGCCGAGCGGCAGCAGTTTTTCGGTGATCGACCGGATCAGCGTGGCGTGATCGCCGCCGGGCAGATCGGTGCGTCCGACCGAGCCGGCAAACAGCACGTCGCCGACATGGGCGAAGCGCATGTCCTTGTTGTAGAACACCACGCTGCCCGGCGAGTGGCCGGGGCAATGCAGGATGTCGAAGGTCAATTCGCCGATCGTGACCTTGTCGCCTTCCTCGAGCCAGCGGTCCGGCACGAAATCGCGCACGCCGGTCATGCCGAAACGCGCGCCGCTGGTCACGACATTGTCGGTGAGGAACTTGTCGGCGATGTGCGGGCCGACGATATCGACCTTGAGCGCGTCGCGCAGGTCGGCGGCGCCGCCGACATGGTCGATATGGCCGTGGGTCAGCCAGATCTTCTCGACCGACACGTCGGCCTGCTTGATCGCGGCCAGAATCTTGTCGACGTCGCCGCCGGGATCGATCACCACGGCTTTTTTCGTGGTCTCGCACCAGAGCAGCATGCAGTTCTGTTCGAACAGCGTGACGGGAATGATGAGGGCGCCGGCTTTCGCCTTGGCTTCTGTTTGCTGGGTCATGGCCGCACAATGCCGATTTTTGGCGGCGCGCCAAGGGGGGAGATTCGAGCAATTATGCCGAATTCGCCCCTCGCCGATCAGGTCTCGGACGGAGGTTCGTCGCCGGACTTCTTGCGGGCCCGCGCCGCCAGTTGCTCCAGCGCCACCACTTCGCGCAGCCACTGCTTTTTCGGCTTGGCCGGAAATCCGCCCCAGAATTGACCCGCGGGAACGTCCTCGTAAATCGTGGATCGCGATGCCGTGATCGCGCCCTTGCCGACGGTGATGTGCGGGATGATGCCGGTGCGCGGTCCCAGCACGACGAAATCCTCCAGCGTCACGCTGCCGCTGAGTCCGGATTGGGCGACGATGATGCAACGGCGGCCGACCACGCAGTTGTGGCCGATCTGGCAGAGATTATCGATCTTGGTTCCCTCGCCGATCACGGTGTCGCGAATGCCGCCGCGATCGATCCGCGTGCCCGAGCCGATCTCGACGTCGTCATGGATCACCACGCTGCCGATTTGCGGAACCTTGGTATGTCCCTCGGCGCTCAGCAGATAGCCGAAGCCGTCCTGGCCGATATCGCAGCCGGGGTGGAGGATGACGCGGTCGCCGAGATGGGAATGGGTCACCGTGCAATTGGCCCCGATCGCGCAATCGCTGCCGATCCGCACGCCTGGACCGATCACGGCATGGGCACCGATCAGCGTGCCGGCGCCAATCGTGGCTGACGGCCCGATCGTCGCGAACGGATCGACCGTGACGCCTTCGCCCAGCTGCGCGGTCGGATGCACCATCGCCCCCGGCGAGACGCCCACGGTGCCGAACGTCGATGCCGGCCGCAGCGCGCCGGGGTAGATCCGGCGCGCCACCGCGATGAAGGCGTCATACGGCTTGCGCGCACGCAATACCGCGACGCCCTCGGGGGCATGACGCGCGAAGCGCTCGGTGGTCAGGATGATCCCCGCCTGGGTCGATCGCAGCGAAGCGACGAATTTGGTCTCTGACACGAAGCTGAGGTCGGTTGCGCCGGCCCGATCGACCGGCGCGATGCCGCTGATGCGGCGGGAGAGGTCGGCTCCCTCGCACGGCTCGGCCCCGGTCAATGCGGCAATCTCGGTAACGCTGAAATCCGTGTCGCGCGCAAAAAAACTGAACTCGGTCACAATTCCCGCCCCCTCAGGCGGAGTGACGTTAGCCCGGCAGGCGGTTATTCCCAAGCTTTTATCGAGCCAAGTCTTATCCGGCCGAAGGGAGCGCTGGTTCCGTTCGCGCGCCGCTTTCGCAATGGCGCGGCCGGCTGATGGGCGACCGGGACAAAATCGGCTAGGCTGCGGCGATGGAATCGCCCGCCCGCCAAGTGAGCCTCGTGCCGCCGCCGGACCGCCGCCAGTCGGAGACGGCGCTCAAGATCGCGCGCGGCACCGCGCGGCTGCTGCACTCGCTGGGATTTGCCTGCATCAGCGAATTGCCGCTGCCGTCGGGACGGCGCGCCGATCTGGTGGCGCTGAACGAGCGCGGCGAGATCTGGATCGTCGAGATCAAATCCTCGGTGGAGGATCTGCGCGCCGACCAGAAATGGCAGGATTACCGCGCCCATTGCGACCGGCTGTTCTTCGCCTTCACCCGCGACCTGCCCTGCGAAATCTTCCCCGGCGAGACCGGCCTGATCGTGGCCGACGCCTATGGCGCCCATCTGCATTGCGAGGCGCCGGAACACCGCCTGCCGGCGCCGACCCGCAAGGCCATGACAGTCCGCTTCGCACTGGCCGCCGCCCAGCGCATCAACCGCCTGGTCGATCCGCAGGGGCATGGCGAGTTCTGATCTTCTCCCCTCCCCACCACGCGCAAGGGCGCGTGGGAGGAGGGGGAAGAACAGCGCCCGGCATTTTACACCGTCGCAAAAAAGCTCTACCTCGCCTGACATCGATGCCGGGGCGTGGCAACGCTGCCCCCAACAACAACACGGAGAAAATGCATGGAAAAGGTCGGGTTCATTGGACTGGGGCGGATGGGGCGGCCGATGGCGTCCAATCTCTGCCGCAAGGGGTTTCGGCTGACGGTCAACGACATCAATCCGGAGGCGGTCGCCGAGCTGGAGTTGCTGCAGGCCAGTGGCGCCGCCACCGTCGCGGAAGTCGCGCAAAAATCCGACATCATCGTCACCATGCTGCCGAATTCCGCCGTGGTCGATGACGTTGTCTCTCGCGCCGACGGCGTCATCGCCAGCGCGAAGCCGGGCTCGCTGATCCTCGACATGAGCACCATCGACCCCGGCACCACCGACCGGCTCGCCAAGGCCGCCGCGGCCAAAGGCATCGCCTTCGTCGACGCGCCGGTCGGCCGGCTCGCAAGCCACGCCGACCGCGGCGAATCGCTGTTCATGGTGGGCGGCTCGGTTGGAGATTTCGAGCGCGTCAAGCCGCTGCTGGAGGCGATGGGCAGCACGATCTATCATTGCGGCGAGGTCGGCAGCGGCACGAAGACAAAACTGGTCAACAACTTCCTCGCGGTATCGTCCTGCCAGATGAACGCCGAGGCGCTGGCGCTGTCGCAGCGCTTCGGGCTCGACCTCGAACGCACGCTGGACGTGCTCTACGGCACCACCGCAGTCAACGGCCAGCTCAAGATCAACTGGCCGGGCAAGGTGCTGATCGACGACATCGAGCCGGGTTTTACGATCGATCTCGCCCACAAGGACCTCACCCTGATCATCGATGCCGCCAATGCGGTCAAGGTCCCGATGCCGATGGCCGCCGCTGCGCGCGAAGCCTTCTCCACCGCCCGCGCCCGCGGCTTCGGGGACAGGGATTTTTCGGCGATGGTGGACGCGCTGTGCGACCTCGCCGCCATCGAGAAGCCGCGGCTGAAGAAGAAGTAGCTGTCGCAACTGCAGTCGTGATGGCCGGGCCTGTCCCGGCCGTCATGCTTTCCTTGCCTGGTGTAGATTGAAACTATTCGTTGACCGGAAACATCATTTTGCGTCCGATGCCCTTCCCGAACGGCAGCAAGCATAATGCCGGAAAATGCCATTGGTCGAGTTTCTGAAGCATATCGCATCTATCCTGCCATTGGGCTTTCTCGTGGCCATGGCGCTTTTGAGATTTTCGGAGGGCGCGGATCGCCTGCGTGCGATCGCGGAAGCGTTCCTCTACTGGACCATTGTGAGCTATGCGGCGACCGAGATATTCGGATTGTTTCATGCCATCGCTTTCCTGCCGTTCCTGTTGCTGTGGACCGCAATCGATGGATGGCTGGTCTATCGGCTCTGGGGCGTGCGCGCCAAAGCCGCCGAATTCTGGCGAGTGCCGGTTGGGCTGCCCGCGCTGATCTTGGCCTTCATTCTTTTCATCACGCTGCTGATCGCCTGCACGGCGGCGCCGAACAACTGGGATTCGCTGACTTACCACCTGCCGCGCATCGAACACTGGATACAGAACCGGTCTCTCGGTTATTATCCGACAGCGACCATGAAACAGAATGACTATGGCCCCCTCGCCGAAATCCTGTTGCTTCAGCTGCGTGTCATCAGCGGATCGGATTTCCTCTATTCGCTGATCCAGTGGATCAGCATGCTTTGCAGCACGGCCGTCGTTTTCCGGATAACGCGGCAGCTGGGCGGCAGCGAAAAGCAGGGCTGGCTCGCTTCGGTCTTTGTTGCCAGTTTGCCGATCGGGATACTCGAAAGCACGAGCACGCAGAACGACTACGTTGTCGCCGCATTATTGGCATGCTTCGTCACCCTGGGCCTCGACGCGATTTCCCGCCCGAAGGCATCGCTCGGCCTGGTGCTTGCGGCTGCCAGCGCCGCGGCGCTGAGCGGAATTGTGAAGCCGACGGGTTACATCAGCGGCTTCGGCTTCGCCGTATGGTTTGCGTTTGAATTGAGCAGGGGCGTCGACTTTCGCACCTTGGTCAGCCGCGCCGCCGGCGTGACGCTCGTCTTGATTCTGGTGATGGGGCCTCCCGCGAGCAGATTTCTGGAGGCTCACCAGGGAATGGAGTCGCGGCTTTCCCAGGAATCGATCAACGGAAGTTTCGGAATCAGGCAGACGCTCGACAACCTGATCCGCAATGGCATGTTGAACTTCAACGTCGGCATTCCGGAGATCGACCGGCGTTCGAACCAGGCGGCTGAAGCCCTCGCATCCATGCTTGGTCTCGATACCAATCGACAGGAGACCTCCTATGGCCGCTTCGTCGGCAGCGCGCCCCCGGTCGGACTTTACGTTTTTCATGAGGATTTCGGTCCGAATTCGGTTCATTCGCTGCTTCTGATCCTGGCTTTCCTGGCAACAGTAATACGATGGAGAGCTTCGAATCCGGCGCGCCGAATTCCCTACTTCATCGCCTTGCTGGCCGGACTGATCATCCGGGCCGCGGTGTTGCGATGGGACCCCTGGCAGGTCAGGTATCAACTGCCCCTGTTCGTTCTGGCCGCGCCGATTTTTGCGACGGCGTTGCCCGGGCGCTGGTTATCCAGGCGAGTTGTCAATGCATTTCATCTGGCGTTGGCGCTCGTTGCACTGCCCCCGCTGCTGTTCAATCAATCCCGCCAGCTTGTTCCGCTGGTGCCGGGCCAACCGTTTCCGGTCGACTGGTACCGGCCTTCATACCTGGCTCAGACAGCCAACACCCGGCTGTTTGCGAACAATCCGGCGCTTCGTCAGCCCTACGAGGATGCCGTAAACACGATCGTAGACGCGCGGGTGACGCAAGTCGGACTGTTGCAGCACGGGGGGGACCGCTGGGAATATCCGATCTGGAGGATGCTCCGGGACCAGGGAGGGTTCGATTACCCTGTCCGGATCGAGCATCTGGCGGCGGAAGGTAAGGAGGAGTTTCCGTTGGGGCCGTTTCAGCCGGAGGCGGTGCTCTGGATTCACGACGACGAGGCGCCGGCTTCGATCATGGTCGGCGATCGGCAATTCAATCGGGCCGGGCCGTCCGACGTCGTCGCGGTTTTCTTTCCCGCGGGCAGCAACTTTCGCCATTTCCGGTCGCCGCGCGTGCCTGAAATTCTCGAGGGTGTCGCCTGGCGGTCGGACGGCGTCCATGACGACGGCTGGCTGGCAAAAAACGGACTAATCGTGATTCGGGCGGTGCAAGCCGGCCGGCTCGTCCTGAAGGGAATGGTTCCAGGCGGTATTGGCATCGACCGTCAACAGATCGAGATCACGATGCAGCCAGGTCAACCGATTCAAAGGCAACTGGTGGCTGGACCTTTCGAAATCGAAATACCCGTCGAAACGGATCAAACCGCACTGACCTTCAGCTTCGCAGACTCGGCTGTCCTTCCGGGAGGAGACGGCCGAGCCGTCGGAGCCCTGCTGCAGTCATCGCAATTCAAACCGAAGTGAAGTTTCGCCGGATTGGCGCAGCAACTGGGTGAGCCGGTAGCCCGTAGCCCGGATAGTGCCCTTGGGCCCATGGCTGCGAAGTGTGGGTCCCGGCTCTGCGGCGCACCGCTGAAGCCGCGCTGCGCCGCGTCCGGGACACGGATGCCCGCGATCCCGCCCGCGCGACGTCAGCGACTGCGGGCCGCCTTCTTGCGCCGATTATATGGTGACCGGTTGACGGGCTTGAGCGATATGCCCTCACGCTGCGCCTTGCTCGTAATCGATCCCGGCGGCCGCTGCAGTTTCAGGCTGATGACGCCGGTCGGCGTGTTGCCCTTGGCGAGCTGCCTGAGCTGCTTCACTTCCTTCTCGCTCCACGGCTGGCGTGAGCGACGCTTGTATTTGGGATTGGCCTTGCGGGCCCCCTTCTTGCCGATCGGGGACCCCGGTCTTTTCCATGCTGCTTTTGCCATTGCGCACCTCCTGCATGGATTAGGCACGAAGCAGGGAATTTGTTCCCCCGCCGTGGCGCTGCGGCTGCCGGGGGCGCGCGCTAATTCCCGAAGCCGACGAACACGGTCGCTTCCTCGACCGATCGTCGTTCGGACACCACCGCATTGGCCGGGAAACTTTCATCCGGCCAGCCCAGCGCGATGCTCTTCATGATGATCTGATCGTCGGCGATGCCGGCGTGCTCGCGCACCACGGGCGATTGCATGATGCCCTGGCTATTGAACACGGCGCCGAGCCCGCGCGACCAGGCGGCATTGACCAGCGCGGTCGCCACCGCGCCGCAATCGAACGGCGTGTCGTCGCTGCCGTCGAGCACGCGGTCATAGGTCACGATCACGCAGACCGGCGCGTCGAACTGGCGGAAGCCGCGCAGCACCCAGTCCTGGCGCTTGTCCTTGTCGTCGCGCACGATTTCCGCGGCGGACCAACAAGCTACGTCAGGATAAAGACCGCCCACTGAGGCGGCATGCAAGAGCATGCGCCACTAAATGGAATTGGCAATCAAGCCTTATCGTGCGCGTACTTCTCCAAAACCAGCCGATTATACTCATCTCTCACGGCTTTCCGTGAAATATGCCCTTTTCGCTCTTTGGCAATCTTCAGAAGATCAGGATCAGTCGGCGCCCGTGATTTCCTTCTGAATCTGGCAAAGAGTTGGCTAGTGGCCCCCGGGGTTCTTCCAAACAGCCGGTCAAACCATCCCATGGCGTCCTCACCGGTCATGCTGCGAATGACGACATCCTATCATCATGAATTTTGAACACTAGGGTCAAATGCGGATAGCTCGCAGGACGGGTTGAGCCATTTGGCGAAACCCATCCCCGTGCGATCATGGTGGCTATCGCTTTCGCTCCAGCCACCCCGCGCGCCTAATCCCCGAAACCGACGAACACCGTCGCTTCCTCGACCGATCGTCGCTCCGACACCACCGCATTGGCCGGGAAACTGTCATCCGGCCAGCCCAGCGCAATGCTCTTCATGATGATTTGATCGTCGGCGATGCCGGCATGCTCGCGCACCACCGGCGATTGCATGATGCCCTGGCTGTTGATCACGGCGCCAAGCCCGCGCGACCAGGCGGCATTGACCAGCGCGGTCGCCACCGCGCCGCAATCGAACGGCGTATCGTCGCTGCCGTCGAGCACGCGGTCATAGGTCACGATCACGCAAACCGGCGCGTCGAACTGGCGGAAGCCGCGCAGCACCCAGTCCTGGCGCTTGTCCTTGTCGTCGCGCGCGATCCCCATCGCGGAGAACAATTGCTTGGCGACGCCGACCTGCCGCTCGCGGTGCGGACCGGCAAAGGCCTGACCGGTGCGAAACTCGCGCGACTGCGGAATGCCCGCCACCATCCGCTCGGTGTTGCCGGCGCGGATCCGGTCCAGCGGTTCGCCGGTGATGACGTAGAAATTCCACGGCTGGGTGTTCATCGACGACGGCGCCCGCATCGCCAGAGCGATGATTTCCGCAATCAACTCCTTCGGCACCGGATCGGGCTTGTAACCGCGGATACTGCGGCGACCGAGGATAACGTCATCGAACTTCATGTGTGTGGGATTCCTGGATGGTGTGTGAACCGGCCTGTATTTTCGCGGTTTCCGGGGCCTGGCGCAAGCTCGGATGGGTTGAGCTCTTCACGAAACCCATCACCGTGCGAACTTCATGGGTATTGCTTTCGGTCGACACCCATCCTGCGCGCTTGATGCTCGAGGCCCTTCGCGCATATAGTTGCTGGTGCGGAGGACTTTCGCGATGCGCTTGCTCGTCCCGCTCCTCGGAATGCTCCTGTCATGCGTCGCGTGGTCGGCGGACAATGCATCAACCGAGAGCAAGATAAAGACGCTCCTCACAACCCCAAAAAGCTGGACCATGTACATGGAGTTCTCCGACGCGCTCACGCCGGGGGATCGAGCGCAGAAATTTACCTGGGAATATTTCGAACGGGACGGGAAAGTGTGGGGCCGCCGCGTGCCCCGTTTGGCCTTCGGCGACTGTGACAGTGAAGTTTCGGTGCGAGCGGACGGTTTCAGTTTTCGATGGTGTGATCCGCAGTTGAGCGGGGGAGCGCCCTCGCTCAGTTATGACCCAGGCGATTCCAGATATCCGTTCAAGAGCCGCGAGCCTCGCAAACTGTGGCTCCAGGCAAACGACTGAGTCAGCTCGTGGGATGGCTCGAACTTTTCGCGATGTCCATCACTCGTGAAAACAGGATGGGTATCGCTTTCGTTCCACCGGCCCTGCGCGCCTGAAAAGCCCGGCGACCCGCTTAGCTGGCGGGCTTCCTTGCCATGGCGAGACCGATGCCCAGGGCAATCATCGCGGCGCCGGACCCTTCCCGAAGCCGTCGAACCAGCGCAGGACGCGCGGTCGCGCCGTCCCGAATGCGGCTCGCCAAGAATGCCACTACGACATCCGCCAGTGTATTCAGCGCAACCGATACGAAACCCAGGAAGACGAATTGAAAGGCCACGGAGCCTGCTGCCGGATCGACGAACTGTGGGACGAAGGCAAGGAAGAAGACGGCCGTCTTGGGATTCAGCGCCTCGACGAGCACTCCCTCTCGAAAGGCCCGCCGAACCCCCATCGAGGATTTCGAATCATCCGGCATAATTGGCGGGCCCTGCCGGGCAGATTGAAATGTGCGCAAGCCGAGCCAAACCAGATAGGCCGCGCCGGCCAGCTTCAGAACGGTGAATAATTCCGCGCTGGCAAGTACGATGGCAGAAACACCCAGGCTCCCCGCGAGAACATGGACCAAACCGCCCAGCCCGGTACCAAAGCTGGAAGCTACGCCCTCCGCGCGACCGCCAGCGAGCGTGCGAGCCGCAACGTAGAAGATGCCCGGCCCCGGCGTGACAGCGAGCACCAGGGCGGCAGCAAAGAACAAGGCGAGTTGAGTAAAGTCGGGCATTTCTTGTCCGATGTCTTTCGTGGCTCCAGGGGAGGATCAAGGGCCGTAGGGCGGATTAGCGAAGCGTAATCCGCGTCCAACCTTCGTGCATCGGCGGGTTACGCTGCGCTAACCCGCCCTACGGGCTTCGCCATCAGGCGAACCGCCTCGGCTCGCAACGCTGCATTTTCGACGTAGCAATACTCCTCGTGGTCCTGGAAGGTGAAGGCCTTCCTCCAACTAGCTTCCGTATAGTAGTTGCGCGGGTATTGAAGGTGCTCGCATAGCGCTAGCATGTAGTATTCCGGCGCCAAGTTCAAAAATGTCTGCTTGTCCATCGTTGCCATCGATCGCCACCTTGCAGCACAGTATAGGGTCATCTGTAGCGTGATGTAGGTACCCGCGTCTTTGAAAGTAGCAAGCTGCCTGCGTTTAGGCGGCGGGACCGACTCATCGAATTTGCGGTACCAATCAGCATCATTCTTTGGCCGCACGTTCCTGCGCTTCTAGAATTCCTGCGGGGATTATTTCGTTACCCATCGCGAGAAACCGTTCAGCCAAATCGCGGCGTTCGATCCAATGTTGTCTGTTCGCGAGGTGGTCGAGTGCTGCCCATCGTACAGACCCGCGAGGTGAAATCGAACTGGGCATCAGGTGAGATCGCGTCGGGTCGTTACTGTCATAAGTAGTATGATCAGAGGCGTCGTTGTTTGCCGGTCCTCTTTGCAACTGCAAAGGCTCCTTCAGCTTGAAGTCCTTTGCGATTTCGAATTTGACCATCGGCATGCGCAAGAGTTCGAGGTCGGCGAAGATCGACTTAAACGCTTGCATTCCGGAAACGCCCGACGGACGCGTGCTGACCTGCATCGCGTCTCGGTCTCGTTGCCTCAACGCCCTCATAATCTCATAACAACCTACCACCCACGTTTCAGATAGCGATAGTTGGTAATGGAACGTCATGTTTGAGCCGCTGGTGTCAGCGGCATCAGCAGCCATGTTAGCTTCGAACTCGTCCTCCATGCATCGCAGCAGCAAATCGAGATCGCCTTGTCGTTGAATGTTCATCATTGCGATAGGCAAGTTGAAGCGGCCAGACAGAACGCCCGAGAGATTTGTCCAAGCGATATGCTCAGCGCGATACTTCGCTCTAGCCACATTGAAGGCCGCGTTTATCATCGGCGAGATAGGCGGAACGTTCATTCTCCCCCTCCAGGGGAAGGCGAAACGCAGCGTTACCTAGGCGCGCGCTTCGCCAATATCCGCTGCAGCGTCCGCCGATGCATGTTCAGCCTTCGCGCGGTTTCCGAAACGTTGCGGTTGCACATCTCGTAGATGCGCTGGATGTGTTCCCAGCGCACGCGGTCGGCGGACATCGGGTTGTGCGGCAATTCGGATTTCTCGGTGCCGCTCGCCAAGAGCGCGGCGACGACGTCGTCGGCGTCGGCGGGTTTCGACAGATAATCCACCGCGCCCATCTTCACCGCGGTGACGGCGGTGGCGATGTTGCCGTAGCCGGTCAGCACGATGGCGCGGGCGTCCGGGCGCTTGCGCTTCAGCGCCGACACCACGTCGAGGCCGTTGCCGTCGCCGAGCCGCAAATCCACCACCGCGAAGGCGGGGGCGGCCTTGCCGATCTGCGCAAGGCCCTCGGACACGCTGTCGCATGAGGTGACGGTGAAGCCGCGGGTTTCCATCGCGCGCGACAAGCGCTCCAGGAACGGCTTGTCGTCTTCCACGATCAGGAGCGAGCGGTCGGCCTGGTCAGTCAGTTCGGCGGTGGCGTTCAAGGTGCTGTCATCCCTTTAATGGTGGACACTACATCATATGGCGCGGCAACGCAGCACTGCCAAGGCCGCGCCGGATCGATTTAACAGGCCATCGCATTGCTGCGGTGCGGCCCTAAGTCGCTGGTTCATCAGATATTTCATCTGACATTTCACCGGATACTTCGCCTGATAATCCGTCCTGGGTTTCCTCGAAGCGGCTGCGCGGCCAGGCGATCTGGACCACCGCGCCGTGATCCGGAAAGGTCCGGTTGCGGAACGAGACCCGGGCGCCGGTGCGCTCCAGCAGCGTGCGGGCGATGAACACGCCGAGGCCGAGACCGCGGCGCCCGCTGTGGGGATCCTCGGCGCCGCGCCGGCGCGACAGATAGGGCTCGCCGATCCGCTTCATGATCTCGGGCGCGAACCCCGGTCCGTCGTCGGAAATCACCAGCTCGATCGTCTCGCTATTCCACCACGCATTCACCTCCACGGTCTTGCGCGCGAAATCGACGGCGTTTTCCAGGATGTTGCCGACACCGTAGAGGATCGCCGGATTGCGGGTGCCGACCGGTTCGCTGGCGCCCGCCACCGCGATCCGGACCTTGATCTCGACGCCGAAATCGCGGTGCGGCGCCACCACCTCCTCGATCAGCGTCGATATCGGCATGCGGTCGAACGGCGCGCCGGTCGCCGACAGCTGCGTGATCTTGCTCAGGATGTCGCGGCAGCGCTGGGTCTGCTCGCGCAGGGTCTTGAGGTCGGAGGCGAGCGGGCTGTCGGCGGGAACGGCCTTCTCCAGTTCGCGCGAGATCAGAAAGATGGTGCCGAGCGGCGTGCCGAGTTCGTGCGCGGCGGCGGCGGCGAGGCCGTCGAGCTGGGTCAGATGCTGCTCCCGTGTCAGCACCAGTTCGGTAGCGGCCAGCGCGTCGGAAAGTTTTCGCGTGTCCTCGGTGACCTGAATCGCATAAAGGCTGGTGACGCCGATCGCGAGCAGGATCGAAAGCCAGACCCCGAGCAGATACACCGGCGGCAGCGCCACCGGTTCGTCGCCCTCCCACGGCAGCGGCAGATGGAAGAACACCAGGGCTGCGGCGCAGGCCACCGCGAGCGCGCCGAGCGCGATGGTCAGCCGCGTCGGCAGCGCCGTCGCCGAGATCAGCACCGGCGCCAGGAACAGGAACGAAAACGGGTTCTGCAGGCCGCCGGTGAGAAACAGCAGGGCCGCCAGTTCCACGATGTTCAGCGCCAGCAACGCCGCCGCATAGGCCGGCTCCAGCCGCTGCATCGGGTTGAACGCGATCTGCAGCACCAGATTGACGGCTGCGGACAGGCCGACCACGGTGAGGCAGGCAACCACCTCGAAGTCGAATTCGAGCCCGTGCGACACGATGAAGATGGCGGCGAGCTGGCCGAGCACGGCGAGCCAGCGCAGCCGCAGGATGGTATCCAGACGGACATGGCGGCGCGGATGGCGGAAATCGGAGGCTGCGACGTCGGTCATGGCGGGACCTTAGCCGCGCCAGGGCCCGACGACAAATTGCCATAGAGTCCAATGAGTTCCTTACTGTACATGGGGTTGTTTTCGACCTTTTTCGTTTGAGCGGCGTCGCGGCCGCCTTGCGCCGGCCGCGGCGATGGCCCAATGAACGCCCCGCATGGTGAATAACGGCCCAGTCACGCCCCAATTGCCAGCCGCCGGTCCGGGGATGTCCGCGGCGATCGAGGTCGCGCAACTGGTCAAGGTCTACAAGACCGACCGCGCCGTCGACGACGTCTCGTTCGCCATCGCGCGCGGCAGCATCACCGGGCTGCTCGGCGGCAACGGTGCCGGCAAGACCACCACCATCGCCATGATCATGGGGCTGGTGCTGCCGACCTCGGGGCGGATCCAGGTGCTGGGCTGTGCGATGCCCGAGCAAAGCGCCGAGGTGCTGGGGCGGATGAACTTCGAAAGCCCCTATGTCGACATGCCGATGCGGCTCACGGTGCGGCAGAACCTCACCATTTTCGGCCGGCTCTATGCCGTCGAGAATCTGCGCCAGCGCATCGAGGAACTCGCCGCCGATCTCGATCTCGGCGATTTCCTCGACCGCGCCAACGGCAAGCTTTCCGCCGGGCAGAAGACCCGCGTGGCGCTGGCCAAGGCGCTGATCAACCGGCCCGAGCTCTTGCTGCTGGACGAGCCGACGGCGTCGCTCGACCCCGATACCGCCGACTGGATCCGGCAGCATCTTTTGACCTACCGCAAGACCCACGGCGCCACCATTCTCTTGGCCTCGCACAACATGCTGGAAGTCGAGCGGCTGTGCGACCGCGTCATCATCATGAAGCGCGGCCGCGTCGAGGACGACGACAGCCCCGACGCCATCATGGCCCGCTACAACCGGGCGACGCTGGAGGAAGTGTTTCTCGACGTCGCGCGCGGCCGCCAGCAGGAGGGCGCCTCATGAGCACGCTGGTGCTGCCGGGCGGTATCGCGCCGCATCGCATCTACGCGATGATCCTGCGCTACTGGTATCTGTTGCTGTCGTCGTGGCCGCGGCTGCTGGAATTGATCTACTGGCCGGCGCTGCAGATCATCACCTGGGGCTTCCTGCAGAACTACATCTCGCAGAATTCCGGGTTCTTCGCCCAGGCCGGCGGCACCCTGATCGGCGCGGTGATCCTGTGGGACATCCTGTTTCGCGGCCAGCTCGGCTTCTCGATCTCCTTCCTCGAGGAGATGTGGGCGCGCAACCTCGGCAACCTGATGATGAGCCCGCTGAAGCCGATCGAATTCCTGATCGCGCTGATGGCGATGAGCCTGATCCGGCTCGCGATCGGCGTCATTCCGATGACGCTGCTGGCGATGATGTTCTTCGACTTCAACCTGCTCGGCTTCGGGCTGCCGCTGATCGCGTTCTTCTGCAACCTGATCTTCACCAGCTGGTCTTTGGGGATATTCGTCTCCGGGCTGGTGCTGCGCAACGGCCTCGGCGCCGAGAGCATCGTCTGGACGCTGATGTTCGGGGTGATGCCGCTTGCCTGCGTCTATTATCCGGTCACGGTGCTGCCGCACTGGCTGCAGTATGTCGCCTGGGCGCTGCCGCCGACCTATGTGTTCGAGGGCATGCGGGCGCTGATGATCGACAAGGTGTTTCGCGCCGACCTGATGTTTCAGGCGCTGGCGATCAACGCCGTGCTGTTTATCGCGTCATTCGCCGGATTTCTTGCCCTTTTGCGCAGCGCCCGGCGCCACGGCTCTCTGATCCAGAGCGGAGAGTAAATTCACTTATCCCAAGGAATTCCGGGCATTTCGCGGACCTTTAGCGTTTTTGGCACGTAGATATACTGATCCGTGCATTGACGCTTAATTGCGCATTCGGCAGTATGCTGCGATGCAAAATGAGATTTGAGGACCACATGCCGATTGGTGAATTTGGCGCGCCGCCGCCGCTGGTGACCGAAGGCAGTCCGGCGCTGACGACGCCGATGTACTGGATGTACGAAATGGCGCAGGCGTCGCTCAACCCGGCGCGCGCCGTGACCGACGCCACCAAGATCCTGTTTCAGAATCCGCTCAATCCGTGGTCGCACACCGAATTCGGCAAATCCGTTGCCGCCGGCTGCGAACTGTTCGAGCGCACCACGCGCCGCTACGGCAAGCCGGAATGGGGCCTCGACGATACCGAGGTCAATGGCGTCCGCACGCCGATCGAGATCCGCACCGTGTGGGAAAAGCCGTTCTGCCGGCTGTTGTATTTCGATCGCCAGCTGACCCGTCCGCTGCGCAGCCCGCAGCCGCGGGTGCTGATCGTGGCGCCGATGTCCGGCCATTACGCGACGTTGCTGCGCGGCACCGTCGAAGCCTTCCTGCCGA
>JAUXWH010000028.1 GCA_030681365.1 Bradyrhizobium sp.
TGCGAGATCGCGATCATCAGCGCGATCGGCGCAATGATCAGCACCAGCGCCGGGATGACGAGGCTGGTGATGCCGAGAAAGGTGACGATGGTCTGGCCCTGGCTCGTCATCAGGTCGATGCCGCGCAACGCCTGCGTAATCCAGATCACCCCTGTCAGGCTCACCAGAATCAGCGCAAACGACGCCAGCGTCGTTCGAAAAATATACCTGTCGATCGACCCCATCGTTACCGCACGATCCCCACATGGCGAGCCTGCGGCTTGCGACCAATCCCTGTTACGGGATCCCCATTGGTCGCGCCGCAGCTGTCCTGCCGACCCACATTCTCACTACCATCCCTTTGATCCGTCAACAAAATGGCTGGGCCATGGCACCATTGATATATGGTTAATAATTCAGCCGATGTGGCTAATGAGCCACGGGGACGCTTGGCAGCGCGGCGGCAGACAGGCCATAGTAACCTGGACCAATGCTTCCCGCGGATGTGTAGCCCAGCCGATGAGAGCATTCGAAACACCGCCCGGTCGGTTCCCGACCCAGCGCCAGCCCTGAATTCTTGGAGGATTTGCCCATGTCCGACGCCGTCAAGGTCGGCTACGTTCCGTTTTCCACCGCCCCTCGCGGGGTTCTGGTGGTGTTTTGCGACGACACGCTGAAATTCGGCGCGGCGACGCTCAAGGCGCTGGGCACGTCAGCCAATGTGGTCAAGCGCGCGGCGGAAACCAGCCAGTTCAAGGGGAAGAGCGGCTCGACGCTCGATATTCTGGCTCCGGAGGGTCTCAAGGCCTCCCGGCTGATCGTGGTTGGCGCCGGCAAGCTGTCAGCGATCAAGGACAATGATTTTCTCAAGCTGGGCGGCGCGGTGGCCGGCAAGCTGCCCGGCGGCAACGCGGTGGTGACGATCATCGCAGACTTGCCCGATGGCGCGATGAAGCCCGACCAGGCCGCCGCGGTGGCATCGGGAGTGCGGCTGCGCGCCTATAAATTCGATCGATACAAGACCAAAAAGAAAGACGGCGAGGATGCCGCGGTGCGCGCCGAGGCTTCGCTCGCGGTCAGCGATGTCGCCGCCGCGCGTAAAGCCTTCGCTCCCCGCGCGCACATTGTCGACGGCGTCATCCTGGCGCGCGAACTCGTCAACGAGCCGCCGAACGTGCTGTATCCCGTGGAATTCGCGCGCCGCGCCGCGCAGTTGCGCAAGCTCGGCGTCAACGTCGAGATTCTCGACGTCAAGGCCATGACCAGGCTCGGCATGGGCGCACTGCTCGGCGTCTCCCAGGGCTCGACGCAGCCCGGCCGGATGGTGGTGATGCGCTGGAACGGCGGCAAGAAGGGCGAACAGCCGGTGGCCTTTGTCGGCAAGGGCGTTTGTTTCGATACCGGCGGCATCTCGATCAAGGGCTCCGCCGGCATGGAGGACATGAAGGGCGACATGGGAGGCGCGGCCTGCGTGGTCGGGCTGATGCATGCGCTGGCCGCGCGCAAGGCCAGGCTCAATGTGGTCGGCGCCATCGGCATCGTCGAAAACATGCCCGACGGCAATGCGCAGCGCCCCGGCGATATCGTGACTTCGATGTCCGGCCAGACCATCGAGATCATCAACACCGACGCGGAAGGCCGCCTGGTGCTGGCTGATGTGCTCTGGTACGTGGCGAAGAAGTTCAAGCCGAAATTCATGGTTGATCTGGCGACGCTGACCGGCGCGATCATGGTGGCGCTCGGCACCGAGCATGCCGGCCTGTTTTCCAACAACGACGAACTGGCCGAACGGTTGACCAAGGTCGGGCTCGAGACCGGGGAACGGGTGTGGCGCATGCCGCTCGGTCCGGAATATGACAAGCAGATCGACTCGCAGTTCGCCGATGTAAAGAACGCTGGCGTCCGCAATGGCGGTTCGATCACCGCCGCCCAGTTCCTGCAGCGTTTCGTCGACGACACGCCGTGGGCGCATCTCGATATCGCGGGAACGGCGATGGGCGCGCCGAAGTCCGAGATCAATCACAGCTGGGGCTCGGGCTACGGCGTACGGCTGTTGGAGCGGCTGGTGGCGGAGTATTACGAAGGCAGGAAATAACCGGGACGATAGCTGAAACCCGATGACGGAAGTTCTGTTCTACCATCTGCAGGACATGTTGCTCGAGAACGTGCTGCCGCCGTTACTGGAGAAGTCGCTGGAGCGTGGCTGGCGGGTGGTGGTGCAGTCGACATCGGAAGAGCGGGCGGACGCGCTCGACGCCCATCTGTGGACCTATCGCGACGATTCGTTCCTGCCGCACGCCACCTGGCGCGCGGCAGACGCCCAGGATCAGCCGATCGTGCTGGCGGTGGAGGAGGGCAATCCGAATCGGGCCAATGTGCGATTTCTGATCGACAACGCCGCGCTGCCCGCTGATTGCGAGGCCTACGACCGCCTGGTTCTGGTCTTCAACGGTGACGACGACAACGCGCTCGGCGCTGCGCGGGGCACCTGGACCGACTGCAAGTCGCGGGGGTTCGAGGTCACCTACTGGCAGGCCGACGAACGGGGCCGGTGGCAGCGGCGGAATTAGCGATATCCGGCAATTAATGATAATCTGAGGTTTCGGCGGGTTTCAGGCCCCGGGCTTGGACATAGTCACGCTCATGCCGCAAAGTGATGGTGGGACAACCGCTTAGGCGACAGGGTTGGGAATTCGGTTAATCGTGCGAGACAGAAACCTTCATCGCGAACGCCTGCTGGCGCTGCTCCTGCTGGCCCCCCTGATGGCGGGCTGCTCGGGTGCGTCCAACATGTTTCAGTCGGATCTGCTGTCGAAAGACGCGGAATGGTTTTCGCGTTCCGGCAGACTCTTCATCAAGAACGTTTCGATTGAGACGCCGCCCTTGACCCCCGACAAGCCGGTGGCAGCGGAGGACCTGGTGAGTGCCGATGGCGGGTGCCCGGGAATGGCGCCTCCCGGTTCGGACGCCAACGCTCTGACCGACGGCGCGGCCGGCGCGCCGGTGCCCTCGACCTATGGAACGGTGGCGCTTGGCCATACCGAATGCGACGTCGTGCGCGGCATCGGCGCACCTGACAGCGTCAACTTCTCGAACAATGAGCGCGGCGACCGGGTGGCGGTGGTCAATTATTCGCGTGGCCAGCGCGCCGGAATTTACACCTTCACCGCCGGACGCCTGAGCTCGATCGAGCGCGCCCCCGAGCCGGTGGCGCCGCCGAGAACGACGAAGCCGAGGAGGAAGCCGGCGGCGACCTGATCGCCGGTCCGCGCTGGCAGGCAGCCGTGAACGGGCTCAGCCCGTCGCCTGATCGTATTGCGAACTTGCTGCCAGCCATTCTTCCTCGGCGCGCAGTAGCGCGCTCTGGGCGCCGGCCCGTGCCTTGCCGAGCTGCGCCGCCTGCTTCGGGTCGCGCTTGAACAGATCCGGCAGCGCCAGTGCGGCATCGATCTTGGCAATGATGCCGTTGATGCGCGCAATCTCGGCCTCGGCATCGGAAATCTTCTGCTTCAGCGGGATGCGCTTCTCGGACTTGTTGCGCGCTGGCTTGTCGCGGCCGTCGCCGCGTTCATTATCGCCGCGGTCGCGCGAATTCGAGCGCATGCCGCGCGCCGACAGCACCATGCGCCGGTAATCGTCGAGATCGCCGTCGTAGGTCGTGACCGCGTGATCGGCGACCACCCACAATTGATCGGCGCAGGCCTCGATCAGATAGCGATCATGGGAGACCATGATGACGGCGCCGGGAAAATCGTTGATCGCTTCGGCAAGTGCCGCACGGCTGTCGATGTCCAGATGGTTGGTCGGCTCGTCGAGAATGATCATGTTGGGACCAAAGAAGGTCGCAAGTCCCAGCAGCAACCGCGCTTTCTCGCCGCCCGACAGGCTTTTCACCTTGGTGTCGCCGGCCTTGCCGGAAAAACCGATCGCGCCGGTGCGCCCGCGCACCTTGGTTTCGGTGGCGTCCGGCATCAGCTTGCGGACGTGATCGTAGGGCGATCCGTCGAGATTGAGTTCGTCGACCTGATGCTGCGCGAAATAGCCGACGGACAGCTTTTCGGCGCGGGTGACATGACCGGAGAACGGCGCCAGCTTGTTGGCGAGCAGCTTGACCAGCGTCGACTTGCCGTTGCCGTTGGAGCCGAGCAGGGCGATGCGGTCGTCGGTATCGATGCGCAGGGTAACGCGATTGAGCACCGGCTTCTTCGGGTCGTAGCCGACCGAGACGTTGTCGACCGCGATGATCGGTGGCGACAGCATGCGCTCCGGCACTGGAAAGGAAATTTCGCGCACGTCCTGCGTCACCAGCGCGGTGACCGGCTTCATCCGCTCCAGCATCTTGACGCGCGATTGCGCCTGGCGGGCTTTCGAGGCCTTGGCCTTGAAGCGATCGACAAAGGCCTGCAGGCGCTTGCGTTCGTCCATCTGCCGCTTGGCGTGCTTGGCGTCGAGCATCTCGCGGGTGGCACGCTGCTCTTCGAACGACGAGTAGGTGCCCTTGTAGAGCGTCAGCCTGGTGCGATCGAGGTGCAGGATCTGGTCGACCGAGGTGTCGAGCAGGTCGCGGTCATGGCTGATGACGATCACCGTGCGCGGATAGTTCGCCAGATGATCCTCAAGCCACAGCGTGCCTTCGAGATCGAGGTAGTTGGTGGGCTCATCCAGCAGGAGAAGGTCGGGTGCCGAAAACAGCGTCGCCGCGAGTGCGACGCGCATGCGCCAGCCGCCGGAAAATTCCGAACAGGACCTCGCCTGATCGGCGGTGGAAAATCCGAGGCCGCTCAGGATCGCGGCGGCGCGGGCCGGCGCCGAATGCGCATCGATGTCGACGAGCCGGGTCTGGATATCGGCGATGCGCGAAGGGTCGTGCGCGGTCTCGGCTTCGGCCAGCAGCGCGTCGCGCTCCAGGTCGGCCTTCAGCACGACGGAGATCAGGCTCTCCGGGCCGTCGGGCGCTTCCTGCGCGAGACTGCCGATACGCCAGCGGGGAGGAATCGAAATTGAACCGGTTTCGGTTGGCAATTCGCCCCGGATCGCATGGAACAGCGTCGATTTGCCGACGCCATTGCGGCCGACAAACCCCACCCGTGCGCCGGGCACGATCTGAACCGAGCTGTTATCGATCAAAAGCCGTCCGGCAATACGGACGGAAATATCGGTGATTGAAAGCATGCGGGCTTTTCACCGGAGCCGTCCCAAAACGCAACCCGTTAATTGAACGAACGGTGGCTGCGGGGTGGCTGATACCGCAATAGGGCCTAATTCGGGAGCATTCGGCGGCCGCTGGCGTCCTGTTTGCGCAGTTTATCCATCAGATCCGCCAGATGTGACGGCAGTTCGGATTCCAGCGGACGGAGGTGCTGCTGCAGCCGTTCGCCCACGGCATGGCAAATCGACCGGCTGGTCTTGCGGTCAATCTGTTCGCTGTTGTCGATGTGGCTGGTCATGACGGCATCCCGCTCAGTAGTCGTTGCAGAATAATACACGGGGATGAGAATGGTTTCCTCTTCGGTGCGATTGCGTGCCCCTGCTCGTTAAAATGGCAGGAACGCCGCGGGTTCCCTGAGGGAACGCAGAACAAGCCACCGGCCGAACGCGGCCGAGGCGTTTGACGCGGGATGGCGGCGCCCGGGGGTAATCAAGTCCGCGGCAAGTCCGGTGTACGAGGGCGCTGCCCGCCAAAGTTCGCCTGATCGCTTGCAGGTTCCGCCCGGCCTTGCCGTTCCCTGACGGCGTCGATATAAGCGCCGCAACTCCCACCAGCGCTTTTCAAGGACGAGACTATGGCGATTGAACGTACCTTTTCGATTCTCAAGCCCGACGCGACCGAGCGCAACCTGACGGGCGCGATCAACGCGCTGATCGAAAAGGCAGGCCTTCGGATCGTTGCCCAGAAGCGCATTCGCATGACCCGCGAACAGGCCGAAACCTTTTACGGTGTCCACAAGGCGCGTCCGTTTTTCGGCGAGTTGGTGGACTTCATGACATCGGGACCGGTGGTGGTCCAGGTACTCGAAGGCGAGGGCGCCGTGCTGAAGTACCGCGACGTCATGGGCGCGACCGATCCTTCCAAGGCGGCCGATGGCACCATTCGCAAGCTGCATGCGAAGTCGATCGGCGAAAACTCCGTGCACGGGTCCGACGCCGCCGAGACCGCGGCGATCGAAATCGCCCAGTTCTTCTCGGGCAACGAAATCGTCGGCTGATCGATGACGGAAGCGGCAACCAATAGCCGCTCGGAATGGCCGCGCGCCGGGGAGAATAGGCTGTGAACTGGGTGATGCAAATCTTCGATCCCGCGATGATCTCGAGCTTCTTCACCCAGTTTCAAACCGAAATCCAGCAGCCGACCTTCTGGGTCGCGCTGGGCAAGATCATGTGGATCAACATCCTGCTGTCGGGTGACAACGCGCTTGTCATCGCGATGGCATGCCGCGGCCTGCCGTCACGGCAGCGATTCTGGGGCATGATCCTTGGCGCCGGCGTCGCCGTATTCCTGCGTATCATCTTCACCGGCATCGTCGTGACGTTGATGGCGCTGCCGTTCCTCAAGCTGGTCGGCGGATTGGCGCTGCTGTTCATCGCGGCAAAGCTGCTGGTCCCGGAACATGAGGGCGAGGGCGACGTGGACGCGGCGGCCCATCTGTGGGCGGCCGTGCGGATCGTGGCGATCGCCGACATCGTGATGAGCCTCGACAACGTCATCGCGGTTGCGGCGGCCGCCAATGGCAGCATTCCGCTGCTCGCGATCGGGCTTGCGATCAGCGTTCCCCTGATCGTTGCCGGTGCCGCGCTGATCATGGCGCTGCTCACGCGCATGCCTGGTTTGGTATGGGCGGGTGCTGCCTTGCTCGGCTGGGTCGCCGGCGAGGTCATGGCGACCGATCCCGCGATCGTCCCGCATCTGAAGGCGTTCTTCAACGGTCCGGTTGGCGTCACGCTTGACTCGGTTCTCGCGCCGCTCAAGCTGTTCCCGCAGTTTGCCAATGACGGTCATGGCGGGGAGGTGATCTTCGGGGTCATCGGCATCGCCATCGTTTTGGTGGCGGGATCGATGTGGCGGAAGCGCAGGCTGCAAGGCGATGCGCACTCCGCGACGGCGGCTTGACCGGTCCTATCGCCGCACGATCGAGCCGGCGCGGCCGACCAGCCGCGCCAGCTGCTTGAACCGGCTGCCGACGCGATCGGCGACCAAGTCGACCATGGTGTGTTCGAAGACCAGCATCAGCTTGCGGCCCTGGCTTCGAAAGTGGGTCCGCGGCAAGACGCCGGGCCGTGCCGCCGATATCAGATGAGCGACGCGAAAGGCCGCGCCGAGCAGCCGGGCGCGCTCGACCATGGCCGGCGGCACCAGCTGCTGAATGATCGCCGGAGGTTCATTTTGCTCGCTCAGGCCGGCGTACCGATAAAATACCGACAGCGCGACAAAGGCCCGGCCCTGATGGCTGATTGAGCCGAAATTGCCGTTGGTAATGAGATTGAGCGTCTGCTCGCCGCGGTAGTCGGGATGTACCCGCCATCCGATGTCCGACAGCAGGCAGGCGGTATGGCGCAGGCGGCGATCCTCTTCGGTTTCCTTGAGTTTGACCACCCGGGCCAGCCGATCGGTCCATCCGATCAGTTCCTGTGCGTGCCGGGTCGATCGCGACAGCAATTCGTTAAGCGTTTGCGCGGCGCAGATCAGGCCATCCCTGGAGCGCTCGGCTTCCGGCAGCTTCGCGTAAAGCAGGCCTTCACGCACGCCGAAGGTCGAGAACACGATGGTCTTCGGTTGGGCGACGCGAATGATGTATTCGAGAACGAGAGCGGCATAGGTCAGCAACGGCCGGCGGGCGTCCGAGATCGCCTCGATATCGGCCAGCATGTCGACCGCCGCCAGCCGGCGCAGGCGCTGCGCGAAACCCAGCGCATCCGCCGCCGGGATCGAATAGCCGTGCATCACCCGCAGGGGGTAGCCGCTCTGGATGATGTGGATGCGGGCCAGCGCCCGCCACGTTCCGCCGACCGCATAGAAAGTGCGGCCGCGGCCGGCCTTGAGCTGCGCCACGCCGGCAAGATCCGATTTGACGATGCGCTCGGCGCGCTTCAGCGATTTCTGCGACACGTCCTGCAGCGCCAGGCTTCCGAGCGGAAGCGTCACCCCGCTGCGAACCCGGTTGCCGTGCACGTCGATCAGTTCCAGTGAACCGCCGCCGAGATCGCCGACAATGCCATCAGGCTTGTGGATGCCGGAGACCACGCCCAGCGCCGATAGATGCGCCTCGCGCGGCCCCGACAGGATCTCGATCGGGCAGCCGCAGATGCGTTCGGCCCTGGCGATGAAATCGGGACCGTTGCTGGCGTCGCGGCAGGCGGCCGTGGCGATCGCATGGACGCGGCCGACCTTCATCACCCGGCATAATGCGCGAAACCGCCGCAGCGAGGTCAGCGCCTTGGCGACGGAATCCGCCGCCAGTAGCCCGGTGGTCTGGACTTCGCGGCCGAGGCCGCACAGCGCCTTCTCGTTGAAGATGGTGATCAGGCTGCGCGCCATCTTTTCATAGACGACGAGGCGCACCGAATTCGAGCCGATGTCGATGACCGCGACGCTGGATGCGCGTTTGCGCAGCCGCTTCACCACGTCGGCGCCTCAGGGCGACTGATGACGCTCGGAACGGCGCGTGAGGCGGCGCGGCGAAGATTCCTTGAGAGACTTTCCACGGCCAGACAGACTCGGATTCGTCATGAAGTAATCGTGCAGATTGAAGGGCTCCTCGCCCTTCGCGGCCTTCATACGCGTTGACGA
>JAUXWH010000038.1 GCA_030681365.1 Bradyrhizobium sp.
GGCGAGAACATCAAGGCCAGCCTGCGCCCGATCGTGATGATCACCTCGAACAACGAGAAGGAACTGCCGGACGCGTTCCTGCGGCGCTGCTTCTTCCACTACATCAAGTTCCCCGACGCCGACACCATGCAGCGGATCGTCGACGTGCACTTCCCCGGCATCAAGAAGCGGCTGGTGGAAGAAGCGTTGCGGATCTTCTTCGAGGTGCGCGAAGTACCAGGCCTGAAGAAGAAGCCGTCGACCTCGGAGCTGCTGGACTGGCTCAAATTGTTGTTGAACGAGGAGATGACGCCGGAGATGCTGCGGGAGCGCGACCCGCGCAAACTGATCCCGCCACTGCACGGCGCGCTCCTGAAGAACGAGCAGGACGTGCACCTGTTCGAGCGGCTGGCGTTCCTGAGCCGTCGCGAAGTCTAAGGACCTCAACGTCGTCCCCGCCTAGTGCGCAATTGCGCACGAGGCGCGGGGGACGACGGCGGAGGATGCGTTCACCATGAGCATTGTTACTACTGCCTCGGCCGGCACGGCGGGCGTCCCGAATTCACCGGAGCGTGCGGCGCTCGACGCCAGCCTGCGCGGTGCGGTCGAGCGCAAGGAGGTGCCGGGCGTTGTCGCGCTGATCACCGACCGCGAACGCGTGCTGTATCAGGGCGCTTTCGGCGTGGCGGATGTCGCGACCGGGCGGCCGCTGACGGCGGACGCGCTGTTTCGCATCGCCTCGATGACCAAGCCGATCACGTCGGTGGCCTTGATGCAACTGGTCGAGCAGGGCCGCCTCGGTCTCGATGACGCTGCCGAGAAATACCTGCCCGAGCTTGCCGGACTGAAGGTCTTCGAATCGTTCGACCCGGCGACCGGAGCGTACAAGCTCCGCCCGGCATCGCGGCCGGCGACCGTCAGGCACTTCCTGACGCACACGTCGGGCCTGGCCTATCCGTTCACCAGCGCGACCTGGCGCGATTTCAGGCCGCCCGCCGGCGAAACCTATCCGTTCGGCGGACCGCTGCTGTTCGATCCGGGCGAGCGCTGGCACTACAGCACCAGTACCGATGTCGTCGGCAGCCTGGTCGAGGCGGTGTCCGGCCAGATGCTCGAGGACTATTTCCGCCAGCATATCCTTGCCCCGCTTGGGATGAATGACACCTCCTACAACGTGCCGGAGGCCAAGGGCCCGCGCCTCGTCGCGCAGCATTGGCGCGCCGGCGAACGCATGGACGGCGCCATCGAACCGCAGACGCCGCAGCCCGGGCTTACCATCGCATCACCGATCGGCGGCGGTGGTCTTGCCTCGACCGCCGAGGATTACGGCCGCTTCGTGCGCATGCTGCTCAATGGCGGCGTGCTTGACGGGGCGCGCGTGCTCGAGGCCGAGACCGTGGCCCTGATGGGCCGGAACCACATCGGCGCGCTCTCGGTGCCCGCGCTCAAATGCGTGCTGCCGCGCAGCGCCGACTTCACCTTCATCGCCGATGGCCGCGACACATGGGGGCTCGGCTTCCTGATCACGGCCGATCAGGTGCAAGGCAAGCGCTCGCCCGGCAGCCTGAGCTGGGGCGGCATCAACAACACGTACTTCTGGATCGATCCCGTCAGCGGCATCGCCGGCGTGATCATGATGCAATATTTACCGTTCGCCGACGCCAGCGCGCTGGCCGTCTACGACACGTTCGAGCGTGGCGCCTATCAGCTCGCGAAAACCGAGCGATAGAACTCCTGCAATGTCCGGCCGGTGTCATGCCGGCCGGACATTTGCGCGCAAAGGGGCATGGCTGGCGAAGATTGGCTGCCGAGGGGTCGTTCTGGAAACTCGTTGTCAGGCAGTCTCCGAAGGGCGCAGGCGGGTCGCCACCCGGCCCAGCGCAAAATTCCGACGCAAGCCGTTAGATGCCCGGAACGAATCGCGCCACTTGGCGCTTGACTCAAGATTCGGTCGTGCGTGGCAACGATGAATTGAGAGGGACAATGTTCCTGATGGGGCTTGGCGCACTCCTCGTTCTCGGCGGCGTGTTGTACATGGCACGCACTGCTATTTGGCGGGGATCGCTTAGCGGCCCGGATTCCTCCCGACCGGTTCGCGACACCCTGGAGCCGCCACGGCGCAGCCTCAGATTCCTGGGGCTGGAACCGAACTGGCCGGGCATTCTCCTTATGGTGATCGGCGCAATTCTGTTGCTGTCGGGGGCCAACTTCTAGCCTCGGCCATCGGTGCGTATGGAAGCAATGAACGGTGCCGCGGCATCAAAGTCAATTCGAGGAAGGGCGGATGAAGTCCTTCGAGTGCCAAAGGCCCCGGAGCGATCCGGAACTTTTTTTCATCCATCCGACGTTGATTAGTGGGACCGAGCGTAAGGTCCAGCATTCATCAGCAGCACACCAAAAAGAAGGACCAGATAGAGCATCGAAAACACGAAAAGGCGACGAGCAGGGCGCCCTTCCCTATCATCGCTCCGACGTACCTGCCATGCGAGAAAAATCATGACCGCTCCAAGCATCGCTGCAGCCGCGCCATAGACGGCTCCCGCAAATCCCAATGCCCAAGGTATCAGTGAGACCGGAAACAGAAGAACGCTATAGAGAAGAATCTGGCGCTTTGTTTCGGCCTTGCCGGCTACGACCGGCAACATCGGCACCCCGGCGCGAGCATATTCTCCGGCAAGATTGAGCGACAGTGCCCAGAAGTGGGGTGGCGTCCAAAGGAAGATAATCAGGAACAGGGCGAGCGGTTCGAGCCCAACATTTCCGGAGGCCGCAACCCAGCCGATCACCGGAGGAAGTGCGCCAGCCGCACCGCCAATGACGATATTCTGCGGTGTTCGGCGTTTGAGCCACATGGTGTAGACGACGACATAGAAGAAGATTGTGAAAGCAAGCAGCGCAGCCGCGGCCATGTTCAGCAAAGTGCCGAGCGCCAGAATGGCGCAGATGCCCAGCATCAGTCCGAAAACCAATGCTTCCGAGCGCGATACACGGCCGCCGGGAATCGGACGCATGGCGGTACGCGCCATCACTGCATCAATGTCGGCGTCGTACCACATATTGAGCGCACCTGCGGCGCCAGCTCCGGCAGCTATGCAAAAAAGAGCAACGACGCCGGCAAAGGGATCGATGTCGCCTGGGGCCACCATGAGACCAACTAGTGCGGTAAAGACGACCAGCGACATAACGCGCGGCTTCACCAGCGCAACATAGTCCCCGATGCTGGCATAGCTCCCGCGAAGGAGAATTGAACGATTGACTTGCATAAGACTACTACCTCCCTCTTGGTGCGACATGACGACGTCATTCAATCCTCTTCGCGAGCACACCCTGGTGCCGTCTGGTCCAGCGAGTTGATGATTTCCCGAAAGGCCGGCTCAGGAAATGCTTTCAGCGTTCGCGTCCGAATGTTTCCCAGCATGCCCAGTTGCATTCCTCTGAACGAAGCAATGGCATCTATGCGGGTGACGTGAAAAATACGACCCGGATGAGATGCGTGTAGTCGGATTCGAACACCATGATCGCCACAAACACCAACACCAGCACCGGCGGCAGCAGAATGGCGTAGGCCAGGGCCAACCGCTCCCAGGCCATGTGCATGAAGACGGCGACGATCAGGCCAGCCTTCAGCATCATAAACACGAGAATCAGCGACCATCTGAGGTAGCCTTGGAAGCCGAAATAGTCGACCAGATAGGAGAAGGCGCTGAGCACGAACAACCATCCCCAGACCACGAGATAGAGCTTGATCGGATGCTGCTGCCCCTCTGCATGCGCGACTCCTGATGCGAGTGCGGCGTGCTCATGAAGGGGCAGCGGAGGTTGCTTCCCCGCAACATGTACTGCTGTGTCTGCCATGCGCCGACCTCACCAAAGATAGAAAAAGGCAAAGATGAAAACCCACACGAGATCAACGAAGTGCCAGTACAGGCCGGTGATTTCGACGATCTCGTAGTTCCCTTTCCTGCTCGTGAAAAAGCCGCGGCGCGCGTGATCGAAATCTCCGCGCCAAACCTTTCGCGCGACGATGACCAGGAAAATCACGCCGAAGGTCACATGGGTGCCGTGGAATCCAGTGATCATGAAAAAGCTTGCACCAAACTGCGGCGCCCCCCAGGGGTTTCCCCAAGGCCGCACGCCTTCCATGATCAGCTTGGTCCACTCGAAAGCCTGCATTCCGACGAACGCTGCTCCAAGTGCCGCGGTGACCAGCATCAACGCAGCGGTCCTGGCGCGATCACGGCGGTAGCCGAAATTAACCGCCATCGCCATGGTCCCGCTGCTGCTGATCAAGACGAAGGTCATGATGGCGATCAGGAGGAGAGGCATATGCTGCCCCGCAATCTCGAGAGCGAATACCTCACTCGCATTCGGCCAGGGCACGGTCGTGGACATTCGCGCCGTCATGTACGACAGCAGGAAACAGCCGAAGATAAAGGTGTCGCTCACGAGGAAGATCCACATCATGGCCTTCCCCCAGGAGACATTCTTGAAAGCGCGCTGATCCGAGGACCAGTCGGCGGCGATGCCCTGCCAGCCTGCCATCCGCGCAGGCGGTTCTTCCGGATTTGTCAACGCAGTCTCTGCCATCTGGACTTTCCCTAGTTGAGCAACCGGCGACAGATGTCGACGAAATCGTCCGTCCAGCCCGTCAGGAGACCAAGCAAGACCAGCCAGACCAACAGCAGGAAATGCCAGTAGATCGCGCAGAGTTCCACGCTCAGGCGCACCTGGGTCATCTCGGCGCCATGCCATACCTTGGCGGTCGTTCTGCCCAGGGCTACCAGACCGCCCATCAGGTGCAGCCCGTGCGCCGCGGTCATCAGGTAGAAGAAGGTATTGGCTGGATTGGAGGTCACGAAATACCCCGCGACGCTCAGCTGTTGCCACGCCAACACTTGCCCAACCAGGAATGTAACGGCGGATGCCCCCCCTGCGCACAGGCCGACGATCACGCGGTCCATGTCGTTGCGGCGCGCGCCCACATGTGCCCATTGCAGCGCGACACTGCTCAAGACCAGGACGCCCGTGTTAAGCCATAGCAGCCTGGGCACCGGCAGCGCCCGCCAGTCCACCATGTTCATCCGCATGTAGTAAGCGCTGATGAAGAGTGCGAACAGCGAGCCGGCGACAGCGAGAAACACTCCTAGTCCGATCTTCGCTGCCGGCAAGGCCATTGCACCCGTACCCGGGAAGTCGCCGATCGCACCTTCTTCCAGCCAGGGTTTGGCTGTCAGCCGTTGCTGCGCGAGCCACCATCCGACGATGAGCGCTATCACAGCCATGAACAGGAGGATGGCACTCACGGCGCAGCTCCCTGAACGGCCTGCGTCGCCGGCGGCTGATTTTGCGGAATGAAGTCCTGCGCGGCGCCTGGCACACTGTAATCATACGCCCAGCGATAGACCACCGGCAGTTCCTTGCCCCAGTTGCCATGCCGGGGCGGTGTGTGCGGCGTCTGCCACTCCAGAGTTGTCGCCCTCCATGGATTGCCACCAGAAGGTCTGCCCCTGAACAGGCTCCAGACAAGATTGAACAGGAACACCATCTGGGCGAAACCCACGATCAACGCCGCCACGGTGATAAAGGCATTCAGCGTATGGGCCGAGGACGGGATGAACGCCGCCTCGCCGAGGTCATGATACCGGCGCGGAATTCCGAGCAGCCCAAGATAATGCATGGGAAAGAAGATCAGGTAGGAACCGAGGAACGTGACCCAGAAATGAAACTTGCCCAGCCAGTCATCCAGCATCCGCCCCGTGACCTTGGGATACCAGTGATAGATCGCCCCCATCACCACCATGATTGGCGCCACGCCCATCACCATATGGAAATGTGCAACGACGAACATGGTATCCGAGAGCGGGACATCCACGACCACGTTGCCGAGGAAGAGGCCAGTGAGCCCGCCGTTCACGAATGTGACGATGAAGCCGAGGGCGAACAGCATCGGGACCGTAAGATGAATGTCGCCGCGCCACAGGGTTAGAACCCAGTTGTAGACCTTGATGGCGGTCGGGATCGCGATGATGAGCGTCGTGGTGGCGAAGAAGAAACCGAATTTCGGATGCATGCCGCTCACATACATGTGGTGCGCCCATACGACGAAGCTGAGAGCGCCGATTCCCACGATCGCCCAGACCATCATGCGATAGCCGAAGATGTTCTTGCGCGCATGGGTGCTGATCAGATCGGAAACGATGCCGAAGGCCGGCAAGGCGACGATGTAGACTTCAGGATGGCCGAAGAACCAGAAAAGGTGTTGAAACAGGATCGGGCTGCCGCCGCCATAGTTCATCTGCTGGCCCATCTCAACGAGTGCGGGCATGAAGAAGCTGGTTCCCAGCAGACGGTCGAACAGCATCATCACCGAGGCAACGAACAGCGCCGGGAAGGCCAGCAGCGCCATTACGGTGGCGGTGAAGATGCCCCACACCGTCAAGGGCATGCGCATCAACGTCATGCCGCGTGCTCGCGCCTGCAGCACCGTCACCACATAATTCAGCCCGCCCATCGTAAAGCCGATGATGAACAGGATCAGGGAGACCAGCATGAGAACGATGCCCCAATCCTGCCCAGGGGTGCCGGAGAGAATCGCCTGTGGCGGATACAGCGTCCAGCCGGCCCCGGTGGGCCCGCCAGGCACGAAAAAGGTCGACGCCAACACCAGGACTGCGAGCAGGTAGATCCAATAGCTCAGCATGTTCACATAGGGGAAAACCATGTCCCGGGCGCCGACCATCAGCGGGATAAGGTAGTTACCGAAACCTCCCAGGAACAATGCCGTGAGCAGGTAGACCACCATGATCATGCCGTGCATGGTGATGAACTGGAGGTATTGGCTTGCGTCGATAAAGGAAAACGTGCCGGGAAATCCCAGTTGCAGTCGCATCAGCCACGACAGCACCAGAGCCACCAGTCCGATCGCGGCCGCCGTGAGCGAGTACTGGATGGCAATGACCTTGGCGTCCTGCGAAAAGACGTACTGCGTCCACCAGCTTTTGGGGTGATAGAGCTCAACCTCCTCCACCTCGGCGGGCGGAATGCCTGCGGTGGCGCCATAGGGGACATCGACCATGAAATACCTCCTCGGTCGCTTCCATCCGGGGGCGATGAGTTGGTCTCACACGCCCAATCTATCTTCGCAGCGGCTTTTCCTGCTCACCGCCGGATTTGTACGTCGTCTTCATTGCGGTGATTCGGCCTGACAATTCGGCAAACGTCTGTTGATGATCCAGCCAAGCGCGATAGTCAGCTTCTTCCTGGACGATCACCTTGGCCCGCATCTGTGCGTGCGCCGTGCCACATAGCTCGGCGCACAGAACATCAAACGTTCCAGTTCGGATGGGGGTCATCCAGAAATAGGTGACCATGCCTGGAACCATATCCATCTTGGCCCGGAACTCGGGCACATAGAAATTGTGCAAGACGTCGACGGAACGGAGGAGAACCTTGACCGGCTTCCCGATCGGGAGATGCAAGTCGCCGCTTTCGATCACAACGTCGTCTTGTCCATGCGGATCGTCGAGATTCAAGCCCAAGGGGTTATCGGAACTGATGTTGCGGACATTGGACGTGCCCATCCGACCGTCCTTCCCCGGGAGGCGGAAGCTCCAGCGCCATTGCTGGCCCATGACTTCGATCTCGGTAGCGTCGGCCGGAACCGTGACGAACTGGTGCCAGACCACCAGGCCGGGGGCCAGCATGGCTCCGACGCCGATCGCAGTCCCTATGGTGAGCCACCATTCGAGCTTTTTGTTTTCGGGATCGTAGGCTGCCCGCCTTCCCTCCTTGTGATGAAAGCGGAAGACGCAGTAGGCCATGAATGCGATGACCGCGAAGAAAACCGCCCCGGTGATCCAGAACGTTATACTGATCGTGTCGTCGATGTAGCGCCAGTTGGAGGCGATCGGCGTCCACCACCACGGGCTGAAGAGGTGAAACAGCACGGAGCCAACTGCGACCAGAAGCAGTATGATTGCGACAGCCATCCTTATGCATCCTTGCCGTTAAAGGCTACGGACACGAATCAAAGGGCGGAGCTTGCGCCTGTCGCGATGGCCGACTTCGCGTTCACCATCGCGTGTCTCTTGCCTCGCCCATTCCAACGGTCGCGACGTCAAACATGGCACAGAATACCGTTGCGACCGCTAGTCTCGTCGGAACCAAGGCCTTTCAGCGCTTGATGATGATCCTCGTCGAGCCGAGCGTCAATAGATCAATGGCGGAGTGCGCCCCGGCCTCGCCCGGCACGCATCATCCTCTAACACCGCACCACCGACCGAGCGCCGCTCGGCTACGTTTGCATCGCAACGCACCCAACGAATTGTGCAAATGCACAATCACCGAACCGTGAGTGCGCTTTTGCTTCTATCGCGCTAAGCTTAGCGGGTAGCTCGCGACGGGCCTGGTCCGGCGAAGCTCGTTTCTGAACCTGGCTTGCCGTACTCGGCTCGATCGCGATTTTCGCGGATGATGGCGTGTGACTTGAGGACGCGTCGAATCCGCCGCTGCGACAATGAGCAAGGGAGGCGCAACCATGGCCATCCAGTATCCCGACAACGCCGCAAAGCTTGCGCCACGCGCTATCGGCATGGCAACCCCGCCTGTCATTCGCAGCATCAGCTTGTCCGACTTGCACGACGCACTGCGCCTGGGGTGGGAAGATTTCAAGGCGGTGCCAAGCCATGCCGTCATGCTGTGTGTGATCTATCCCGTGCTCGGAATTGTGCTGTTCAGGATGGTCCTCGGCTATTCGGTGTTGCCGCTGCTGTTCCCGCTGGCCGCCGGGTTTGCGTTGCTCGGGCCTTTTGCCGCGATCGGTCTCTATGAACTCAGCCGCCGTCGCGAGCGCGGTGAGGAGGCCTCGGCGTGGGATGCGCTAGGCGTGCTACGCGCGCCGTCCTTTGCTGCCATGCTTGGACTCGGGATGATGCTGCTCACCCTGTTCGTGGTTTGGGTCGCCACCGCAAACGCAATTTACATCGCAATCTTCGGCCATACTCCGGCAGCAAGCATTCCTGATTTCGCAACGCGCGTGCTGATGACGACGGAGGGATGGACACTGATCATCGTCGGCTGCGGCGTCGGCTTCCTGTTCGCCGTCGTGGCCCTATGCGTCAGCGTTGTGTCCTTTCCGTTGATGCTCGATCGGCACGCCAGTGCAACAGACGCAATCCGGACATCGCTGCGGGCTATGATCAAGAATCCGATTACCATGGCCGCTTGGGGACTGATTGTTGCGGTGCTGCTGGTAATCGGTTCGCTGCCGGTCTTCATCGGTCTCGCGGTCGTTCTGCCGCTGCTCGGTCATGCCACCTGGCATATTTATCGGAAGGTGGTCGAGCCGGACCCGAATCCTCCATATGAACAACCTCGCCCGCCGAAAGGACACCGCTACGCGGCAGATTTCCCGGCCAATCTTTTCCCGTGGAGCCGCGAGCGCTAACCGCAGCAGTGAAATAGGACCCCCCGGCGCGTGCCACTGACCTTGCGCGTATTCCGTCGGCAGTATTCGCAGAACCGGTATTTGGTCCGCTTTCGCGGAAGGCGCGGCGGCATCGCCGGCGTGATCATGATGCAGTATCTGCCGTTCGCCGACGCCAGGGCGCTGGCGGTCTACGATGCGTTCGAGCGCGGCGCCTATCGGCTCGTGAGCGCCGGCCGGTAGCCCTTCTCAGCCTTCCGGACGAATCTGATAGCGTTCGGCGATGGCCGACAACTGGGCCCAGGTCGTGTCGTCGATCTCGATGCCATCGGCGATGCGCCTCGCCCGGGTCATTCGCTCGGGTTCACCGGCGATCAGGACCGGCAGGTCCGGGTCGGCAGGTTCGGCCGACTTCACCCAGGCGATCATGGCGTCGATCTCACTCATCATGCTGTCGCGGGCGGAAAGCCTGGCGGGGTCGATGACAATGCTCAGCATGCCGTTGATGATGCCGCGTTCCGGCGGCGTGGCCGTCGTGACACTGGCGGAGCCGACAATGGCCCCGGCCAGCAGTTCGCACACCAGCGCCAGGCCGGAGCCCTTGTGCTCGCCGAACGGCAACACCACGCCGCGCGGCTCGGTGTACATCACCGAGGGGTCCGTCGTGGGTTGGCCCGCATGGTCCAGCAACGCGCCGTCGAGCATCGGCTTGCCGGCATTGTGCGCTACCCTCACCTTGCCCAGGGCCACGCGGCTGGTGGCGAAATCGAGCAGGATCGGTTCGTTATCGGCGGTACCGGGAATGGCGATGCAGACGGGATTGGTCAGGAACCTGCCCTCCCGGCCCCGGAACGGCGCGACCGGTGGCGGACCCGACGCGACGTTGACGAAATGCAGCGCCACCATCCCGGCGCGGGCCGCGATCTCGCCATAGGCGCCGACGCGACCGATATGGTGCGCATTGCGCAATCCGTTCACCGCCACGCCGTGCTTCCGTGCACTCTCGATCGCCCATTCCACCGCCTGGCGGGCGATCACCTGGCCGTACCCGGCGCGTGCATCCCATACCGAGATGGTGCCGGTGTCCGATACGATCTCGGGGGTCTGGTTGGCCTTCAGCGTGCCGTTCTCCAGGTCGCGCACATAGGCGACCAGCATTCCCACGCCGTGGCTATCGTGGCCGCGCAGATTGGCCTCGACCAGATGGTCTGCGACAATGGCCGCCTCGGCCGGCGAACTGCCGCCGACCGCGACCATGCGGTTTGCGAACGCCAGCAGCCTGACGTGGTCGATAATCATGTTTCGCTCCATTCCGCGGCGCGCCAGCACGCGCCCGTATCGTCAATATCGGCAAGTGGCCCGCCATCGCAGCGAAGCCCGATCATCCACGCATGCGCTAGCCGATCGACCCGAGCACCGCCGCCTCCGGCGCGGCCTTGCCGCGGATCATGTCGGAGGCCTTGTCGGCGATCATCAGGGTCGAGGCGTTGAGGTTGGCCGAGATCATGCGCGGCATGATCGAGGCGTCGACCACGCGCAGGCCCTGCAGCCCGTGGACGCGCAGCTGGTCGTCGACCACGGCCCATTTGGCATCGGCCGGACCCATCCGGCAGGTGCAGCCGGGATGGAACGTGGTGGTGCCGCGCTCGGTCGCCGCCGCGAGAAACTCATCGTCGCTCTGCACCTTGGGCCCGGGATAATCCTCATAGGCGTAATACGGCGCCAGCGGCGCGGATGACAAAAGCCGCCGCGCCAGCTTCATGCCGGCCACCACGGTGCGGCGGTCGAGCTCCTCGACAAGGTAGTTGGTTTGGATGATCGGAGGCGCGAACGGGTCGGCCGAGCGCGCCCGGACATAGCCGCGGCTTTCCGGCCGCTGCTGCCACGAGGCCACGGTCATGCCGGGCTCATCCTCGAGCTGGCCCTGCACGCCCTCCTTGTAGCTCGCCGGCGTAAAGGTCAGCTGCAGGTCGGAGCTCTCGGTGCTCTCGCCGGAGTGCCAGAAGCAGTAGACCATGGTCGGCGACAGCGACAGCAGGCCGCGCCGCGTCGTCGCCCATTTCAGCGCCTCCACCCACAGGCTGAGGCCGCGCCTGAGCTCATTGATGGTCTTGATGTTCTTGACGCGGGCGACCGAGCGCGGCGCGTAATGGTCCTGCAATCCCTCGCCGACACCAGGCAGCGCGTGCCGCACCTCGATGCCGAGCGAGCCCAGCAGCTCGGGCGATCCGACGCCGGACAATTGCAGCAGTTGCGGCGAATTGTAGGTGCCGCCGGAAAGGATGACTTCCTTGTTGGCGCGCACTTCCACCGGGGTGCCGCCCTTGCCGCCCTTGATGTAGCGCACGCCGACCGCGCGCTTGCCCTCGAAGATGATGTTGGTGGCATGCGCGTGGGTGCGGACATGGACGTTGGGCCGCTTCATCGCCGGCTTCAGGAATGCGGTCGCGGCACTGACGCGCAGGCCGTTCTGGATGGTGCGCTGGGCGTAGGAAACGCCCTCCTGGATCCCGCCGTTGTAATCGGGATTTTTGGGAATGCCGAGGCTCACTGCACCGGCCATGAAGGCCTCGCAGAGCGGATCGCGCCAGTCCATGGTGGTGACGGTGAGCGCGCCGTCGCGGCCGCGGAAGGTATCCTCGCCCTCGCCGATCCGCCGCTCCAGCCGCTTGAAATAGGGCAGCACGTCAGGATAGCCCCAGCCGCGGTTGCCGAGTTGCGCCCAGGTGTCAAAATCCTGGCGCTGGCCGCGGTTGTAGATGTGGCCGTTGATCGAGGACGAGCCGCCGAGCGTCTTGCCGCGCGGCGCATAGATGCTGCGGCCGCCGGTCCAGGGTCCCGGCTCCTGCTGGTAGGCCCAGTTGATGCTCTTCATGTGGAAGGTCTTGATGAAACCCGCCGGCAGATGGATGTAGGGATGCCAGTCGCGCGGCCCCGCCTCCAGCACGCAGATGCTGGTGCCGGCATCCTCGCTGAGCCGGTTGGCCAGCACGCTGCCGGCGGAGCCCGCGCCGATGATCACATAATCGAACGTTTCCATCGTATTTTTCCGGCGCGAATAAAACTACCGCGCCTTTTCGTTGAGTTGGTAGGTGAGATGCACCTTCGCCGTCGGCCATTCGCTGGCGATGATGCTGTAGACTACGGTGTCGCGCAACGTGCCGTTTGGCGCAACCTGGTGGTTGCGCAGGATGCCGTCCTGCTTGGCGCCGAGACGTTCGATGCCGCGCCGGCTCTGGTGGTTGAAGAAATGGGTGCGGAACTCGACCGCGATGCAATCGAGCTTCTCGAAGGCGTGACCGAGCAGCAGCAGCTTGCACTGGGTATTGAGCGCGCTGCGCTGCACACGCCTGGCGTACCAGGTCGAGCCGATTTCGACCCGCCGGTTGGCGGCGTCGACATTCATGTAGGTCGACATGCCCGCGATCCTGCCGTCGGCATCGAACACGGTGAACGGCAGCATCGCCCCTGACGCCTGCAGACCGAGCCGGCGATCGATCTCCTTGGCCATATCCTCGGCCTTCGGGATGAAGGTGTACCAGAGCTTCCACAACTCGCCGTCCCTCACCGCCTCGGTCAACCCGTCCAGGTGATCGTGCGACAGCGGTTTGAGCTGCGCATGCGCGCCGCTGAGGGTTACCGTTTCAAGCCAGGGCATTTTATCGTCACTCCGTCCTCTATGCCGTCATTACTCTCTATTCCGTCATTGCGAGCGTAGCGAAGCAATCCATTCTTTCTTTGCGCCGTTAGATGGATTGCTTCGCTGCGCTCGCAATGACGTTGATAGAAATCGTTTCGACGCTCACTTATTCAAGAAATTCAGCGCGAGACCCGGCCGGGCCCAGTCCATCGCGATCAACTCGCCCTTGCCGGACAGCGTGATGTAGGCGGTCTTGAGGTCAGGGCCGCCGAAGGCGATGTTGGTGGTGACGCGGTCGCCGGTCGGGACCTGCTCGACCAGCGCACCATCGGGCGCGATCACCGAGATGCAGCCCGAGACCAGCGTGGCGACGCAGACATTGCCATTGGCCTCGACGGCCAGCGAGTCGAACATCTGGTAACCGCCGAGCCCTGCGATCGGCTTGCCGCGCTCGCCGCGATAGATCACGTCACGCGGCTTCAAGATGCCCGGCTCGGCAATCTCGTACGCCCACAGCCGGGCCGTCGGCGTCTCCGCGATATAGACGGTGTTCTCGTCCGGCGACAGGCCGATGCCGTTGGCCGGCAGCACGCCATGCACCACCTCGACAATCTCCTTCATGTCCGGCTTGAGATAATACATGCCGCCGACATCCATCTCGCGGGCGCGGCGCTTGCCGAGGTCGGAGAACCAGAGGCCGCCATGCCTGTCGAACACCAGGTCGTTCGGCCCCCGCAGCCCGTGCTCGCCGCATTTGGAAACCACCGTCTCGACATTGCCGCTCTGCAGATCGACCCGCTGGATCGATCCCCCCAGATAATCATCGGGCTGCGGGCCCGGCATGATCATGTTGCGGGTCGGAATCCAGCTGAAGCCGCCATTGTTGCAGACATACATCTTGCCGTCGGGGCCGAGGGCAGCGCCATTGGGGCCACCCGGCATCTCCGCGACCACTTCCTTGCGGCCGTCGGGCCAGACGCGCGTGAGCCGCCGGCCGCGGATTTCGACCAGCACCACCGAACCGTCGGGCATCACCACCGGCCCCTCCGGAAACTCGAGACCCGTGGCGAGAACGCGAATATTGGACATGGAATCCCCCCGCTTCTTATGGCTGCAGGCGGATTCCTAGGCTATTCCGCACGCGCAACGATTTCGTTGCGCCATGTTATGGCAAAGTCGATATCGCTTGCCAAGCAATTGACGGTGCAGGGCTGCCCAGCGGCACAGGCTACCCGGACTGGCGTTGAATCCGAGGCCACCGCCGCGCCCCCCACTCTGCGCGACATCTGCACAGGAATCCGCAAATTCTGACCTTGCCGCGCAAACGCACTGCCAACCGGCGGCGCAACGTCAGACCATGACAACCATCGACACCATTTTTCATCCCTCGCGCCGGCTCTGGCAGATCCGCCGGCGGCCGAAACCGCAACCCGTTGAAACCGGCCCGATGCGCGGCAAGATCGGAGGAACAGCCGGCCTGATCTGCTTCATCCTCGCGCTGCTGACCGTACTCAGCATTACACCGGCATTCCTGCTGTTCTGCGCCTGCGAACTCTCGCCGGGTTGCATCGCCCGCAGCTTCGGCAATTTTCTGGTTGGCCCGTCAGGCGTGCGCAAGCCGGCCGTGGTGATCATGCTCGGCCCGCTCGTCGTTCTCGTCACCTATGTCGTCGTGTTTCTCAGATGTCACCGACGCCGGGACGTGCTCGACTTCAGTTGTTCGGACAGTTGAAGAACGGCTAAGGTCCAGCCTCGTCATTGCGAGCGCAGCGAAGCAATCCACCCTTATCGCGACAAAGCTGGATTGCTTCGTCGCCAGTGCTCCTCGCAATGACGCCTGCTGGAACGCTGGTGCACGCCTGCTATTTCGCCGCATCCTTGGCCGCCGGTGCATCCACTTTCTTCTTCGTGTCTTCAGCCGGCTTCTTCTGCGCCGCCTGCAGGTCGTCGACGGTTTTCTGCAAGGCGACGACCGCGCTCTTCAGGCCGTCGATCTGGCGGTTGGCGGCATCGAGCTTCTGCCGGTGTTCGCCACTGAGCCTGGAGATCGCGCTCATCAGGAAATTGACATTGCTCTGCAGGCAGCTGGTACGCCGCTCCATGGTCTTCTCGGCGGTGCAGATCTCGATGCCGGGAACGTCCTGGGCGGACGCAGGCGTCAGAAAAGCGGGCGCCAGAACGATCGACGCCATGAGAACGATCCGGTTCATCATTGAAATCCCCATCCAATGCTGATGTCGCGGTCAATTTGTCGCGAGGCGGAACCAGCCACCGACGCTACCATACTGAAACCTTATTCGCGCGTTGAGGTTTGCGCCGAACAGCCTATCTGGAGCAAGCGACGACGCTCAACGGCGCGAAACCCCGGCGCTCGCCGTCCCTCGAAGGAGAATCACTAGATGGCAACACGCGAACGACGGCTGGCCGAGTTCAATGGCAATGGCGAACCGCCGCCGGATCAGCCGGTTCAGGTGCTTTGCGAGGATCACAGCGGCACCTACCAACTGCCGTTCGCGTGCCGCTTCGTCGACGGCGCATGGCGCAACAACGATTCCGGCGGCGCCGTCGAGGCCACCGTGGTGGGCTGGCGCCTGCCCGCGGGTGTCGGCACCCGCTCCTGAATCCCCGCCGCTGTGCCACAATGCAACGGCAAACGATCGAACGTTAAGCTTTGGAACGCGGTGGGAACGAATCGCGCCCGAATCAGCGGTTCGGGCCTGTACTCGCCTGTTCACGGCTAGATATCGGCTGGCATGTGATGCGGCGCACCACATGCAGCACGGTCACAATCGGCCGCAGCCAGCGGCCGAGCACAAAGGTTAATTCCTCCGGCGATGACATGGCTACGCTCCCCTGGTCATGACCACGATCGGCGTCCGCATCATTCGTACAAATACCCGACCGGCTTTCCTTCGGTACGCAGCGGACGAATGTCCTTCCGCGTAATGATTTGACCGGCCAGGCCGTCAATTTCGTCACGCTGCGTCGGCGTCCAGCTGCGAAGATTCTCCATGCCTTTCAGCAGGCCGAGCCGGAGGATTTGGGTATTCTCGCCGATCCTTGTGAGCGCGATCGTGCTTTTGCCCGCCGTGACCGTATCGCCGGTCGCAAGCTCGAAATTCTCGCCCGTGCTGTTCGCGAATTCGGCCGTGCCGCGGATGACGCGATAGATGACCACCTCGCCCTTGTCGAGAAAGCCGGTGTCCGCCGTTGCCGACGTGCTCTTCGGCAGCAGCGACAGGCCACGCGGGTCGGTCGCGATGATGTGTCCGGTCGTCAGCCGGCCGCTCGGAATCTCGATTCCGAGATCGCGCACATAAGCAGGCCCGGCGGATTTGACGGGGCTGCCCGCCGGCAGCGGCTTGTAGAGCGCTTCAAGCTCCAACGGATCCTGCAGCCAGAAAGAGGCGCCGGACGGACGGTCATGCAGCGGATGGCTCCACGCCACACGCGGTGTTTCCGCCTCGTTGATCTGGTCCGGGCCTACCACCGTCGGGTTGGGGAAGGTCGTGGGATCGGTAATGAAGCCTTCAAGGAATTTGCCGGAATAGCCCATGGAAATCGGATCCGGCACCACGGTCTGCGCCGTTTTCAGGTTCTCTTCCGTGGACAACCCCGCCCAGGTGTAAAACAGCTGGCGGTGCACGATCGCGCTCTGCAGAATCACCGCACCGGGGCCGACATAGTAAACCCGGCCATCGTAATCGAAGGTGAACACGCCCGACGTGACCAGCACGAACTGGTAACCGCCCGGCGGCAGGTGAAGATGGAAATCGGTGGGGCCGGTATCGGGCAGGTAAATCGGCAGGTTTGTCGAGACTTCGTGGAGGAGGAAGGTTTCGTTGTTGGCATGAAAGCCTTCGTTGGCGCGATTGTAGAGCGCCTGCGGCCGATACGTCGCCTCGTGCGCTGCATTCCGGTCGCGATCGATCGCCACGAAATTCCTGGTGTTCAGCCGGAGAGGCTCGCCGTTCGGGCGGGTACGGCCGGATGCTTTGGAATCGATCGCAGCATGCGCGTTCATGACGCCCTCCAATCCGGAATTTCACGCGACCGGGCGAGGCGTCCAAATTTTCGGCAACGCCGCACCGTCGCTTCACAGCTTCATGGTGCTATGCGAAATTCGCGCCAGCCGCGTTGCACCGCGGCAAAGACCGATCGCAACCGCCGCCGAAGCGTTGAAGCCGTTGGACCGATACCGAAATTCGAATTGGCGATTCTTTGCTGGGCCCCTCGCCGGCCCGCGACGCCGGCCGTGCAACGGCCGGGCATGGCAGCATGTTGAGCAAATCGTGCCTTGGATGAGCGCCCGGCAAACAGGCAACGGGGCGATCGCGCTGCCTAATATTCGACCTCAAGTTCCTCGATGTCGGCGGGCTCGGCCTTGGCGGCTTCGATCCATTCCTGCATCTCGGGCAGCGCCATGATCATATCGGCATAGGCCTTGAGCCTGGGCTCCAGCTTCACGTCATAGGTCATGAAACGGGTCACGACCGGCGCATACATCGCGTCCGCCATGCTGCGTTCGCCGAACAGGAACGGCCCGCCGGACTCCGCGAGGCATTCGCGCCAGATGGTGCAGACCCGGTCGATATCCGATTGCGCACGCGACCAGATCTTGAAGCCCGGGAAATGCCCCTTCAAATTGACCGGCAGCGACGCGCGCAGCGTGGTGAAACCCGAATGGATTTCACCTGATATCGAGCGGCAATGCGCCCGTAAAATGCGGTCATCCGGCAACAACCCGGCATCCGGCTTGATCTCGTTGAGATACTCGGCGATCGCCAGCGTATCCCAAACGGTGGCACCGTCATGGCGCAGACACGGCACCAGGATCGATGACGACAGCAGCAGGATTTCGGCCCGCGCCGACGCATCGTCGGGCGCGGTGACGATTTCGTCGAACTCCAGCCCGGAAAATTTCGTCAGCAGCCAGCCGCGCAGCGACCAGGACGAATAGTTCTTGCTGCTGATGGTCAGTGTCGCTTTCGCCATATGGCTTTCCCTTAACCCGTGAACGTCCGGCAAAGCCATGCGGGCACTGCCTTGCCAAAGCAGTGCCGCCGCAAGGTGCCCATAGTCTATGCCTCGCGCGTTTTGTTCAGCAAGCCACGTGCCAGTTTGGTGTCAGTTTACCTGGCCGTTTGACTTCCCCTTGGCTTCGATATTGCATGGCAATATGGGCGGGGGCGATTCCGGATGAAGTCGATGATGTATCAAGCCTATCAGAACCACATGGACCTGACGGCGCCATGGCGGAGCGGGGCCGCGTCGGCGTTGCGATACCTCAACTTCGTGCCGCAGGGCGTCTCCGACAAACTGTTTGGACGGCTCGCCGCCGCCCTGGAGCTGATCTCGCGCACCTCGCTGACCTATTCCCGCCCCCCCTACGGTATCGACAGCGTGATGGTGGGCAACCGGGAGCTGGAGGTGACGGAGGAAGTCGTCTACGCGACGCCGTTCGGCTCGCTGCTGCATTTCAAGAAGGAGAATTCTCCGGAGCAGCCGCGCATGCTGCTGGTGGCGCCGATGTCCGGCCATTTCGCGACGCTGCTGCGCGGCACCGTGAAGACGCTGTTGCAGGACCACGACGTCTACATCACCGACTGGCACAATCCCCGCGACATTCCGCTCGACCGTGGCAAGTTCGGCCTCGACGAATATACCGAACACCTCATCACCTTTCTCGATCAACTGGGCCCGCGCGCGCACATGGTGGCGATCTGCCAGCCCTCGGTGTCGGCGCTGGCGGCCGCGGCCATCATGTCGGAGGACAATCACCCCGCCCGCCCGGCAACGCTGACCCTGATGGCAGGGCCGATCGACACCCGCATTCAACCGACCAAGGTAAACGAATTCGCCAAGAGCAAACCGATAAAATGGTTCGAGGAGAACCTGATCAACTACGTGCCGATCCAGTGCAAGGGCGCGTTCCGGCAGGTCTATCCCGGCTTCGTGCAGCTCACCGCCTTCGTGTCGATGAACCTCGAGCGCCACATCAAGTCGCACATCGATCTCGCCCAGCATCTGGCCAAGGGCGAAACCGAGAAGGCCGAGGTGATCAAGACGTTCTACGACGAATATTTCGCCGTGATGGACCTGCCGGCGGAATTCTACATCGAGACGGTGCGCGACGTGTTTCAGGAGCACCTGCTGCCGCAAGGCAAATTGACCTACAAGGGCCGCTTCGTGAACCCCGCCTCGATCAGGCGCATGGGCCTGATGACGGTGGAAGGCGAAAAGGACGACATCTGCTCGATCGGCCAGACCCTGGCGGCGCAGGACCTCTGCACCGGCGTGCGCGCCTATCGCAAGGTGCACCACATGCAGGCCGGCGTCGGCCATTACGGCGTGTTCTCGGGAAGGCGCTGGAACAACGAGATCTATCCGCTGCTGCGCGATTTCGTGCATGTGAATTCGTGAGCGGGTCATTCCGGGGGCGCCTGAAAACGCGCGAACCTCAGATGTGCAATTGCACATCGGGGAATCTCGCGGACGCGATTTCGCCCCTCATCGAGATTCCGGATCGGTCCGCGTTGCGGGCCGTCCGGAATGACGAGGTTTGCGCTACGTCGTCGTTCGAAACCGCGACAGATAGTGCAGGCCGATGACCGCCAGCAGGAAGGTGAACCACATCGGATCGGTGCGATCGAGGAAGTAACTTTCCAGCGATGCGATGTAGATTCCGAACAGCCAGATCCGCAGGAACATGTTGGCGAGCGGCGTAGGCCCGCCCTGCATCGCCGCGCGGTGATAATTCCTGAGCGGGATGACCACCAGAATGGAGATCACCAGCAACAGGCCGGGGATGCCTAGCGCAAGCGCGGAGTCCAGATAGCCGTTATGGCTGTGCGAGGCGATCAACACCCAGCTGTCGATCGCCTCTCCGGTATCGAGGTCCCGCACATAGTCGCTGCCCCAGAACGCGAAATAGCCATAGCCGAAAAACGGCTTCTGGGCGATCGACGCGAAGGCGAATTTCCAAACGTCGACGCGTCCGGTGAAGCTGGCGTCGAAAGGAAGAAGCCTGGCGACGGACGCCAGCATCGGACTGACGACGGCGCCGACGCTCATGAGGTTGAGGACGATCAGGGGCGCATAACAGAGCACGGCCCGAACCCGGAACGTCCTTGCCGCCGAGACCAGCGCGGTCAGCACGAGGACGACCATGCAAAGCGCGGTTGAACTCTTGCCCGCGGCGAAGAACAGGAAAACAACGGACAGAACGGTGATCAGCGGGCCGACCAGGGCGGCGCCCGACCGCGTCAGATAGATCCCGACGAAGATCAGCATCGCCATGACGGCGGACGCGGTGTTCTTGTGGTCGAAGACGCCGCGCCAGTCTCCGGCCAGATGATATTCCCAGACGTCGGTGGCCTGGTGAACGGCCAGATGCGGCGTCAGCATCACCCCGAGATAGCAGACCACCAGAAACGTCAGCACGGCGACGCCGAGCCACCGGTTCAGTTCGCGAGCCGTGGACGGCAGCAACAGCAACGTTGCCGCGACCACGAACACGCAGGCGGTGAGGACAAATCTCTGCGTCGAGGCGCCGGGGTCGCGCGACATCACGAGATTGACGCACATCCAGCAACCGAACAGGATGTAGGGCGTCGATACGAACGAACGAAGCGCTTCCGCATGCTTGTGCGCCACCAGCGCCAGCGAGAGCACGGCGAGAAGCCCGAACAGGGCGTAGGTCAGGCCGCGGCCGGTGGCGGCATCGCCGATCGTCGGATTGCCCAGATCGGCGAACGGCTGCAGCGAAATCCACACCAGCAGCAACACGCCAATGAACAGCGCGCCGCGCACGACCTGCACGACCGGAATACGGCCGACATGGAGCGCGATCGGCGTCTCAACCAGCAGGCTGGACAGCCTGTTCACGGCAAATCTCGCTGACTCAAGGCTCGCTGACTGTCGGTAGCTTCCATCACAACAACTCGTCCTGCCCGGTGAGCGCTGGAACGATGAGCCATGCGCGTGACCCAAATTATAGAGCAGCCGATCGTGCCGGCATCGCAATATTCCGAAGTGGGTTAACCGGTCCGTCCTTAACCATTCCGGACGGCGGCGCCGCGCTGGACCGGATATTGCAATCCTTGCCACACGACGTGAACCTCTTAACGAAGCGTGTGGTGTAGATGGCAATACAGTCGATTTTCCGCGGCATTTCCACCGCGTGCGGCGCGAAGCCCGCGGTGTCTGGCCGTTTCGGCACAGCCGGACTGTCCGGGGTGTCCGATTTTGCAACGCAGCCTGACGGCAAGCGGCGCTGGGGAACCAGCTTGAAAAAGCTCGCGATGGCCATCGCGCTGACCGCATGCGCATCGCCGGCACCAGCGGAAACGCTGGTGGCGACGTCGCACTGCAAGTACTCGCGCTACTACGGCTACGACAATTGCCGCACGGCATGGACCAAGGTTCCGGCGCCCGTTCGCAATCCCGAGCAGGAGCGGCTGGACGCGATCGCGCTTCAGAAGGAAGACGCGAAATGGGAAGCCTTCTGCAAGCCGAAATTCAGCGCCGACGCCTATGGCGTTCGCCGCGCATCGTACGCCACGAGGGGATGTGAATTTGGCCGCAGCGAATAAACTCGAGGCCGGCCACCGGGGTCCGATGCAATACCGAGCCGACATCGACGGCCTGCGTGCGCTCGCCGTTGTCCCGGTACTGTTCTATCACGCCGGCATTCCCGGATTTCCCGGCGGCTTCCTCGGCGTCGACATCTTCTTCGTCATATCGGGATACCTGATCTGCGGCATGATCAATGCGGACATCCGCAACCGGGTGTTCTCGCTGGGTGAGTTCTACAAACGCCGGGTGCTGCGCATCCTGCCCGCGCTGTTTGTCATGTTCCTGTTCACCAGCGTCTTCGTCTATCTCTACTTCCTGCCGGTCGAGCTCGAGGATTATGCCCGGAGCCTCGCCAGCGCCGTCGGCTCCGCTTCCAACATCTATTTCGCGGGCACCGCGGGATATTTCGATGCGCCCGCCGAAACCAAGCCGCTGCTGCATACCTGGTCGCTCGGCGTGGAGGAGCAATTCTACTTCATCGTTCCCTTGTTGATGCTGCTGGTCTGGCGCGCCGTACCGAAGCACGCCAGGCTGCTGTTCGCCATCGCCGCGGCGCTGTCCTTTGCCGCGGCGGTTGCGGTCAGCTATCGAAACACCAGCTTCGTGTTCTACCTGGCGCCGTTCCGCGCATGGGAGCTGGCGCTCGGCGCGCTGCTGGCGATCGGGTTCTTTCCGGCGCCGCAAACCGCGTTTTGGAAGAATGCCTGCGGCGCGGCGGGGATGCTGCTCCTGCTCGGCGTCATCTTCCTCGGCTCGCCGTCGGCGCCGCTGCTGCTGATGGTCTCGCTCGCCAGCATCGGCTCCACGCTGGTGATCGCTTCCAGCGAAAGCGGCGTTTCCAAAGTCGGCAGGCTGCTGTCGCTGCGGCCGTTGGTCTTCATCGGCCTGATCTCCTATTCGCTCTATCTGTGGCATTGGCCGCTGATCGTGTTTCAGCGCACGGACCAGCTGCTGCTGCCCAATTCATCCGGCATCGCGGTCAAGCTGGCGCTGGTAGCGCTCTCGGTCGGCATCGCTTTCCTGTCGTGGAAATTCATCGAAACGCCGTTTCGGAAGGCCAGGGCGGCTTCGAAGCGCATGGTTTTCGGCGTCGCCTCGATGGCGACGGCATCGGCCGTGGCGCTTTGCGGCCTGGTGCTGTTCGCGGGCGGCGCGCCGTTCCGCTTCCCCGAGCGCGTCGTCGCGATCGCCGCCTACCTCGCCTACGATCCCTCCGAGGCCTTCCGCTCCGGCCAATGCTATCTGGCGACCAACCGCCAGCGGCTCGATATCGAGACCTGCATGAAACCGGACGCGAAGCGGCCGAATTATCTCCTGGTCGGCGACAGCCACGCCGCGCATCTGTGGTCCGGCCTGTCCGCCGCCATGCCGGCCGTGAACATCCTGCAGGCCACCGCCAGCGCCTGCCGTCCGGCCGCGATGCCGGTCTCGCAGCTGGACACGCGCGCCTGTCCACGGCTGATGCAATATGTCTTCAGCGACTTCCTCGTGAACAAAAGGGTCGACAAGGTCCTGCTCGCGGCCTCGTGGAAGGACGAGGATATCCCCGCCCTGTCCGAAACAATCGAGACCCTGACGTCGCGGGGACTCGACGTCGTCGTGCTGGGGCCGATCGTCGAATACGACAGCCCGCTGCCGCGACTTTTGGCCGACGAAATCCTGCGCAACAGCCCTTCGATTGCCAGCCGCACCCGCACCGCCGGAATCCGGGAGCGCGACCGCGAGCTCGGCCGGATCGCCGCCGCAAAGGGGGCGACCTATCTCTCCGTCTACGATGCCGTTTGCCGCCACGACGGTCGCTGCGATGAATTCGCCGAAGGCGACATTCCCATGCAGTTCGACGCCGGCCACCTCACCGCACAGGGCTCCGTGGTGGTGGGACGGCGGCTTTCGACCGGCCTGGCCGGACAATTGGCGAGGGCAGACCATGTTTCACGCTGACCATGCTCGCGCCCCGCTTGGATTTCTCGGCGCGACGGTGGCCGCGGCGATGCTGGCGCTGGGCGCAGCAAGTCCGGCCCATGGCGCGACGAAGGTCAAACCCATGCCCGCGAAATTCGCCGGCGCTTTCGTCCACTGGGGAGCCGAAGGCCGCGAACGCACGCTGCAGGCCTGGGAAAAGTGGCTGAACCGCAAACCGTCCTCGGTGCTCGGCGTCGACTTCTACGCCCAGTATACCTGGGAAGACTATTCCAAGCTGAGCTGGGTGCCGGGCATCTGGAAGAAGCTCAACCCGGCGCGAAACGTGGTGTGGTCGATGCCGCTGACGGTGAAGGGAACGCCGCTCGCCGATGTCGCCAGCGGCCTGCACGACGATGCCTTCGAAGCCGCCGCCAGGGCGATCGCCGACAACCAGCCGAACGCGATCATCCGGCTCGGCTGGGAAATGAACCTGGTCGACTCGCCCTGGTTCGCCAAGGGCCAGGAGGCGGACTACATCGCCGCGTTCCGCCGCGTGGTCGGAATCTTCCGGCGATATTCCGACGGATTCAAATACGACTGGTGCCCGGGCTGGGGGCTGCAGGAACTGGCGGCCGACCTCGCCTATCCCGGCGACGATGTGGTCGACTACATCGGCCTCGACGTCTACGACTTCAAACATGAGGGATCGCCGCAGGAACGCTGGGAAACCCACTACCTGAAAGCGCCGTTCGGCCTCGAGTGGCAGCGCGATTTCGCCGCCCGGCGCGGCAAGCTCATGAGTTACCCGGAATGGGGCGTCGGCCAGTTCGGCGACAATCCCTACTTTGTCCAGCAGATGCGCGACTGGTTCATGCAGAATGAAGACAGGATCGCCTACGCGGCCTATTTCGACGTCGACGGGCAGTGGCCGACGCAGATCGACAACGACCAGTTTCCGCAGTCGCAGAAACTTTTCCGCAAGCTGTTCGGGCGCTGATCCGGAATGACGGATTTCAGTGTGGAAAATATCCGGCTGCTCATCAGGCGCGCGGCCTGGCTCTCGATCCTGATGGTACTGCTGGTGACGCTGGTTCCGATCGGATGGCGGCCCGCCAGCGGACTGGCGCCGAACATCGAACGGTTCTGCGTGATGGCGGCGGTCGGCGCCCTGTTCGCCGCGGCCTATCCCCGCAGATTCTGGCTGATCGTGCTGGCGCTGTCGCTGGCGGCTGCGATTTTCGAGCCGCTGCAGTATATCGCGGCCGGGCGGCATCCGAGCTTCCGCGACGTCGAATTCAAGTCGCTGGGGGCTGCGATCGGCGCAGTGGTGGGCTATGCGGTCGCCTCGGTCACCGGCTTGATGGAAAACCCGCCCCGGCCGGCGCCGGAAGCGACGTAGTTGTCGTTCAGGCGGCGCGCACCGTATCGAGAAACTTGCCGACCTCGAGCTTGAGACGGTTGCTCTCTCCGGACAGCGACTGCGCCGAGGAAAGAACCTGGGCGGAAGCCGAGCCGGTATGGCGCGCGCCCTTGTTCACATCGACAATATTGGTGGCGACCTGGGAGGTGCCCTGCGCCGCCTGTTCGACATTGCGGGCGATGTCCCGGGTAGCGTCGCCCTGCTGATCGACGGAGGTCGCGATCGCGGCCGCGATCTGCGAGATCCGGCTGATGGTGGTGCCGATCTGCTTGATCGCCACGACCGATTCCTGGGTTGCGACCTGCATTCCGGCGATCTGGCTGCTGATCTCGTGGGTCGCGCTGGCGGTCTGCGCGGCCAGCGCCTTGACCTCCTGGGCGACCACCGCGAAGCCGCGCCCGGATTCGCCGGCGCGGGCCGCCTCGATGGTGGCGTTCAGCGCCAGCAAATTGGTCTGCTCCGCGATCGTCGTGATCAGGTCGACCACATCGCCGATCCGCACCGCCGCCTTCGACAGCTCGTTGATGCGGGCGTCGGTAATCTCCGCCTGGTTGACGGCTTCGCCGGCAATCATGTTGGACTCCTGGACCTGCCGGCTGATTTCGGCAATCGACGCGCTCATCTCTTCCGTCGCGGCCGCGACCGACCTGACATTCGAGGAGGCTTCTTCGGAAGCGGCTTCCACCTTCCCGGCGAGTTGCTGGGTCTCGTCGGCGGTCCGGGTCAGACTGGTAGCCGAGGCTTCCAGCTCCGTCGAGGCGGAGGATACCGTCTGCACGATCTCGCCGACCGCGGCTTCGAATTCATCCGCCAGTTTCCGCATCTCGGTTCTGCGCTGGGCATGCACATGCTTCTCCGCCTCCGCGCGTTCCGTGCGCAAGCGGTTGGATTCCAGCATGTTGCTCTTGAAGACCTGCAGCGCTTCGGCCATGTCGGCGATTTCGTCCGAGCCGCCGGTGGCGATCTCGGTGGCGAGGTCGCCCGCGGCGACCGACTTCATGCTGTTCTGCAGCCTGACAAGGCGGCGCACCACCCCTCGGCCGACATAGAGCCAGCCGATGGCAAGTGCCGTGGCAAGACTGACGAGCGAGAGGCCGATCAGGATAATGCGGCCCTGGCGGATCTCCGCCTCGGATTCATGGACCGCTGATGTCGCCGAAGCCTCGCTGCGCGTACGCAGGCTGGCAACTTCCTTTTCGAACTCCAGGGCGAGCGCGCGGTTCTCGACCACCACGTTGGCGCCGGCCTTGGCGGCAGCCAGTTCCTTCTGCTTGAGTTCAAAGACGTTGCCGGGATCCTTGCCGGTCTTGACCAGTTCAGCGACGAGTTTCGACGCCTCGGCATCCCTAAAGGCGGCAGCGGCCTTTCCGAGGCGCCCCGCCGTCGCGGTGAACCGGTCCCTGACCGGCGGCAACAACTCGACGGACGGCAGGTCGGCCGCCTCGACGAGAATTCCCAGCATCAGATTGGATTCGGCGCGCAGATCCAGGATCGCCTGCAGCGACACCAGTTCATTGTCGGCCAGCGCTGCCAGCGTCTTCTTGACGACTTCCAGGTCCTTGTCGTCGGCCGCCGTCTGCAGGCCGAGGGTCAGGGTGAATCCGGCATCGTCGGCCATCGGCGACAGTTTTTCGGCGAGCTTCTGATGCGATTTGCGAAGCCCGGCGACCAGCGCGTGCTGGGACTCGGCAATCGCCTGGCGTTCGGCGACAGACTGCATCAGCCGGTCGAGGTTCACCAGAATGCGATCCGCGGTCTTGTTGAGCCGTGCGGCATCTTCGGATGCGAGCGCGCCGATGGACTGCCTGAGATCCTGACGCGCGGCGGTCAAGCCCTTGACGGCATGTTCGCGCTCGGCCTTGTCGGTCGCGGCGAGCAGGCGCGGCGCGGCAGCGGCGACTTCGCCGGCGGCCCTGACCACCTCGGAAGCGCGTGTGATCTCGGGTAAACTTTTTTCGGCGACCGCGCCGAGCGAGCGTCCAAGGCTGTCATAGGAGATCATCGCGCTGCCGCTCGCCAGCACCGTGAGGGCTGCGACGACGCCGAAGGCCGTAAACAATCGACCGCGAAGGCCGAGGTGATACCACGACGTCGCGCTCTGCATCGTCAATCTCCAGGGTAGTATCAGGTAGCAGTTGCGAAATCGTGCCGCGAGCAGCGGGGCTTCGCCCGGTGCTCGCGGCCGCTTTGCGTTACGTTCCGGACTTCTGGAGACGGTCGACCGCCTTGAAGCTGCCGTCCGGCTGGATCACGGTCAGGAACACCTGATCCGATCCCCGGTTGCTGGTGGCGCTGTAGGTGAGCTTGAAGCCGCCGAGATCCAGGCTTCCTGCTTTTTGCACGGCCTCGATCAGCGTCTGCCGAGTCGGTTCGCCATCGACCTTTTCGAGGCCGGCGATGATGGCACGGCCGACGAGATAGCCTTCGAGCGAAACGAAGCCCGGCTCGGCGTCGGGGGAAGTCGCCTTGAGCGCGGCGTGATAGCGCCCGACCACCGGGATGGCCGCGTCCTTCGGGAACGGAACGACCTGCGTGATGACAACGCCGGCGCCTGCGGGTCCAAGCTCCTTGGCCAGGGCGTCGGATCCGACGAAGGAAATGTTCACGAAGGTCACGTTGAGCTTGATCTGCCTGGCTAGCTTGATGAACTCGGCCGCCGGCTTGTAGGGGCTGATCATGATGACCGCTTCCGGATCGGCCTTCTTGATGGCCAGCAGCGCGGTTTTGACGGCGACCGTGTTGCGCTCGAAGGTGCCTTCGCCGGCGAGCTGCATCTGCCGCTTGTCGAGCGCCTTCTTGACGCCGGCAAGGCCGGCCTGTCCGAACGCATCGTCCTGGTACATGATCGCGATCTTGGTGGCGCCGAGATCCTTGGTCAGATGTTCGACCATGGCTTCGGTTTCCTGGAAGTAGCTGGCGCGAATATTCAGCACCAGCGGCTTGTGCGGCTCGCGCAGGAATTCGGCCCCGGTGAAGGCGCCGATGAAGGGCGCACCTGCCGTGGTCGCGATCGGCTGGGTGGCGGCGGCGGTCGGCGTACCCACCGTGCCGGCGAGCGCGAACACCTTGTCTTCTTCGATCAGCTTCTTGACCGCTTCGATGGATTTGGTGGGCTCATAGCCGTCGTCGACGCTCTTGAGTTCGAGCTTGCGGCCCTTGACGCCGCCGGCCTTGTTCACTTCGGCGAAGGCCGCGTCGAGACCCAGTTTCATGCCCTGGCCCAAAGCCGAAGCCGGGCCTTCGAGCGCGGTCGCCTGACCGAACACGATCTTGTCGGCCGACACGCCGTTTTCGGCGGATGCGGGAATACCCGCCGCGAGCAGACCTGCCAGCATCAAGGGGAGCGCGTGAAACGGAGTGGTTCGCATGTGAGACGTCCTTTGGCGGGGGAACGGTCAACCGGACCGGCTTGGGGTGATCGGGCAAGCTTGACAGGCAATTTGCCATGCAAGCGGTGCAATGCTGACCCGCAAGGATGAACGTCACATCTTCAGATTTGATTAATTTGGGCACTCCGTAGTGCTACCGAGTCGCAACCTACCGGAGGGCACTCCGAGCCCTACCTGGACACCGCGAGCACCCGCCCCAACTCTACTTGCGCTGCAACAAGGGGCTGAGCGCTTATCTCGTCGGGCGGCTTCAGTTCGGCTGTGCCGCCGGCACCTTGATCTCGGTCGGCAGGATGATCGCTGCCGCGATCACCAGCAGGCATAGCGCCGCGAACGCATGCAGCATGGTGACGAAGCCGCCCTGCTCGTACAGCCATGCCACCAGCCCCACTGACGCGCCCGCGGCAGTAAAGCCGATGAAGTAGCGCACCGAGTAAGCGCGCGACCGCCACTCCTCGCTGGTGTATTTGCCGACCATGGCGTCGTTGACGGTGACCTGGCCGAACGCGCCCATCACGATGCCGATCGCGGCGAGGATCAGCGGCAGGTT